>NZ_JAMYQI010000010.1:0-331522 GCF_040320805.1 Mesorhizobium sp. M0615 | reverse complement strand
CCCCCCGGGCCTGGCGGGGGGGGGCGCCGCCCCCCCCACCCCCATCATTTGGCCCCCCTTGGGCTAAAAAAAAATATCCTCTACCAAAAACCCCGGCGGGTCCCCCCCGGCGGCGCCTCATTTCTTCAAGTCGTCGAGATCAGTTGCAAGCCGCGACGCTGCCGGCGGCGACGCCTGTGCAGACTTCGTCCTTCTTGATCCAGCCGGCGTCGATGACGACGTTGAGGTTGTCCTTGGTGATCGCGACGGGGGTCAGGAACAGCGACTTGACGGTGTTGCCGCCAGGCGTGGTGAAGTCCTTGGCGCCGGCAATGTCGCCCGTCTTCTTGCCATCGGCAAGCTGCGAGGCGATCTCGGCGGCGTTCTTGCCGAGTTCGCGCGCGTCTTTCCACACCGACACCGTCTGCGTGCCGAGCGCGATGCGGTTCAGGGCGGCATGGTCGCCGTCCTGGCCCGAGACCGGAACCGTTCCGGCAAGGCCCTGCGCCGTCAGCGCGGCGACAACGCCGCCGGCGGTGCCGTCATTGGCCGCAACCACGGCATCGACCTTGTTGTCATTGGCGGTCAGGAACTGTTCCATGTTCTTCTGGGCGTTGGCCGGCAGCCAGCCATCGGTATAGGCCTCGCCGACATTCTTGATCTTGCCCGAGTCGATGGCTTCCTTGAGCACTTCCATTGAGCCCGAGAACAGGAAATCGGCATTCGGATCCGAGCCCGAGCCCTTGATGAAGACATAGTTGCCTTCGGGCTTCGCCTTGAACACTTCGCGGGCCTGCATGCGGCCGACTTCCTTGTTGTCGAAGGTCAGGTAGAAGACGTCCTTGTTCTCGATCAGGCGATCATAGCCGACGACCGGAATGCCTTCGTCCAGCGCCTTCTGCACCGCCGGGCCGATGGCCGAGGCGTCCTGCGCCAAGATGATCAGCGAGTTGGCGCCCTGCGAGATCAGGCTTTCGACGTCGGTCAGCTGCTTGCCGGGATTGGACTGCGCGTCGGCCGAAATGTACTTGTCGCCGGCGGCTTCGATCGCCGTTTTCATCGCCGCCTCGTCGGTCTTCCAGCGCTCTTCCTGGAAGTTCGACCACGACACGCCGATGACCTTGTCCTTCGCCTGCGCGACCGACATCAGCGCCAGCGACATGGCGACACCCGCCAGCATGGCGGCTGCAAATCTGTTCATTATAACCCTCCCTGCGCCGCCCACGGCGCGACAAAACCGGCCCGAAGGCCTGCACAAAGAGGCTCCATTTTTTCGAGCCTCGAAAAAATACTGGTTCAATGATAAGGCACTGTCAACATCGATTATGATGGATTCTGATGGCGTTGCCGAATTTTTTCGAGCTCCGCAATAAACAATGACAGGGCTGCCGGCGTCTGCCAATATTTGGCTGGTGCCGTCGAACGCCTTCACTATCATGAGGCGCGAGGAGGCCGGGAGGAAAACAAATGTCGGTTGGGATCCGCCACGACGATCTGCGCCGTCGCAACCGTGCGATGGTGATTTCGGCCGTGCGCCGGGCCGGCCAGCCGTCGCGGACCGAGATTGCGGCGACCACCGGCCTCAGCCATTCGACGATATCGGCAATCTCGTCTGATCTAATTCAAGAAGGCATCCTGATTGAAGGCAAGCCTGGCGAGACCGGCTCGCTGAAACGCGGCCGGCCGCAGGTCGGCCTTGGCCTCAACCCGGAAGCGGCGGCGGTCATGACCGTGGTGCTGTCGCTGAACTTCCTCTCCGTCACCGTCATCGACTATGCCGGCCAGGTGGTCGCGGAAGAACAGCGCCGGCTCGACACGCTGACCATGCCGCGCGACGAGCTGATCGGCGAATGCGTAGCAATCGTCGGGCGGCGTCTCGCGGACCCGGACCTCGATGTCCAGAGCATCGCCCGCATTGCCATGGGCATCCAGGGCATCACCGATTCGCAGGCGCGGGCCATGCTGTGGTCGCCAATCACGCCACTGACCGACATTGCCTTCGCCGACATGTTGGAAGCGGAATTCGGCATTCCTGCCACCATGGAGAACGACTGCAATATGATGGCGGTGGCCCTGCAATGGCGCCAGCCCGAGCGCTACCGCGACAATTTCATCGCGATCCTCTTGTCGCACGGCATCGGCATGGGGCTGGTGCTGAAAGGCGAACTGTTCACCGGCACCCATTCCTCGGGCGGCGAGTTCGGCCACATGATCCACCGTCCGGGCGGCGCGCTCTGCCGCTGCGGGCGGCGCGGCTGCGTCGAGGCCTATGCCGGAAACTACGCCATCTGGCGCAGCGCCAAAATGATGAGCGAAGATGCCGAGCCGGTCGATATCGGCGACGCTGATATGCGCGCACTCGCCGCGCGCGCCCGCGAAACCGATGGCCCGGAGCGCGAAGCCTATCGCAAGGCCGGTGAGGCGCTCGGCTTCGGCCTCGGCAGCCTGTTTGCGCTGATCGACCCGGCGCCTGTCGCCATGGTTGGCGTCAGCGCCGCCGCCTTCGACCTGATCGAGCCGGCATTGCGCGAAGCGATCGCCCAGACCGCCGGCGGCCAGCACTCGAAGTCGATCTCCTTCGACACCGAGCCCAACGAGCTGCCGCTGATCCGCGAAGGCTGTGCCATGCGCGCGCTCGGCTTCGTCGATCAGGAGATTTTCGCGCCGGGCATTCAGGCGAAATCCGGCAAGCATGTCGCCTGAATGGCCGGCAACGGCGCGACGCGCAGCATCCTAGTCTTCCCTGATCGCGTAGCCGGCGCCGCGAATGGTACGGATGACATCCGGCATGCGGCCGTTGTTGACCGCTTTGCGTAAGCGCCCGACATGGACGTCGACGGTTCGCTCGTCGATGTAGATCGTCTCGCCCCAGACATTGTCGAGCAGCTGGCTGCGCGAGAACACGCGGCCGGGATGGCGCATCATGAATTCGAGCAGCCGGAACTCGGTCGGTCCGAGCCTGATCTCGCTCTTCTTGCGGTAGACACGGTGCGACTCGCGGTCGAGCACGATGTCGCCGACCTTGAGCACGCTGGACAGCACTTCCGGCTTGGCCCGGCGCAGCAGCGCCTTCACGCGCGCCATGAACTCCGGCGTCGAGAATGGCTTGACCAGATAGTCGTCGGCACCGGTGGACAGGCCGCGCACGCGATCGCTTTCCTCACTGCGCGCGGTCAGCATGATGATCGGCAGCCGCTCGGTTTCGGGCCGCACTCTAAGCCGCCGGCAGAGCTCGATGCCGGAAACAGCGGGCACCATCCAGTCGAGCACCAGGAGATCGGGCACGTTTTCCTGCAGGCGGATCTCGGCCTCGTCGCCGCGTGTCACCACCTCGACGTGATAGCCTTCGGATTCGAGGTTGTAGCGGAGGAGCACGCCTAGCGGCTCCTCGTCCTCCACGACCATGATGCGTGGCGCGATCATAGGCAGTTCACCCTCATCAGGCCGGCGTGGCCATCGCCGTCTCGTCCTGCTTCGGACGATTGGCGGGCAATTGCTGGCCGGTCAGCACATAATACGCATTTTCGGCGATGTTGGTGACATGATCGCCGATGCGCTCAAGATTCTTGGCGCAGAACAAGAGATGCGTGCAGGCGGTGATGTTGCGAGGGTCTTCCATCATGTAGGTCAAGAGCTCACGAAACACGGACGTGTATTTGACGTCGATGCGCTCGTCGTCATTCCTGAGTTTTGCAAGAGCTGCCGCATCGGTGGCGGCATATTCCTCGACGACGCCTTGCACCTGGATCAGCACCAGCTGCGCCATGGCATCGATGGAGTGCGAGAGGTCGCGCGGCGTGACGCTCAAGCCCACGGTGCCGACGCGTTTGGCGATGTTCTTGGCGAGATCGCCGATGCGCTCGAGGTCGCCGGCCATGCGGATCGAGCCGACCACGGCGCGCAGATCGTTGGCCATCGGCTGGCGCTTGGCGATCAGCGTGATGGCGCGGTCGTCCAGTTCGCGCTGGCGCGCATCCATGATGGCGTCGTCGGAAACGACACGCTGTGCCAGCGCATTGTCCGAATTGAGCAGCGCCCTGGTCGAGCCGCTGACCATCGAGCCTGCCAGATCGCCCATGTCGCGGATCAGCTTGCTGATCTGCCCGAGCTCTTCATCGAAGGAGGCGACGGTATGTTCACCCATGATCTTGGTCCTCGTGCCTGAAAATTCACCCGCCGGACGGCTCAGCCGAAGCGGCCGGTAATGTAGTCCTGGGTGCGCTTGTCGTCGGGGTTGGTGAACATCTTGTCGGTGGCGCCCTCCTCGACGAGATAGCCGAGATGGAACATCGCCGTGCGCTGCGACACGCGCGCCGCCTGCTGCATCGAGTGGGTGACGATGACGATCGTGTAGTTCTGGCGCAGTTCGTCGATCAGCTCCTCGACACGGGCGGTGGCGATCGGATCGAGCGCCGAGCAGGGCTCGTCCATCAGGATCACCTCCGGCGACACGGCGATGGCGCGCGCGATGCACAGGCGCTGCTGCTGGCCGCCGGACAGGCCGGTGCCGGGCTCCTGCAGGCGGTCCTTGACCTCGTTCCAGATCGCAGCCTTCTTCAGGCTCTGCTCGACGATCTGGTCCATGTCGGACTTGCGCTTGGCCAGCCCATGGATGCGCGGGCCGTAGGCGACGTTCTCGTAGATCGACTTCGGGAACGGGTTGGGTTTCTGGAACACCATGCCGACGCGGGCGCGCAGTTCGACGACATCGATGTTCTTGTCGTAGATGTCGTCTTCATCGAGCGTGATCTTGCCGGTCACCCGCGCCGAATCGATGGTGTCGTTCATGCGGTTGAGGCAGCGCAGGAAGGTCGACTTGCCGCAGCCGGACGGGCCGATCAGCGCCGTCACCTGGTTCTGGCGGACGTCGAGATTGACGTCGAACAACGCCTGCTTCTCGCCGTAGAAGACGCCGACCTTGTCGCCGCGCATCTTGATGACTTCGTTCGACTTGGCGTTCATTTTGTCGCCCACTGCATTCTCAAGGGACTGTTCGGTCATGATGTTCATACCAAATTGCCTTTTTTCTACCAGCGCCGCTCGAACCGGCGCCGAAGCACGATCGCGGTGATGTTCATGGCCATGAGGAAGACGAGCAGGATGATGATGGCGCCGGACATGCGCTCGACAAAAGCGCGCTCAGCCTCGTTTGCCCACATGTAGATCTGCACCGGCAGCGCGGTCGCCGGATCGAAAGGCGTCGTCGGATAATCGGCGACGAAAGCGACCATGCCGATCAAGAGCAGCGGTGCTGTCTCGCCGAGCGCACGCGCCAGGCCGATGATGGTGCCGGTAAGGATGCCTGGGGCGGCAAGCGGCAGGATGTGGTGGAACACCATCTGCATCTTGGAGGCGCCGAGCCCGAGCGCTGCCGAGCGGATCGACGGCGGCACCGCGGCAAGGGCGGCGCGCGTGGCGATGATGATGGTCGGCAGCGTCATCAGCGTCAGCACCAGGCCGCCGACGAAGGAAGCTGAGCGCGGCATGCCGAGGAAGTTGATGAACACGGCAAGGCCGAGCAGGCCGAAGACGATCGACGGCACAGCCGCCAGATTGTTGATGTTGACCTCGATCAGGTCGGTGAAGCGGTTCTTCTTGGCGAATTCCTCGAGATAGATCGAGGCGGCGACGCCGATCGGCAGCGCCAGCAACAGCACGATCACCATCATGTAGAACGAGCCGATGATCGCCACGCCCATGCCCGACGTTTCGGGCCGGCTGGAGGCGCCATAGGTGAACAGGCCGGTGTTGAAATGCTCGGCCATCACGCCGTCGGCCTTGAGTTTGTTCATCCAGTCGATCTGCTGGTTGGACACCTTGCGGCGCGCTTCATCGACGCCGAGGTCGATCTGGCCCTTGAAGGCCGAGTCGAGATTGGCGGCAGCCAGGATGTCGACATCGCGCGTCGTGCCGATCACCGAGGGATCGGCGGAGAGGATGTCGCGCAGCTGGACCCGCGCGCCTTCCGACAGGAAGCCCTTGAGCTTCAGCATCATCGGCTTGTTGGCCGGATCGATGCCGAGCTTGGCCACCAGCGCGTTTTCGGCGAGCTTGGGATAGTTCGCCTTGATCAGCACATTCGGGTCTGTGGCACGCTTGTTCGAGGGGTCGATGACCTTCTCATCGAAGGTGATCGGAAGCGTCACCGTCGTCTGCCAGAAGGCGGTGTAGCCTTTCGAGACGATGGTGATCAGCATGATGGCCAGGAACGCCAGGCCGACCGAGATCGCAATCACGCCATAGATGCGGAACCGGCGTTCGGCGGCATAGCGCGCCTTCAGCCCGATGTCGCGGCGCGGACGCGCGACGGCACCCGCCATCGTGTCCAGGGGGATGTCGGTCATTCGTACTGCTCCCGGTACTTGCGCACGATGTAGAGGGCGACGATGTTCATCACCAGCGTCAGCGCGAACAGCGTCAGGCCGAGCGCGAAGGCGACCAGCGTCTGCGGCGAGTTGAACTCGAGATCGCCGGTCAGCTGGTTGACGATCTTGACGGTGATGGTCGTCATCGCCTCGAACGGATTGGCCGTCAGATTGGCGGCGACGCCCGCCGCCAGCACGACGATCATCGTCTCGCCGATGGCGCGCGACGCCGTCAACAGGATGGCGCCGACGATGCCGGGCAGTGCCGCCGGCAGGATCACCCGCTTGATCGTCTCGGAGCGCGTGGCGCCGAGGCCGAGCGAGCCGTCACGCATTGCGCGCGGCACCGCGGTGATGATGTCGTCGGACAAAGAGGACACGACCGGGATCAGCATGACGCCCATCACCAGACCGGCGGTGAAGATGCTCTGGCCCTGGATGAAGGGCGAGCCGCCGGTGAGTGCCGCCGACAGGTCGCGCAAGAACGGTCCGAGCGTGACAACGGCGAAGATGCCGTAGACGATGGTCGGAATGCCGGCCAGCAGTTCCAACGCCGGCTTGACCACCGAGCGCACACCGCGCGAGGCATATTCGGACATGTAGACCGCCGACATCAGCCCGACCGGCACTGCCACCAGAAGGGCGACGGCGGCGATGTAGAGCGTGCCGGCAAGAAGCGGGATCAGGCCGAACTGACCCTGGCTGCCGCCGGAACCGGCGGCGGCGAAACGCGGATCCCACACCGTGCCGAAGAAGAAGCTCATCGGCGACACGCTCTCGAAGAAGGTGATGGTCTGGAACAGCATCGACAGCACGATGCCGACCGTGGTCAGGATGGCGATGGTCGAGGCCGCAAGCAGCCCCCACAGCATCAGCTTCTCGACATTGTTGCGCGCCCTGGCGCGCGGCGCGATCTGCCTCAGCGCATAGAAGGCGCCGGCGACCGACAGCGCGAAGGTCAGCACGGCGCTGAACAGGCCGAGCCGGTCCTGGACCTGGTTCGCCTCGACCGCGATCGGGATCATATAGTCCTGGGTGTCGCTGGCCAGTGCCACGCCCTTGGCGGCGAGCAGCGGCTGCAATTCGGCGAAAGTAGCGGGAAGTGCGGTATCGCCATCGAGCCGGCGCAGGCCCTTGGCCAGGCTCTTCACCAGGCTGGCGTCGAGCGCTTCGCTGGCCACCTTTGTGTCGGCGGTGCGCTCGGGCAAAGCGGCATGGATATGCCGGTCGAGATAGAAGGAAGAGCCGATATCCCAGACGGCGAGCAAAAGGACGGCAGGCAGGACCGCGAGCAGAAAGGCCCACCAGCCATGATAATGCGCGCGCGAATGCGGCTTGACCTTGCCGGTATCCTGCGCCGCGGCGCGCTGGCGGCCGACCACAAAAGCGACCACGCCTATGGCGATGACTATGGCGAGTACGAGCAAGGACGACATAACCCACCCCAGGGAAAATTCAGATCGCCGCAGCCGTTGCGGCAAGCGGCGAAGTCAGGGCGCGGAGTTCATCCGCGCCCTGATCCGTCCGTTGATTACATTGTCTTTCCAGCGGTGAAGGCGTCGCGCTGGCCCTGACGTTCGGCGTCGGGAGCGGAAACCAGGCCGTACTGGGCGAGCGGGCTTTCCGGGCCGATCATCTGGTCATCAAGGAAGAACTCGACATATTCCTTGAGGCCGGGAACGACGCCCAGATGCGCCTTCTTGACGTAGAAGAACAACGGCCGCGACACGGGGTACGTGCCATCGGCGATGGTCTGCGTCGAAGGCACGATGCCTTCCACGGTAGCGACCTTCAGCTTGTCGGCATTGTTCTCGTAGAAGGCGAGGCCGAACACGCCAACGCCGGTCTTGTTGGAGTCGATGCGGGCCAGCGTCTCGGTGTAGTCGCCGTCAATGTCGACAGCCTTGCCGTCTTTGCGGATGGCGATGCAGGTCTTGCCGATTTCCTTGTCGTCGGCGATGCCGGCAGCCTTCAAAGCGGCCTTGTCGCAGCCGGCGTCGAGCAGCTTGGTCTCGAACACTTCACGGGTGCCGTGCTTCTCACCCGGGATATAGGCGGCGATATCCCAGTCGGGCAGCTTCGGATTGACCTGGTTCCACTTGGTGTTCGGGTTGTCGACCAGCTTGCCGTCGACCACCAGCTTGGCGGCGAGCGCCTTGTAGATGTCGGCGGGAGCCAGCGCCCAGTCCGGACCCTTGATGTCGGTGGCAAAGACGATGCCGTCATAGCCGATGCGGACTTCCTGGACGTCCTTGACGCCGGCGTCGGCGCAGGACTTCAGCTCGTCCTTCTTGATCGGGCGCGAGGAGTTGGCGATGTCGATCGTGTCTTCGCCGACGCCCTTGCAGAACTCCTTGATGCCGGCGCCGCTGCCGCCGGACTCGACCACCGGGGTCTTGAAGTTGGTGAAGGTTTCGCCGAACTGCTCGGCGACGATCTTGGCGTAAGGCAGCACGGTCGACGAACCGGCGACCTGGATCTGGTCACGCGCAGCGGCGACACCGGACGATGCGGCGAACGCTACCGCCACGGCCGATGCCGTAACGAGGAATTTCTTCATGTGGCCTGCTCCTGTTCGGAAGATGGTCTCTTGGCGCCCTCTTCAAACCGGCGCCCGCTGAGGCCAATAGCCTTCGATTATTACAGTCGCATGACAGTTTCGTGTCAGCCCGGTAACGTCGCACAGACGTCTTGTGGGCCGCACCCTTTAAGCCGGTTTGTGGGAATGGAAGTTGCCGCTGGAATCAGACGCTTGCGCAATTCGTGCTGGCATCAAGTCCCGGCACACCGCAGGCCGCGATGCCGAGAAAGAAAAACCGGACGGGAGCGCGTTGCCCGTGACCAGAGCGAATCTTGGCCGAGCCATCGCCAAAAACAGGTCCGTTGGGGTAGATTCGACGCTGTTTCTTGTCGGCGGTCGCTTGCTCCCGCCCGTAACTGAATGAGCGGTTTCGTTGCGACCATTGTCCTGACTGGGCGCCAGCTTTGATATGGTGCGATCGCACCATATCCTTGGCTGTTGCGGCGCGGCCGAATCCCGGCGGCGCCGCAGGTTGCTATCCAGCGTCTCGTTGGGCTTCGCCTGATATGCCGACCCAGCGCTCGACCTTTTCGAGCAGCGCCCTGGGGCTGATCGGCTTGGGCAGATAGTCGTCCATGCCGGCTTCCAGGCAGCGCTCACGGTCGCCCTTCAAGGCATGCGCGGTGACGCCGACGATCGGGATATGCATACCCGTATGTTCTTCCAGCCGGCGAATTGCGGCGGTGGCCTCGAGCCCGTTCATCTCCGGCATCGAGACGTCCATCAGGATCATGCGCGGATTAAGCCGGCCGAAGGCGTCGAGCGCCTTGCGGCCGTTGCCGACGATTTCGAAACTGTAGCCGGTTTCGCCGATTATCTGGGTGAACACCATCTGGTTCACCTCATTGTCCTCGGCAACGAGAATGTCGAGCCGGCGTTCATCCCCGGCGGCCCGGGCGCGGGCACGAACCGGCGGCGGTTGCAGCAAGGCGCGTTCCGATGCAGCGAGCGGCGGCTTTGCCGGCGACGGTTCGTTCCTGCCGCCGCCGGAACCGCTGCTTGCCGCCGGCAGCACACGGCCGTCCGTGATATTGTGATGGTGCCGCTGGATGGTGGCGACCAGCGTTTCCAGAAGCACCGAGGAACGCGCCGGCTTGATCAGCTGGGCGTCGATGCCGAGATCGCGATAGCTGGTGTTGGCGAGCGACTGGTCGACCGAGGTCAGCATGATGATCGGCGTGTCGGCCAGCCCTGCGGTGTTGCGCACGACGCGCGCCATTTCGGCGCCGCTCATCCCCGGCATCTGATAATCGAGCACGACGCAGTCGACCGGCACGCCGTAGGCAGCCGCGGCGACCAGCACCTTGAGCCCTTCGGGTCCGCTTTCGGCGGCGCAGGAATCGAAGGTCCATGACGCCATCTGCTCGCTCAGGATCGATCGGTTGACGGCATTGTCGTCGACGATCAGCACCCGTGAGCCGGTCACGTCGACCGGCATGATCCGCCGTCCGGTCTGTTCCTCGGCCCTGGGCAATGTCACGGTGAACCAGAAGGTCGAGCCCTTGCCTTCGGCGCTCTCGACACCGATCTCGCCGCCCATCAACTCGACCAGCCGCGAGGTGATGGCGAGCCCGAGCCCTGTGCCTTCGTGGCGTCTGGTCGACGAGGTGTCGGCCTGACTGAATTTTTCGAAGACGAGCTTCAGTTTCTGCTGCGGAATGCCGATGCCGGTGTCGGTGACCGAAACGGTAAGCTTTGTCCCCGTCGGCCCCCTTTGTCCGGTCACGTCGACCAGCACGTGGCCTTCGTCGGTAAACTTCACCGCGTTGCCGACCAGATTGGTGACGATCTGCCTGACGCGACCGACATCGCCGACGAACAGGCTTTCCAGGCCCGGCTCGACGCGCACGATGAGCTCGAGGTCCTTCTCCTTGGCGCGCGTCGATATCAGCGTCGCCACATCCTCGATCGCTTCGGGCAGGTTGAAGGGCGCAGGGTCGAGCACCAGCTGTCCGGCATCGATCTTGGAGAAGTCCAGTATGTCGTTGATGATGGTCAAGAGCGCGTTACCCGACTTGACGATGATATCGGTGAACGTCTTCTGCTTGGGATCGAGGTCGGATTTGGCCAGCAACTCGGCCATGCCGAGTACGCCGTTCATCGGCGTGCGGATCTCGTGGCTCATATTGGCCAGGAATTCCGACTTGGCGCGGTCGGCCAGCACGGCGCGCTGGCGCGCCTCGCGCAGTTCGGCCTCGCGCAGCTTCAGTTCGGTGATGTCGGTGGTCGACCCAATCAGATAGAGCGAACCGTCGGACGCGATCATCGCGCCCTTGCGGGCGAACTGGTGGCGCACGCTGCCGTCGGCAAGCGTCACCGTTTCCTCGATCTCCTGTGTATCGCCTGTGCGCAGCACGGCGAGATCGCTGTTGACGAAGGCTTCGCCGTCTTCGCCGAAAATCTCGATGTCCGTCTTGCCGATCGCGTCTTCCCTGCGGAGGCCGGTGAGGTCGCACCAGCCCTTGTTGACGTAGAACTGCCTGAGGTCGGAGCGCTTGGCGTAGATCGACACCGGCACGTTGTCGATGAGATTGCGGAACACCTCGTTCTCGCGCATGCTCTCTTCCAGCGCCTGCTCGCGCGCCTTGACGTCGGTGATGTCGGTGCTGGAGCCGACAAGGTGCACCGACCCATCGAGCGCCACCAGCCGGCTCTTGCGCGTCATCAATTGCCGCACCGTGCCGTCGCGATGGGTAACGGGCTCCTCGATCTCGCGGCCGCGGCCGGTGACGACGACCTCGGTGTCGTCATGGGTGTAGGTTTCGGCGTCGTCGATGCCGAAAAGCTGGAGATCGGTCCGGCCGATGACTTCCTCCTTGGGGATGCCGGTCAGCGCGCACCAGGCCTTGTTGACGAATTCCATGCTCAGATCCTGCGCCTTGATGAAGGCGGCGACCGGCAGTTCGTCCATGACGTGGCGGAACAGGTCGATCTGGCGCATGCTTTCCTGCAGCGCCTTTTCGCGGCTCTTGATCTCCGAGATGTCGACGCGCACGCCGATGAAGGTGCCGTCCTCGGTGCGCATATCGTAGACCTGATACCAGCGGCCGTCCGCATTGAGGCGCTCATAGGACGAGTTGGGCAGGCGATAGCGGGCGAGGATGGCATTGAGCCAGACATCGGGGTCGCCTTCATAGAGCCTATCGATTTCTCGATCGCCGCTCGATCGGAAATAGCCGACCGAATGTCCGAGTTCCAGGGCCTCGCGGAAGCTGCGGCCGGGCTGCCATGCCGGTTTCAGCTCCGGCAGCGTGTCCTGCAGCTTGCGGTTTGCAAAGACGAACTTGTCGTCGCGGTCATAGATGATGACGGCCGCCGGCAGCGACTCCAGCACCGTGGTGAGGTTCTTGCGGGCGTCCTCGGCTTCGGTCTCGCGGCGCTTCATGTCGGAGATGTCGAACAGGAAACCGGCGACATAGTTGCGGCCGCTGGGCATGCCGACGCGGTTCTTGCGCACGATGCGCGAGCGGCTGGCGCCCTCGGCGTCGAAAGTCTCCTCGACCTCGTAGGGCGTGCCGGTCGCCAGCACGGCGCGTTCGCTGTCTTCGAATTGGGCGGCGTCCTTTTGCTTGAGGAAGTCGCCGCCGGGCCTGCCCAGCATCGCTTGCGGGCTCTGTCCGAACAGTGCCGAAAACGCCTCATTGACGAAGACGAAACGCAGATTGTCGTCCTTGACGAAGATCGGATCCTTGACGCCGTTGATCACCGCCTCGGCCAGCCGCGATTTCTCCAACGCTAGGGCGAGTTCAGCCTCGCGATCTTTCATGTTGGTGACGTCGACATAGGAGATCAGCCTTTTGCCGCCGGCGAGCGGCGCCAGCGATGCAATCAGCGTACGGCCGTCATTGCGTGGCAATTGCCTGGAGCCCACCAGGCCGGCCGAGATTTCTGCTTCGCGCTCGGCGATGTGGCCCTGCCATTCGGCATCGTCAGCACCGTACGGGTCCATATCGCGGCTGGCCTGCATCAGTTCGCGGAAGCCGCAGCCGATGCCGGCGCGTCGGGGATCGATTTCCCAGAAATCATAGAAGGCGCGGTTGATCACCTCCGCGCGCATGTCCGCATCAAGGACGAGCACGCCGATCGGCATCTGGTCGACCATCGTGCGAAGATTGGCGAAGGTCTCCGTAATTTTGGCGTTGGCACTCTCGATCTCTGCGTCGCGACGCTTGAGCTCGGAGACGTCGTAGTAGGTCAACAGCCGCTTGCCGCCGGACAATGCCGTCACCGAGAACATCATCGTCCTGCCGTTGGCATGGAGAAATTCGCGTGGCGCAACCGAGCCGGCGCTGATCTCCTCGATGCGGGTGGCTAGATAGTGCTGCCACTGCTGTTCATCGAGATCGCCGTAGATGCCGTTGCGGCGGTTGAGTTCCATCAACAGACTGAACGGCGCGCCGACAGTGACGGCGCCGTCGGGAATCCTGGAGAGCTCGCGATAGGCCTTGTTGACGATGAGCGTGTCGAACTTCGCGTCAAGCACCACGACGCCCATATGCATGGCATCCATTGTCCGCTCGAGATCGGCGAGGTGCTGCGTAGCCTCGCCGGCCGGCGGATCGCTCTCGTCCTGCCGCAGTTCGTCCAGCGCACCGGCCAGTGCCGTGACGTTGCGGCCGATGCCGCGATAGCCGATGAATTCGCCTTCGCCGTCGAACCGCGGGGAACCGGTGATCGAAACCCAGCGGCAGCCGGGACGGCCGCCCTTCAACTCATAAACAAAGTCGCGAAACGGCCGATGCGCCTGCAGATCCTCCAGATGCGCGGCGGCGTGTCGATTGCCGTGCACCATCTGCTTGAGGAAATCGAAGCGGAAACGGCCAAGAATGCTGGCGGGATCGATGCCGGTGGCGGCCTGGTAGTTCTCCGAAAGCCAGGAAAAGCGCAGCTCGGCGTCGGTCTCCCAGACCCAGTCGGCGCCGGCCTCGACCAGTTCGCGCATCGCTTCGGGCGAACCCCCGACGGACGTATCCTCGCCGTTCACCACCCCTTTTCGGGAACCGCGTCCGCCGCGTGTTCCAACAGTCCCGTCAGCCATCCCGTTCCCACCCCGAAAGCCAAGGCCGAACCCCCTCAGCGGTTCGCCGGCGGAATGTGCCCGAGAAGCATTAATGATCCGCTAACCATAACCAATCCAGACTGCGGCCAGAGCCACATTGCCCTGCGGTATTCCGCCGGTTGTCGGCGGAACCCCGGCCGGGCTATAAGTCGGCGGGGGTGTTGCTGATGACGGGTTGGATCGTGCCTTGTTTCCTGTGCCTGGCGCTGCTTGCGGGCAGCGGCTGCGCACGCAGCTATGACGGCACGGTGGTGATCCCGAAGCCGCTCGATATCAGGCGGGTCTGGGATCGCGATCCGTCGCAGACCGAGGCCAGCCGGATGCAGGCGGAAGCCGGTGTGTTTCCGACGCCGCCGCCGCAGGAGCCCTACCGGCCCGCGGCACGCAGGCACACAACGCAAATTGCCGCGCCAAGGCGGCACGTCAGGTCCAGCCCGCCCAGCATGGCTTCCGAACCGGCCAATCCGCTCACCTGCAAGAATGTCAGCGAACCCGGCAAACGCTACAGGATGGTTTGCGAATAGCTGGTACTTGAGCAATTCCAGGAAAAGTGTGAAACGGTTTTCCGTCCGGAATTGCGTAAAACAAAGACATAGAGCGGTTCGCCGTTTCGGTGAAACGGACAAACGCTCTAGGCGCAGGTTACTCCGCCGGGAAGAAAGCCGGCCCGACCACCCTGACCGGCCGCGAGCCGGCCAATAGCTCGACCGACTCTCGCTGGGCGGCGCCCCTGGCCTCTGCAGCGTCTGCGCCAGGCTGGGGAATTTGCGCCACGGTGCCAAGATCCGGCTTCGCTGACGGCAAAGGAATGATCGCGTTGGCCATATTGGCTGGCGTCACCGTGCGCGCTCTCAGCTCGGCAACGCGCCGGTGATAGCGCTTGAGGTCGCAGGCCCTGAAGTTCGCATCACCGCGATATTTGACGGCCGTCGGCAGGTCCTTGTAGGATGTGCGCGTATCGAGCGCGACCATCTTTTCGGTTTCAAGGCTTGGGTCCCTGAGCATGTACAGGTCGACGCCGGCATCGTCGCAGATGTAGCGGCACTGGTCGACCATCTCCTTGACATCGCCGCCTTGACGAACTGCGATTTCGGCGCCGGGAAGAAATAGCCGTCGGTGAGACGAACGCAAAACAGCATCGAATTGCTGCCGATCATGGCGCCAGCCGGACGCTGTCTTTGTTGCCCGGCGGCGGGCGTGCAGCCGAGCGCGACGAGCCTGGCCTGCAGTCCGGACGTATCCCGGCGCGAAATCGCGGCGCCGGCGATCTGGCGTTGCACCCGAGTGTATTATGCCGGTTCCTGTAAATTCGCTATTACACTTTTGTTTCAAGATTGAGACGAGGCCAGGCTCGGGCGAGCCCGGGCCGCCGCAATCATCGATCCCGCGTTGTCGGCCCTTGCGGATGAAACCTTTCTCCGGTGTCTCGCGTTGTGTCGGGCAAAGGAGACGAAGATGTCTATTCACTTCACTGTCTCTGGCCTGACCAGGAACCTGTTCCACTCGCTGGGGCTGGACCATGAGCGGGCGCCGAGAGCGCTCGATCCCGAACAGAGCCTGTTGCTGGAATGCTATCTGGCCGGACAGATTCCGGAATCCGCCTGGGCCGACTACGTCTTCGAGACGCCGGAACTGCAGCGGCATGTCGATATCAGACGCCCGCACAACTGATCAGAGCAACTTCAGGAAAGTGTGAGTCGTTTTTCCGGGAAAAGCGCGTAGCGCTTTCCCCTGGGAATTGCGTCAAGACAACGAGAGAGGGGGTCGCCGTTTGTGAAACGGTGAAACGCTCGCCCGCTCGCCTACTGCTTGGGCGAAGCGAATTGCACGGTGAAGACATTGCCCGCGACGCCTTGCGCCAGCGTCGGCGAGAAGCTCAACGGCAGGCACTTTTGCAGGGCAGTGGTTGCGGCGTCGACGAATGATTTCCTGGTATCCGCATCGCCATCGACCTTGATCGCCGTCGGCCGCGGCGGACCGATCAGCGTGCCGTCGCGCTTGAAGCTGAAGCTCAAGGTGACGCTGGCATTTCCAGCACCCGCCGGCGGCGTCCAGCACGCCTGGATGGCATCGCCGACCTCCGCCATCGTGTCGAGCGGCGCGGCATTGCACGGGTAGCCTCCGACCAACACAACACCGGCAATCGCAAACACTCTCGCTACGCCCTTCATCGCAAAGCTCCTCGTGTGTCGTCCGCCGACCATGATGGTAGGGTCGAAGCAGACGATGGCAATATGCCTGATGTCAGACTTTACGGCATGAGACGGGCCTGATGGCGCATCGGCGAAAAGCAAAAGGCCGGCATTGCGCCGACCTTTCCCTTCACCCTTGCGCCAGTACATCCGTGGTCGCGCGGTGCCTTCAATAGACAGCGTTTTGGTTAACGAATCCTTAGTTTTGCGCGCTGGCCTGCGACTTCACATAGGCGATGTAGCCGCGCACGTCGCCGGCCGGCTCGGCATAGGCCTTGCCGAGTTTCTTCTCCATCGCCGCGACATACTCCTTGGCCCATTTTGGCAGCGCATAGTCGATGACGGCCAGGAACTCCAGCGTCGATGCCAGGCGTATGTCGGCGATCGACGGGTGCTTGCCGCCGATGAACGGCTTGCCGTCCCTGAAGAAGGAGTGAAACACCTCCAGCGGCTCGGCAACCGCCGCCATGGCGGCCTTCTGCGCCTCGGACTTCTTCTCCGGATGAGCGTCGCTATGGCCGACCTCGCCGGCATAGTGCGGGAAACCCAGCGCCGGATAGGTGGCGCGCGCCACATAGGGGTAGAGCGTGCCGATCAGGTAGAACATGGCGCTGTCGACCATCGCCCGCTTGGCCGGTGCCTTGGGATAGAATTTCTCCAGCCCGTGCTTGTTGGCGAGATACTGCATGATGGCACAGCTCTCCCAGAGCACGCCGCGCGGCAGCCCCTTGTCCTCGATCATCGGCGTCAGATGCGCCGGATTGCGCGCCATATATTCCGGCGACCGCGTGTGGCCCCAGGCGTCGGTCTCGGCGGCGTCGAACCCGGCTGCACGGGCAAACACCCGAACGGTCATGTTGTTGACGCTTGGCTTCAGCATCGAGAGCTTCAGCGCAGGTTTTTTCGCCGCCTTGGCCTTCGGCGCGGATTTCCTGGCAGCCGGCCTCGTCGCGGTTTTGGCGGCCGGCTTTGCGGCTGCCTTCGGCGCGGCCTTTACGGCCGCTTTTGCCGCCGGCTTCACTGCCTCTTTTACTGCTGGCTTGGCCGCTGGTTTGCCAGCGCTCTTAACTGTCTTTGCCATTGTGGTCCTCCCCTTTTGCTGGCCGTCAGTATGGATTCTTCGGCGTCCGGTCGTCTGACAAGGTCGCGCGCGACCATTCGACCAGCGTCTGGATCGCGTCGGCAAGGTGTACTTCGGCGATGTTGTAGTCGCCGCGCGCAACGCGCAGCTTGTGCGCCTGCATCAGCACGTCGGCATGGGTGAAACCTGCCGGCGGATCGAAGCGATAGGAGGCGAGTTCGATCAAGAGGCCGAGCGGATCCTCGAAATAGATCGAATCCATGAAGCCGCGATCCTTGACGCCGCTGTGCTTGATGGCGCGCTCATCGAGCCGAGCGACCGCCTGCAGGAAGGTCACGCGCGACACCGAGAACGCAATATGATGGACGCAGCCCGGTTCGGTCGGCGTGCGCCGCTTGACCGGCGTGCGGCTCTCGTCGGTGAAGACGGTGATCAGCCTGCCGTCGCCGGGATCGAAATAAAGATGGCTTTCGCTTGGCTTGTCGAGGTTGGGCTGCTCGAAAATGAACGGCATGCCGAGCACGCCCTCCCAGAAATCGATCGAGGTCTGGCGGCCGGCGCCGACGAGGGTGATGTGATGGACGCCCTGCGACTGCAGTTTCTGCATCGGTCTCCTCCTCGCCGACCCTCGCCTATGTTCCCCGGCGTCTTGCGCGCCGCAACGAGCCCTTTGGCAAGGCTTCGTACATGATGCTAGTGCAATTGGCAGCGCCGCGCCAGAAGCTCGCGGAGACTGCCGGCGCTGGGTGGTGAAAGGGGCTTGAGTTGCATGACCTGAGGCTATGCAACGGCTCTGAATCGGCTTCCGCCAGCGTACCCAGGCCCGCGCATTCGGCGCATGCCATCGTCTGCCCGGGACAGCCGGCCCGATGCGTGCCTTGCGGGCAGCAATGCCCTTTCGACTCGCGCCATTTCAAGCAATCGAAAACCTGCCCGCTGCCGTGACAGCACGGGCATATCATTATTGCCGAATTCATGCCTGCTATGCCCAACCAAATCCGCGTTGCCGCAGATGCTACCCCCGCACCGCAAGTAACAGAGATCGCTACGCTTTCAAGCGTCGCGGCCTGACTTAAATTGGGTGTATTCGGGTACGCGGACTTGCCGAATTTCGCTGATGCCGCCGACCCTCGCGGTCACACGCGATCCGCGCGGCTGCTGCCCGAAATTTTCGATGATGCGGAAGGAAAGTCGTTGCTTGGTACGCCCAAGGGGAATCGAACCCCTGTTCCCGCCGTGAGAGGGCGGTGTCCTGACCGCTAGACGATGGGCGCGTTCAAGAACCGGCGATATAGGCTGACGGTTTGGAAAAAGCAACTGGGCTTCGAACGGCCGGACCGCTTCTGTGCAATCTCGGTTTGCGGACTTAGCGTTTCGGCTCGATCAGATCCCACAGATTGCCGTAGAGATCGGCGAAAACCGCCACGGTGCCGTACGGCTCATGGCGTGGCGTTTCATGGAAATCGACGCCGTTTTCCAGCATCGTCGCATGGTCCCTGGCAAAATCGTCGGTTTCGAGAAACAAAACCACGCGGCCGCCGGTCTGGTCGCCGACGCGGCTTTTCTGCACATCGTCCAACGCTTCCGCCAAAAGCAGCCGGGGGCCTTGCCCGGCCGACGGCGTCACCGTCACCCAGCGTTTGCCGTCACCGAGATCGATGTTGTCGCAGAGCGCAAAGCCAAGCTTGCCGACATACCAGGCAATCGCCTCGTCATAATCGGCGACGACGAGCGTAACGGTTGCTATGCGGCGATGGTCGGCAAACCCGGTCATTGTTTCGGCCCGCTCATTTGTTGCGGATGGCGAAGCGGCCGATGATACGGCGCTCGGCGATGTCGTAGACGAAGATGGTGCGGCTGCCGTCGCTGATCTCGGCGTCGATCGAAATGCGATTGCCCGACAGAGCCTGGCTGATCACCTTGGCTCCGACCGGGAGCACTATGTCGGCCGCGAGCGGCTCGCCGGGCGGAACTGGAATGTCGTTGGCGAGCGGCGGGTTCGCGGGCGGCGCTTTGCGCGATTTGTAGACAATGGCTGCGATCACCACCATAAGGGCCAGCAAAAGCAGGCCGAGATTGATGGCCATGAAACGGATGAGCCTGCCGCGCACCTTTTCGATCTCGGGATCGAGCGGCTTTTCTTCTTCATCGGCAACGGGCCGGGCCATGGCAGAACTTTCCGGAACTTTTTTCGATGAGCGCTCATAGCGAAGAGACCCCTGAATTGATAGAGGCTGGACAATTCATAGAGGCGGCGCCGACCGTGCTCGAAGCCGGCGCGGAAGCGGCCGGCCAGCGCCTCGACCAGTGGCTGGCGAGCGCCCTTGGTCCCGACATGTCGCGCAGCCGGGTGCAGATGCTGATCCGGCAAGGTGCCGTTTCGATCGACGGCAAGCCGGTCGACGAGACCAAGCGCAAGATGAGTGCCGGCGAGCGCGTATCGGTCGTCATGCCCGAGCCGGAACCGGCCGAACCGCAAGGCGAGCCCATCGTGCTCGACGTGCTTTATGAGGACGACGAGCTGATCGTCATCAACAAGCCGGCCGGCCTCGTCGTCCATCCCGGCGCCGGCAACTGGACCGGCACGCTGGTCAATGCCCTGATCCACCACTGCGGCGACAGTCTTTCAGGCATTGGCGGCGTCAGGCGGCCGGGCATCGTCCATCGGCTGGACAAGGAAACCAGCGGCGTCATGGTGGTGGCCAAGACCGACCGCGCCCACAAGGCGCTGTCGGAGGCCTTTGCCGACCACGGCCGCACCGGCGACCTCGAACGTGCTTATTTGGCGCTGGTCTGGGGAATCCCGTCGCGGCCGACCGGAACGGTCGACGCGCCGCTTGGCCGTGCCGCCGACCGCGTGCGCCGCGCCGTCGTGCCGGAAGGCCGTGACGACGCCCGCCACGCCGTGACCCATTTCACCGTCAAGGAGCGTTTCGGCGAGGGCCAGCAGGCGTTCGCCACCGCCAGCCTGGTCGAATGCCGGCTAGAAACCGGCCGCACCCACCAGATCCGCGTCCACATGGCCCATATCGGCCATCCCGTCATCGGTGACCCGGATTACGGCCAGGCCTTCCGCACCAAGGCCAACCGGCTGCCTGAACTGCTGAAGGGTCAGGTCAAGGCGTTTTCCAGGCAAGCTTTGCATGCCTGGCTCCTTGCATTTCGGCACCCGGCTACCCATTTATCGATGAGGTTCGAGGCGCCGATACCGGGGGACATGGAGGAACTCGTCGGCGGCTTTCGCAAACTCTGAACCCGAGCAATTCCAGGAAAAGTGTGAAACGGTTTTCCGTCCGGAATTGCGTCTAAACAAGCCAGCTAAAACCTGAGCGGCATTGTTCACTTCAGCGTGACACACTGTTTCGTGTTGAACAAATGCCTGTCTTTTCCGGTTTTGTTCCTATATAAATCGGTTGTCGCGGGCGAGCCTTTTGGTGCTCGCGTCACATGCCCGCCGCGTTTCGGGGGCATCACTCCAATAGAGAGGGGGCGCAATCATGGCCCAGTCACTACCCAGTATTGTTTCCGGCGAAGGCGGCCTCAGCCGCTACCTGGAAGAAATCCGCCGCTTTCCCATGCTTCAGCCGCAGGAAGAGTACATGCTCGCCAAGCGCTACGCCGAGCATGAAGACACCAGCGCTGCGCACAAGCTCGTCACCAGCCATCTTCGGCTCGTCGCTAAGATCGCCATGGGCTATCGCGGCTACGGCCTGCCGATCGGCGAAGTGATCTCGGAAGGCAATGTCGGCCTGATGCAGGCCGTCAAGAAATTCGAACCCGAGCGTGGCTTCCGCCTCGCGACCTACGCCATGTGGTGGATCAAGGCCTCGATCCAGGAGTACATCCTGCGCTCGTGGAGCCTGGTCAAGATGGGCACGACCGCCAATCAGAAGCGCCTGTTCTTCAACCTGCGCAAGGTGAAGGGCAAGATCCAGGCGCTGGACGATGGCGACCTCAAGCCCGACCAGATCACCGAGATCGCCACCAGGCTGAACGTGTCGGAAGCCGAAGTCGTGTCGATGAACCGCCGCCTGTCGGGCGACGCGTCGCTGAACGCGCCGATCCGCGCCAGCGAAGGTGAATCCGGCGAATGGCAGGACTGGCTGGTCGATGATCACGAAAGCCAGGAAGACATGCTGATCGAGCAGGACGAGCTGGAAAACCGCCGCGGCATGCTGTCGGGCGCTCTGGCCGTGCTCAACGATCGTGAGCGGCGCATCTTCGAGGCCCGCCGCCTCGCCGAGGAGCCGCTGACGCTGGAAGAGCTGTCGTCCGAGTTCGACATCAGCCGCGAGCGCGTGCGCCAGATCGAGGTGCGCGCCTTCGAGAAGGTGCAGGACGCGGTCAAGGCCGCCGCCAAGCGCCAGATGCAGGCGCTGCGCACGATCGAGGCGCAGCCGGCGGCGTAAAGCTGGGTTCGGCTAAGGAACAGAAGGCGGCGTCGGGAAACCGGCGCCGCCTTTTTTTATGTCTTACGCTTACGCTGGCGATTGGCGAAAGCATTCTTGACATCCAATCTCCCCCCTTGCGGGGGAGATGTCCGGCAGGACAGAGGGGGGTGTGAAGGATCGCCAACTTCGGTTTTGGCTACCCTATCGGAATAGACGGCACAGCTACCCGACTGACAGGTCAGCGGGACAGCACCCCCCTCTGCCCTGCCGGGCATCTCCCCCGCAAGGGGGGAGATCGGCAGCTTCGCCAACTGCCCTCTCAAAGCCCATCAAGCGGAAACTTCAGATACCGCCTCCCATTGGCCTCCGGTTCCGGCAGCCGTCCACCATTCATGTTGACCTGCAGCGCATGCAGGATCAGCCGCGGCATCGGCAGTGTCTTGTCGCGCGCTTCGCGCAAGTCGACGAACTCGGCTTCGCTGCGCGCCGCAACGAGGTGGATATTCTTTGCCCTCTGCTCGGCGACCGTGCTCTCCCAGCACGGCTCGCGGCCGCCGGCCTGATAGTCGTGGCCGACGAACACGCGCGTATCGTCCGGCAGCGCCAGAATGCCCTCAATCGAATGCCACAGCCGCGCGGCACTGCCGCCGGGAAAGTCCGTCCTTGCCGAGCCGCTGTCGGGCATGAACAGCGTGTCGTGGACGAAGGCGGCGTCGCCGATGACATAGGTGATCGAGGCGAGCGTGTGGCCGGGCGAGAACAGCACCTTGACCGGCAGGTTGCCGATCATGAACGTTTCGCCTTCCCCAAACAGCCGGTCCCACTGCGAGCCGTCTGCGGGGAAATCCGGCCAGTTGTAGATCGCCTTCCACAGCGCCTGGACTTCGATGATCCTGTCGCCGATCGCCGTCGGCGCGCCGGTCTTTTCCCGGAGATAGTGCGCCGCCGAGAAATGATCGGCATGCGGATGGGTGTCCAGGATCCACTCGAGCTCCAGCCCGTTTTCGCGGATAAAATCCAGCAAGGCGTCGGCATTCTTCGTCGCCGTCGCGCCGGATTTTTCGTCGAAATCGAGGATCGGGTCGATGACGGCGCAGCGTCTCGTCACCGGGTCGGTGACGACATACTGGATGGCGCCGGTCGGCTTGTCGTAGAAGCCGGCGACCTCAGGTTTGGCCGAAGCGATGTCCAATGTCCGGCCCCCCTGCCCCTTGCCCGACAGGAACCGTTTTCTCCGTCGGGTTGAACAAGAGCATGGTCATCTGGCAAAGCGCGCCGGTCAAGCACGCCTTGCCACAAATAGGACTGAAGCCCCAAATAGCTCCGACGGAGACAACCTAGGCTGACGGCTGCTTGGTCTTCCTGAGATAGGGCAGGATCGTCTCGAAAGCGCCAAAACGCTTGACCGCATCTTCGTTCGAAACCGCGGCGGTGATGATCACATCCTCGCCCTGCTTCCAGTTGGCCGGCGTCGCCACCTGGTGCTTGGCGGTCAGCTGCATGGAATCGACCGCGCGCAGGATCTCGTCGAAGTTGCGGCCCGTCGTCATTGGGTAAGTCAGCACCAGCTTGATCTTCTTGTCCGGCCCGACGACATAGACCGAGCGCACCGTGGCGTTGTCGGCCGGCGTGCGGCCTTCCGACGTCTCGCCGGCGCCCGCCGGCAGCATGTCATAAAGCTTGGCCACCTTGAGGTCCTTGTCGCCGATCAGCGGGTAGTTCACCGTCTGGCCGGTCGCCGTCTTGATGTCGGCCTGCCACTTGTCGTGGCTCGCAACGGGATCGACGGAAATGCCGATGACCTTGACGTTGCGCTTCTTGAACTCGCCTTCGAGCCCCGCCATCGTGCCCAGCTCGGTGGTGCAGACCGGGGTGAAATTCTTCGGATGGCTGAACAGGATCGCCCAGCCGTCGCCGATCCAGTCATGAAACTTGATCGGCCCTTGCGTGGTCTCGGCGGTGAAGTCAGGCGCGATGTCGTTGATACGAAGGCTCATGGCATTATTTCCCCAGCAACAGATTTCGTCAGGAGCGGCCGTGGACGGCGTCAACGCTCCGGCATTCCCGCATCTTAGCGCAAAAATCGCGGCTGCAGGACAATAGGAAACTATTATTGGCGACGGAACGAGCACTTTCGTTCTACGGACCGACGTTGGGCCGACAATCTTTCGTTTGTGCGGGGAAGGCTCAGGCCTTGTTGACCGCCAGCGACGTGGCCAGGTCTTCCATGCGCTGGGCGAGCGCGCCGAGCGCGCTGGTCAGCACGGTGTCGTTCTTGTCGGCCTTGGTCAGCGCTTCGTCGCGCGTCTTGCGCAGCGTCTGCACTTCGGTCTCCATGCCCTTGACCCGCTTCTGCAGCTCCGAAAGCTCGTCCATCACCATGATGCCGGCCATCACCGTCAGCCGCTGGTCGCCGATCTCGCCGAACGAATCCTTCAGATGCGAGACATAACGGTCGAACCGCTCGGCGAGGTCGATCAGGTGCTCTTCCTGACCCTCGTCGCAAGCCATGCGATACTGCTTGCCGTCGATGGAAACCGTGACCTGTGCCATGGCCTGCAGCTCCTACCTGTCCAGCACCGCGCGGATGGTTTCCATGGCGGTCACCAAGCGGCGCGACACTTCCTTGTTGGCATCTTCCAGCCGTTCGGCGCGGGCTTCGGAATTGTCGAGTTCCTGCGCCAGCCGTGAACGGTCGGCGTTCATGCGCTGCACCTCAGCCTCGGCTTCGGAATAGTCGCGCTCGTGCTCGAGCTTGGCCGCGACGGCGTTTTCCAGCCCCTCGATGGCCTTGCCCAGCCTGTGGATGACTTCCTTGAGTGTGGTTTCGCCGGTCATGGCCTTCGTCCTGTGCCCTGCCCATCACCGAATCGCTTCGCGTTCAGAACGCGTTAACAAGGAAACATTAGGCACCGGGTGAAGGCAACGTCAACAAAGCTCTCGCGACTGTCCCCCGCTAACGCTAATGTAGGTCGGCCCATAAGGTCTCAAAGCCATCACAAGACCGGCAAATGTGCAGCCGATTTGTTGACTAAAAGCCCGTGGCTGCTATGTGTCGCGCACTCTTTCCTGGGCTCTGCCAAGCCCACAAATCCCCACCCCGGAGGTACCATGACGTCGCGTGAACAACATGACCGGATGGCCAATGCGATCCGTTTTCTCTCCATGGACGCCGTCGAGAAGTCCCAGTCCGGCCATCCCGGCCTGCCCATGGGCTGCGCCGACATCGCCACAGTGCTGTTCACCCGCTTCCTGAAATATGATCCGAAGAACCCCCATTGGCCGGACCGCGACCGCTTCATCCTGTCGGCCGGCCATGGTTCGATGCTGCTCTACTCGCTGCTGCATCTGACCGGTTACGAGGACATGACCCTCGACCAGATCAAGCATTTCCGCCAGCTGGGTTCCAAGACTGCCGGCCATCCCGAATACGGCCATGCCACCGGCATCGAGACGACGACCGGCCCGCTCGGCCAGGGTCTCGCCAATTCGGTCGGCTTCGCGCTCGGCGAGCGCATCATGAACGCCGCCTTCGGCAACGACCTCGTCGACCACTACACCTATGTGCTGGCCGGCGACGGCTGCCTGATGGAAGGTGTTTCCCAGGAAGCCATCGCGCTGGCCGGCCACCTCAAGCTCAACAAGCTGATCGTCTTCTGGGACAACAACAACATCTCGATCGACGGTCCGGTTTCGCTTGCAGACAACACCGACCAGGTCGCCCGCTTCCAGGCCTCGGGCTGGAACGCCAGCCACATTGACGGCACCGACCCCGAGGCGATCGCCTACGCCATCGAAGCCGCCCGCCATTCCGACAAGCCGACGATGATCGCCTGCAAGACGACCATCGGCTTCGGCGCCCCGACCAAGGCCGGCACCAACAAGGCGCACGGCTCGCCGCTCGGCGCCGACGAGATCGCCGGCGCGCGGAAATTCTTCAACTGGGACTCGCCGCCCTTCGAGATCCCGGCCGACATCCTCGACGCCTGGCGCACCGCCGGCAAGGCCGGCGCCAAGCCGCGCACCGACTGGGAGGGCCGGCTCGCCAAGGCCAAGCCCGAGATGAAGGCCGAGTTCGAGCGCCGCCTCGCCGGCAAGCTGCCGTCGAACTTCGATGCCGTCATTGCCGACTACAAGAAGAAGCTGTCGGCCGACAAGCCGAAGGTCGCCACCCGCAAATCGTCGGAAATGGCGCTGGAAGTCATCAACGGCGCCGTGCCCGAGACCATCGGCGGCTCTGCCGACCTGACGAGCTCCAACAACACCAAGACCAGCCAGACCAAGAACATCACGCCGGACGATTACGGCCAGCGCTATGTCCACTACGGCATCCGCGAGCATGGCATGGCGGCCGCCCTCAACGGCCTGACGCTGCATGGCGGCCTCATCGCCTATGGTGGCACCTTCATGTGCTTCTCCGACTATGCCCGTCCGTCGATGCGGCTGGCGTCGCTGATGGGCATCGGCTCGATCTTCGTCATGACCCATGATTCGATCGGTCTGGGCGAAGACGGCCCGACCCACCAGCCGGTCGAGCATCTGGCGGCGCTCCGCGCCATCCCCAACCACAATGTCTTCCGCCCGGCCGACGCGGTGGAAACCGCCGAATGCTGGCAGATTGCCATTGAATCGGAAAAGACCCCGTCCACCCTGGCGCTGACCCGCCAGAACCTGCCGACGGTGCGCACCGAGCACTCGGCCAGGAACCTCAGCAGCCAGGGCGCCTATGAGCTGGCCGCGGCGAGCGGCGAAGCGGCGGTGACGATCTTCGCCACCGGCTCCGAGGTCGAGATCGCGCTCGGCGCCCGCGAACTGCTGGAACAGCATGGCCACCCGACCCGCGTCGTCTCGGTGCCTTGCTTCGAACTGTTCGACCAGCAGAGCGACGCCTACCGCAAGGAGACGATCGGCAACGCGCCGATCAAGATGGCGATCGAGGCTGGCATCCGTCAGGGCTGGGATCACCTGATCGGCTCCGACGGCATCTTCATCGGCATGACCGGCTTTGGCGCTTCCGGCACCATCGAGCAGCTCTACCCGCATTTCGGCATCACCGCCGAAGCCGCGGCCAAGGCGGCGGAAGCCCGCCTGCACGGCCAGTAAGATCAGGGTCAGTCCCGCGCACCAAGGCGGATTCGCGGGGCTGGTCCAACCTAATCGATTTAAATTCGGCCTTCTGCGGCTGGATTCTTGTGCCATCCGCCGCTATGAAGCTGCGGACCCATCTGCCGCCTCCAGCTCCCAGGGAGAGTAAAATGACCGTCAGAGTTGCCATCAACGGATTTGGCCGCATCGGCCGCAACATCCTGCGCGCCATCCATGAATCCGGCCGCAAGGACATCGACGTCGTCGCCGTCAACGACCTCGGCCCGGTCGAGACCAACGCGCATCTGCTGCGCTATGACAGCGTGCACGGCCGCTTCCCGCACGAAGTGTCGGTCTCGGGCGACCAGATCACCGTCGGCAAGGAGACCTTCAAGGTCACCGCGATCAAGGACCCGGCGCAGCTGCCGTGGAAGGAGCTCGGCATCGACATCGCGCTCGAATGCACCGGCATCTTCACCGCCCGCGACAAGGCTGCCGCGCATTTGACCGCCGGCGCCAAGCGCGTCGTCGTCTCCGCGCCTGCCGAAGGTGCTGACCTCACCGTCGTCTACGGCATCAACCACGACAAGCTGACCAAGGACCACATCGTCATTTCGAATGCGTCCTGCACCACCAACTGCCTGGCGCCGCTCGCCGCAGTGCTGCACGAGACCGTCGGCATCGAAATGGGCATGATGACGACGATCCACTCCTACACCGGCGACCAGCCGACGCTGGACACCATGCACAAGGATCTCTACCGCGGCCGCGCGGCTGCCCTGTCGCAGATCCCGACCTCGACCGGTGCGGCCAAGGCGATCGGCCTGGTGCTGCCCGACCTCAAGGGCAAGCTCGACGGCATCTCGATCCGCGTGCCGACCCCCAACGTCTCGGTTGTCGACTTCAAGTTCATCGCCAAGCGCGCCACCACCGTGCAGGAGATAAACGAAGCAGTGATCGCCGCCTCCAACGGCAAGCTGAAGGGCATTCTCGGCGTCACCCATCATCCGAATGTGTCGATCGACTTCAACCACGATCCGCGCTCGTCGATCCTGGCGCTCGACCAGACCAAGGTCATGGACGGCAACTTCGTTTCGGTGCTGTCCTGGTACGACAATGAGTGGGGCTTCTCCAACCGCATGGCCGACACCTCGGTCGCCTTCGGCAAGACCATCGCCTGACCTGAAGGCATCGTCTCGCAGCTTCGAACGCCCGGCTGTGCCCGGGCGTTTTTCGTCAGCGCGCCGGGCAAGGCGCGCCGAGCCGCCAAACGCCGGAAAATCAGCGGCATAAGGCAAAAAGCCATCCTTGCGCCTTGCACCGGCCATGCCTTCGCCCCACTCTCCCGTGAATCGGTAGAAAGAGGAATTCGAGGGGCAAATCACGGATGGAGCATGCGATCTATCTCGTCACGCTGGTCGGCACAGCGCTAGTCGTCGCCGCAGCGTTCTCGAGCCTGATCGCCTTTCGCTTCGGCGCCCCTTTGCTGCTGCTCTTCCTCTGCATCGGCCTCGCCAGCGGCGTCGATGGTCTCGGCATCGAATTCGACAATGCGCGCGTGGCATATTTTGCCGGCTCACTGGCGCTGGCGGTCATCCTGTTCGATTCCGGTTTCGGCACGCCGCTCAACGCGCTGCGCCAAGCGGCCGGACCGGCGCTGTCGCTGGCGACCTTCGGCGTAATCCTGACCACTGGCCTGTTCGGCGCCGCCGCCTATTATCTGCTCGACCTCAGCTGGCTGGAATCCTTCCTTCTGGGAGCTGCCGTCGCCTCGACCGACGCGGCTGCGGTGTTCTTCCTGCTGCGCGCCGGCGAAATCAATCTGCGCGAGCGCGTGCGCGCCACGCTCGAAGTCGAATCCGGCACCAACGACCCCATCGCCATCTTCCTGACCATCACGCTGGTCGAGATCATCGCCGCCCACGCCAATCCCGAGACCCATGTGCTGGTCACCGACCTGATCCTCGGCTTCCTGCTCAATATGGGGCTCGGCGCCGTCGTCGGCGTGCTTGGCGGGCTCGGCATCGTGCGCCTCGTCGACCGGCTCAACCTCGACCATGGCTTGCTGCCGATCTTCGTGCTGACCCTGTCGCTGATGGTGTTCGCCGCGGCCGGCGCCATTGGCGGCTCGGGCTTCCTGGCGGTCTATCTCGCCGGGCTGATTGCCGGCAACTCCGACATCCGCGCCGTCACCATCCTGAAGCGCTTCCAGGACGGCATGTCGTGGCTGGCACAGATCATCATGTTCCTGATCCTCGGCCTGTTCGCGACACCCTCGCAGTTTCCGGCGATCATGGTGCCGGCGGTGCTGCTCGGCCTGTTCCTGATGTTTGTAGCGCGCCCGGTCGCCGTCTGGCTCTGCCTTATCCCGTTCCGCCTGCCGCGTCCCGAGATCGCCTTCGTCTCCTGGGTCGGCCTGCGCGGCGCCGTGTCCATCCTGCTTGCCATCACCCCGCTGCTCGGCGGACTGGAGAACGGCCGCACCATCTTCAACGTCGCCTTCATCATCGTGCTGGTATCGCTGGTGGTGCAGGGCTGGTCGGTCGGTCCGCTGGCGCGCCGGCTCGGCCTGATCGTGCCGGCGAGGCTCGGGCCGCTCGACAAGGTCGAACTCGAACTGCCGGGCTCCGCCCACCACGAACTGCTCGCCTACCGCGTGGCGCCCGGCAGCCCGGTGGCGCGCGGCGAGCGTATCCCGCGCTGGGCACGGCCCTCGTTGGTGCTGCGCGACGGCCGCTCGATGCGTTTCCAGGACATGGGCCGGCTCGCGGCCGGCGACCAGGTTTATATCTTCGTGCCCGACCGCTATCCGCGCCTGCTTGACAAGCTGTTTGCCAGCCGCGCCGTAGTCGACCCCGAGGATGCCGACTTCTTCGGCGCCTTCGCCGTCGATCCCGCCCGCTCGGCCGCAGAGCTCGAGGCCGCATACACACCGGGATTGAGCGAAGCCGAGCAGAAGCTCACCGTCGGCGCGCTGGTGACGGCAAGGCTCGGCGGCCATGCCGAATATGCCGACCGGGTGCTGATCGGCCCGATCGAATTGATCGTCCGCGACGTCGACGACAAGGGCAAGATCACCGGTCTCGGCCTCTCCTTCGAGCCGACCGCGCCGGTGGCGCGGGTTCCGGTGTTCCTGAGCGCCGGCGAGATCGGCGATCGTGTCTCCGCCTTCATCCGCAACTGGCGCAAGCCGACCGAGAGGCAGACTGCAGAGGCGACAGCCAATGAGAAGGCCCTTGAGCCGACGGCGGAAAAGATAACGACAGAAGGCTGACAAGCGATCGGTTCACGCTGACGTCCCGCATCATCACGACAGCCTTCGCCTTGATCTCAAAATTTAGCTCGCACCCCGGCTCAAGCCTTGCATCGTCATCGATGCGAGGTATGGTCCCGGCGATTTTCCACGGAAAGGAACCCGCATGGCCGCCTTCAAGACACTCGACGATATCGGCAATATCAGCGGCAAGCGCGTGCTGGTGCGCGTCGACCTCAACGTTCCCGTCGCCGATGGCAAGGTCACCGACGCCACCCGAATCGAACGCATCGCACCGACCATCGCCGAACTGTCCGGCAAGGGCGCCAAGGTCATTCTGCTCGCGCATTTCGGCCGCCCGAAGGATGGTCCCTCGCCCGAATTCTCGCTGGAGCCGATCGCCAAGGCTGCCGCGGAGGTGCTTGGCCGCCCGGTCGGCTTTGCCGGCGATTGCGTCGGCGACACGGCGGGCAGTGCGGTCGCCGCCATGAACAAGGGCGATGTGCTGCTGCTGGAAAACACCCGCTTCCACAAGACCGAGGAGAAGAACGACCCTGATTTCACAGAGCGGCTCGCCGCTAATGGCGATATCTTCGTCAATGATGCCTTCTCCGCCGCCCACCGGGCGCACTCCTCGACCGAAGGCCTGGCGCGGCTGTTGCCGTCCTATGCCGGCCGCACCATGCAGGCCGAGCTCGAGGCGCTGGAGAAGGGGCTCGGCAATCCGGTCCGCCCTGTCGTCGCCATTGTCGGCGGCGCCAAGGTGTCGACCAAGATCGACTTGTTGATGAACCTGGTGAAGAAGGTCGACGCGCTGGTGATCGGCGGCGGCATGGCCAACACTTTTCTCGCCGCGCGTGGCACCGCTGTCGGCAAGTCGCTGTGCGAGCATGACCTTGCCGCGACCGCCAAGCAGATCATGATCGAGGCCGCCGAAGCCGGCTGCGCCATCATCCTGCCTGTCGACGGTGTCGTCGCCAAGGAATTCAAGGCGGGTGCGGCCAGCGAGACCGTTGCCATTACGGATGTCCCGGCTGACGGCATGATCCTCGATGTCGGCGAAAAGACCGTGAAGACGATCGGTGAATGGATCGACCGCGCCGCGACGCTGGTCTGGAACGGCCCGCTCGGCGCCTTCGAGATCGAGCCTTTCGACCACGCCACGGTGGCGGCGGCCAGGCACGCGGCGGCCCGCACCAGGGCCGGCAAGCTGGTCTCGGTCGCCGGTGGCGGCGACACGGTGGCCGCCCTCAACCATGCCGGCGTCGCCGACGACTTCACCTATGTCTCGACCGCCGGTGGCGCTTTCCTGGAATGGATGGAAGGCAAGCCGCTGCCCGGCGTCGACGTCCTGAAGAAGCAGGCCTGATCGGGACGAGGGCGTCAAACGAGGCGCTGGAAACTTTCAATCGATTCGAGCTTTCCGATGCCATTCCTTTGGCGGTAGACTTCCCTTAAGCGCGGAACAACACCGTCAAGGAGAAGCAAAAATGAGCGAACGTCTCGAAGACATTGCCGCCGCAATGGTGGCCGGCGGCAAGGGCCTGCTGGCCGCCGATGAGAGCTCCGGCACCATCAAGAAGCGCTTCGACGTCATCGGCGTCGAATCGACCGCCGACAGCCGCCGCGACTACCGCGAGATGATGTTCCGCGCCAAGGACGCGATGACGAAGTACATCTCCGGCGTCATTCTCTACGACGAGACCATCCGTCAGAAGGCTGCCGACGGCACGCCTCTGGTCGACATCATCAAGGCGGCGGGCGCCATCCCCGGCATCAAGGTCGATGCCGGCGCCAAGCCGCTCGCCGGCTTTCCCGGCGATACCGTTACCGAAGGCCTCGACGGCTTGCGCGAGCGGCTCGCAGATTATTACAAGCTCGGCGCCCGCTTCGCCAAATGGCGCGCGGTGATCGACATCGACACCGGCAAGGGCGTGCCCTCGGTCAATTCGATTGCCTCCAACGCCCATGCGCTGGCCCGCTATGCCGCACTGTGCCAGGAGGCCGGCATCGTGCCGATCGTCGAGCCGGAAGTGCTGATGGACGGCGCGCACGACATCGACACCTGCTACGACATCTCGAAGGCAACGCTGATCAAGCTCTATGACGAGCTGCATGCGGCGCGCGTTTTGCTGGGAGGCACCATCCTGAAGCCGAACATGGTGCTGGCCGGCAGGAAGTCGGGCAAGGTGAGCAGCCCCGAAGAGGTCGCGGAAAAGACCATAAAACTGTTCCGCGAAACCGTACCGGCAGCGGTGCCGGGCATCGCCTTCCTTTCGGGCGGGCAGTCGGACGAGGAGGCTACCGCCAACCTCAACGCCATCAACGCCATCGGCCCGCATCCGTGGAAGCTGACCTTCTCCTATGGCCGCGCCTTGCAGGCCGCCCCGCAAAAGGCCTGGAGCGGCAAGGCATCGAACGTCGCCGCCGGCCAGGCCGCCTTCACCCATCGTGCCCACATGAACCATCTGGCGGCGCTGGGACAATGGACGGCGAGCCTCGAACAGGCCGCCTGAGCGCAGTCCTCCCGTTGTCATACAACCCGGGCCGATGCGCCCGGGTTTGTTTATGCAAAGCCCGGCTTGGACGGAGTTCGTCCATCCTTATCTCCTTTTCGGCAAAAGCTGACGGCGATGTCGGTTTCTGCCCATCCCAAACGTCCTTGGGTGAACAGACAGGGAGAACTTCATGACTCGCAGCAAGGTGGTTTCGCGTGAAGACTGGTTTGAGGCGCACAAGGCGCATCTGGCGCGCGAGAAGGAATTGACACGGTTGCGTGAGCGCATCGCCGCCGAGCGGCGTGAACTGCCCTGGATGAAAATCCGCAAGGACTATGTCTTCGAGACCGAGCAGGGTCCGAAGAACCTGGCCGGACTGTTCGGCGCCAACAGCCAACTGATCGTCTACCACTTCATGATGACGCCAGGATCGAACCACCGCTGCGAAGGATGCTCCTTCCTTGCCGACCATATAGACGGCGCCGATCAGCATCTCAGGCACCACGACGTGTCGCTGGTGGTGGTTGCGCGCGCGCCGCTGGCGGAACTGCTGCCTTACAAGCAGCGTATGGGCTGGAAATTCGACTGGGTGTCGTCCTACGCCTCGGATTTCAACTTCGACATGCAGGTCTCCTTCACCGACAAGCAGATCGCGGCCGGCGACACCACCTACAATTTCGAGACGCGTCCGCGCACGTCAAAGGACCTTCCCGGCACCAGTGTTTTCTACAAGGAAGAGAACGGCGACATATTCCTTACCTTTATGTCGCGCGCCCGCGGCGGCGAGGCCCAGATCGGCACTTACGACTATCTCGACATGACACCGAAGGGCCGCGGCGAAAATGGCCCTTATCATAGCCTGATGGACTGGGTGCGGCTGCATGACGAATATCAGGACAAGCAGGCGGACAAGCCGAACTGCTGCGACTAGAAGCTCGTTCACCTCAGGCGAAACTTGCGCTAAGGCTGCCGCTGATCTCTAAACGGTATCGCCATGCGCTTCCCGGCCCTTCTTACCTGGCTCGCCTACCCCGTTTATGTCTGGCAGGGCCTCGGCGTGCGCCGCCGCACCACCCGCATGCTGCCGGCACAAGGGCCGGTCATGCACGAAATATCGGGCAAGGCGCCGGCCATCTCGCTGCTGGTGCTGGGCGATTCCTCGGCCGCTTCCGTCGGCATCGGCAATTCCGAGAACGGGCTTGCCGCGCAGCTTGCAATGCTGGTCGCAAAACGAACCGGCCTTGCCGTGCGCTGGCGCGCCGCCGGATTCAACTCGGCAACGTCGGGCCAGATCCGCGACCATGTGCTGCCCAATCTGTCGGCCGATCGGTGGACGCATATAGTGCTGGCCATCGGCACCAACGACACCAAGAATTTCCACTCGGTGCCGCGCTTCAAGAAAGAGTTCGGCGGCCTGCTTTACGCGCTGCGCGCCAAATGGCCGGAGGCCCGCGTCGTCTGGTCGCCGGTGCTGGAATTCACCCGTGCGCCGGCCATGCCGCCGCTGCTCGGCAAGATACTCGAAATCCGCGCTACCGCAATGAACCGCATGGGCGAGCGCCTCTGTTTCGAGCGCGGCGCCGTGCCGGCGCCACGGCTGCCGATCACCAACCCTGAGGCCGGCTTTGCCTCCGATGGCTTTCATGCCTCGGAAGCCGGTTACCGCGCCTGGGCCGAACATCTGGTCGGATGGGTGCTCGCCGATTGACCTGAGGGGGCACAAGCTCGGACTGGTGGGCTTCAGAGAACTGACGCGAGTATTTCCAAATACTGTTGATTGCAGCCTGCTTCCAATGGATCTGAGCCAGAATATAATCCAGCAGCAATGGATGAGCTACGGCCTGGATTCCGAAACCGGCAACGACACCTGCACGCTGACCGGCAACCGCGCCGAATCGAGCAAGCATGTCATTCCGGCCGGCCCGGCCAACGCCACGCCTTTTATTGCGGCGAACCTGCCGGAATTCATGACGACGCGCGGTGGCGATTACTTCTTCGTGCCCAGCCTCAACGCCATCCGGATGATTGCCATGGGAACGGTGGACCCGACCTGACCCTCAAGGCTACGTCCAGTGCCCCAGCGCACCCGCCAGCGCGATGGCCGCCATGGCGATCAGGGCCAGCTTCCAGAAATCGCCGCGCCGCTTCAGGCCCGGCCAGCCGAGCGGCTTGATCAGCTGAATGGCCATTATGCCGATGATGACGAGCGCGAGGAGTTTCGACATGCCAGCCTTTGAGCAGCATCGCGACAGGCTGTCAAAGCGGTTCTTGCATGGTCTCGGTCGACTTGGCCATTCCTGACAAAAGGCTCGTTTCCGAACCGACCGCCAAGCACCTCGCAGCTTTCTTCAACGAGCTGACATGCTCCTGACAGACTGCTGTCAGGAGGGGTATGCGATAGTGTCTCCATCAGAGAAGAGGAGATGGTCATGAACAGCTTTGGTATTTTGAACAGCGTACAGCACTATGTCGGCAAGATCCGCACGATGCGCAATGAAGTCCGTACCCAGCGCTTCCTGAACTCCTTGCCGGCGGACATCCGCAAGGACATTGGCTGGCCGGATATGTATGAGGGTCACAGCCGCATTCGCGAGATCTGAGGCGTTTTACATGACAATGCTTGGATGCGGACCCCGCAACGCCCGGATCATTGACATGGACCCCCGGGCGGCGACGCCTTGGGCTGGCGCAAAGACTTTTGGCGCCTGCTACGGACAATGCTGAAGGCTCCTGACAGAATGCTGTCAGGAGCACCATGCCATAAACGTGTCAGGAGACATGAATGGTGAAAAGCTGGAACGACAGGCTGAACACGCCGGGCGTCAACGGCGTGAAGCCGACGCCACGCACAATGGGCGACGTCGTCGAGGGCCAGCCGATGCTGGTGCCGACGCCCCGTCAGGTCGATGATTTCATCCGCACGATCCCCAACGGCGTCGAGATGGATGTACGCGCCTTGCGCACTGCGCTCGCCATCGAGCATGGGGCGCAAGTGACATGTCCGGTCACCATCGGCTATCATCTGCGCACCGTCGCCGAAGCCGCCAATGAGGATCTCGAACGCGGCATGACGCTGAACGATATCACGCCGTACTGGCGTGTGCTCGACGTGAACACGCCGACAACGAAGAAATTGTCCTTCGGCGCGGAATTCGTCGCCGTGCAGCGCAAGCGCGAAGGACTTAAACCATAATGCGTGTCGCCCAAAAGTGCGCAGCGGTTTTTGGGAGAACGACAAGCATAAAACAGGAGATGGATGTCACCCGGAACCGGTTTCGGGACCGTGACATTCATAGAAAAGCAGCCGAGGGACCATACGATGCGACGTGCCGACAGGCTCTTTCAGATCGTGCAGCACCTGCGTGGCGGCCGGCTGGTCACCGCCCAGAAGCTCGGCACATGGCTCGAGGTTTCCGAGCGGACCATCTACCGCGATATCGCCGATTTGCAGTCGACCGGAGTGCCGATCGACGGCGAGGCCGGCGTCGGCTACATGATGAGGGAGGGTTTCGACCTTCCGCCGCTGATGTTCACGCGTGACGAAATCGTCGCGCTGGTCGCCGGCGCCCGCATGGTGCGGGCCTTTGGCGGCGCGGCCATGGCGCGTGCGGCCGACGAGGCGCTGGTCAAGATCGGCGCCGTCCTGCCCGACGCCGAGAAGGACCGCATCGCCCGCACCGAGATCCACACGCCGATGTGGGTGGTGAGCGACGCCGCGCGTGAGGCGATCGACGTGATCGAGCGCGCTGTCGAGAAGCGACAGGTGCTGACCATCGACTACCGCGACGAGGCCGGCCGCGGCACCGGGCGTGACATCCGTCCGCTCGGTCTGTGGTTCTGGGGCAAGGTATGGACGCTGGTTGCCTGGTGCGAGATGCGCGACGATTTCCGCGCCTTCCGCATCGACCGCATCGCCTCGGTGGTCATCGCCGGCCGCATCTTCAAGCCTGAGCGCGGCAAGCAGCTTGCCGACTTCTACCGCGCCGTCGAACGCTCGGAGGACTATGGCATGACGCCGGACCGGGCGGCGCGCAGCTGAGACTTCGACAATCAATGAAAAAGCCCGCTCGAAGCGGGCTTTTTTGATGAACTGTCGCAAACCTTACTCGTCGTCCGCATCTTCCTTCTTGGACTTGAGCGCCGAGAGCTTGGCGAACACGGCGTTGGCGTCCAGTTCGGCATCCTCGTCCTTCGGCTTCTCCGGCGCCGGCACCAGGCGCTCGGTCACGGCAGCCGGGAGCAGCGTGTCGCCGACAGGCTGCGCCTGCTCGCGGCCGCGCGAGGCGCGGTTGACTTCCATGTCGAGGTCGATCTGCGAAGCGAGACCCAGCGTCACCGGGTCCATCGGCTGCAGATTGGCCGAATTCCAGTGCTTGCGCTCGCGGATCTGTTCGATCGTCGACTTGGTCGTGCCGACCAGGCGCGAAATCTGCGCGTCCTTCAATTCCGGATGGTTGCGGACCAGCCACAGGATGGCGTTGGGCCGGTCCTGGCGCTTCGACAGCGGTGTGTAGCGGGGACCCTTGCGCTTGGATTCCGGCACCCGCACCTTGGGGTCGGACAGTTTCAGGCGCTGGTTCGGATCCTTCTCGGCGCGCGCGATCTCGTCGCGGGTCAGCTGTCCGGTCATGATCGGATCCATGCCCTTGATGCCCTGCGCCGATTCGCCGTCGGCGATCGCCTTGACCTCGAGCGGATGCAACCCGCAGAACTGCGCGATCTGCTCGAAGGAAAGCGCGGTGTTGTCGACCAGCCAGACGGCGGTCGCCTTGGGCATCAGCAGCGTATTGGCCATTTCAAAAATCCTTCTCGTTCGCCCGCGTTCCCGCGCGGGCGGTGGTTTAGAGCCACCAAAATGGGAAATTCGCGGCCTGTATAACCGCTCCGCTGCCGTTTCGCAATGTTTTTGGCGCAGGGCGCAGCCGTCGGACACCGGACAGCGGGGGAGGCCAGGAGGACCTCGGCTCCGGCGATCATTGATGCCGAGTTGTAACAGGGGTCCAAAACGACAAAACCCGCCGGACAGGGTCCAGCGGGCTCGGAACCGGCGACGGGATACCGTCTGCGGCGGCTCTTGCTTCTGCCGCGTGGCAGGCCTCATCGGCCGACCAGGCTTCGAATTAGATGGCCTTGCGGGCAATCCTCTCGATGTCGCCGCGGCTGATGCCGAGATCGCTGAGCTGACGGGCGTTGAGCTTGTTCAGCTCGCGCACGGTTTCGTTGTACATACGCCAGTTACGGAAAGCGCGGATCGGGTTCATGGTGTCCTCCAGTTGTTGGATCAAATCGTTTCGATGACGCTTAGATAGGCAGGGCTGCCCACGAATTGAACAGACGTCTTTGCATAGCCGCAATGCAAATGCTGCATTGCAGCATTAAGCTTCTGTTCATCTTGCCGACAGGCTGAGCGCGGAGCATGGCGCGAGCTTCAGGTCAGGCCGAGCCGAGAATGGCGGCTCCCGAGAACCGGCCTACGCCGGCCGTAGCCTTCATAGAGCGGAGGCATTTATGACGGCTTCGGCCGGCGAAGGCCGGAGCGGAGCGTACTTCAGTACGAAGCACCGGCCTACGCCGGACGTAGCCTTAACTGCCGCAACCCCTCATGAGGGCTTCGGCCGGCGAAGGCCGGAAGCGCAGGGAGCCGCCATTCGCAGGCCGGCCTCACCTGGAAGATCGACCCATCTAGCCGACGTCGAGAACGATCTTGCCTATATGCTCGCCCTCTTCCATGCGCTCATGCGCCCGCCAGGCGTCGGTCAGCGGGAAGATCATGTCCATCACCGGCGCTACCTTCCGGGTGCCGAGCAGCGGCCACACCTGTGCTTCCAGTGCGGCGGCGAGCGCCGCCTTGAACTCGACCGTGCGAGGCCGCAGCGTCGAGCCGGTGTGGGTCAGCCGCTTGACCATGATTTTCGAGAAATCGGCGCTCGCCACCGCGCCGGCCTGGACGGCGATCTGGACGATCCTGCCCTCGACCGCGGCGGCCTCGTAGTTGCGCGCGATATAGTCGCCGCCGACCATGTCGAGAATGACGTCGGCCCCGTTGCCGCCGGTCGCATCCTTGACCGCCGCGACGAAATCCTCCTCGCGGTAGTTGATCGCCCGGTCGGCGCCGAGTTTCAGGCAGGCGTCGCATTTTTCCTTGCTGCCGGCGGTGGTGACGACATAGGCGCCGAAGGCCGACGCCAGCTGGATCGCCGTGGTGCCGATGCCCGATGAGCCGCCATGGACCAGCAGCGTCTCACCCTTTTTCAGGCCGCCGCGCTCGAACACATTGTGCCAGACGGTGAAATAGTTTTCCGGAACCGCGGCCGCCTCCGTGTGGGTGAAGCCGGCGGGCAGCGGCAGCACGCTGCCGGCATGCACCTTGACATATTCTGCATAACCGCCCCCCGGCGTCAGCGCGCAGACCCGGTCGCCGATGCGCCAGCGCGATATCTCGTCGCCAAGGGCGGCCACTTCGCCCGATGCCTCGAGACCGGGCAGGTCGGAAGCGCCGGGCGGCGCCGGATAGGCGCCCTTGCGCTGCTGCACGTCGGGGCGGTTGACGCCGGCCGCACGCACCCGGATCAGGATTTCGCCGGGACCAGGCACCGGCACGTGGCGCGTTTCCGGTTTCAGCACCCGCGGCCCGCCCGGTTGCGAAATTGCAATGGCCCTCATTGTGGCTGGAATTTTATGTCCGCTCGCCATGAAATTTCCCGTCTCGGTCCGCCGGTCTGTCGCCGGCTGCCAGCTTCTTGCCGGCTGTTTGCATCTACGCCCCTGCCCTATGTATGCTGATTGCCGGATCAGGCAAATGGCCAAATCAGCCCAATACTGAATAGGGATGAGCGACGATGGCGATCTTCGACGACGAGCCCAAAAAGAAAGCCCGCCCGCATGAGATCGGACAGGATCTGGCGCTGCTTTCGGTCGGTGACCTGACCGAACGGATCAGCATCCTGCGCGAGGAGATTGCCCGGCTCGAAGCCGAGCTCCAGACCAAGGGCAGCACCAAATCGGCGGCCGAAGCCCTGTTTCGCCGCGGCTAGTTTTCGCATTAGTTTCGGCGTTGAGCATCCGCCGCCGAAAAGCCCGAATGCGCCTGTCTTCAGACCCCGCCACCGAATCTCCAGACGGATCAAACAATGTTTGCAAGCTACAGGCCGATCCTCTCGCTGCTTCGCGGCACCGCTTTCCTGCTCGCGGCTTCGGGGCTGCACGGCCTGTTGTTGCCGTTGCGCGGCCAGCTCGAAGGGTTTTCGACCGCATCGCTCGGTCTGATGGGCACGGCCTGGGCCGGTGGCTTCGTCACCGGCTGCTTCTTCGCACCGCGCCTGGTGCGCCGCGCCGGCCACGTCCGGGCGTTCGGCGCCTTTGCCGCTTCGGGCGCCATCGTGGCGTTGCTTACCGGCCTGATCATCGACGAATATGTCTGGATCCTGCTGCGCGCCTTCACCGGTTTCACCATGGCCGGAGCCTTCATGGTCATCGAAAGCTGGCTGAACGAGAAGGCCACCAACGAGAACCGCGGCACCGTCTTCGGCCTCTACATGATGGTCACCTATGCCTCGATCATGGGCGGCCAAATGATCGTTGCCGGCGGCGACGTCAGATCGGCATCGCTGTTCATGATTACCGGCATATTGTTCTGCCTGTCGCTGATCCCGACCGCGGTGTCGTCGGCTTCGTCTCCCAAGCCTTTGCAGGACGTCAAGCTCGACGTCAAAGGTCTCTACGCCAACTCGCCGGTGTCGGCGATCGCCTGCCTGTTGGTCGGTATCGCCAATGGCGCCTGGGGCACGCTTGGCGCCGTCTACGGCGCCCGTATCGGCATCTCCACCGCCCAGATCGCACTGATGATGAGCCTTGTCGTTATTGCCGGCGCGGCCATGCAGCTTCCGGCCGGACGCCTCTCCGACAAGACCGACCGCCGTTTCGTGCTGGCGGGCGCGGCTTTCGGCGCCGCACTGTTCGCCATCCTGATCTTCCTGTTCGAACCGCGTTTCGCCGTCCTCGTCATTGTCTTCGCCGCCGCCTACGGCGCCTTTGCCTACACGCTCTATTCGATCGCCGTGGCGCATGCCAACGACCACGCCCGATCGGAGGATTTCGTCAAGGTCTCGGGCGGCCTGCTGCTTCTGTATGGCTTCGGAACCATGATCGGGCCCTTGCTGGCTGCCGCCCTGATGGGCTGGCTCCGCCCCGAAGGCCTGTTCCTGGCCACCGCGCTGGCGCATCTCAGCCTCGCCGCCTACACGTTGCTGCGCATCAGCCGCCGCGCGCCGGTGCCGATCGAAGACCGCGATGCCTTCAAGACCCAGCCGGCCGATCGCTCGGTCACCCCTGAAGCACTGCGGCTCAGAAAAGCGGAAGCCGACGGTTGAGATTTGAAAAGCTTTGCCCCACAAGTATAGGCATGATCTTTTCTGACGCCTTCATGGCGATTGCCGACCCCAACCGGCGCTATCTTCTGGAAGAGCTCCGGCGTGGCCCGAAAACCGTCAACGAACTGGCTTCGGGCCTTCCAGTCTCCCGCCCGGCCGTGTCCCAGCATTTGAAAGTGTTGCTGGACGCCGGTCTGGTTCAGGCCAGGGCCGAGGGCACGAGGCGGGTCTATACAGTCAGCAGTGCCGGCTTCCTCAAGCTCAATATTTGGCTTGATCAGTTCTGGGAAGCATAGGCCGCGATTCCAGCTCGCCTCCCTGGCTTTCAAGTGTCCGTTGCCAGCGCCTTGCCCAGCGCATCGAGCAGGAATCCGGTACCATGCTCGCGCGATGACGGTGTGTCGTGCCCATCGAGAAACGCGCCCTGCTCGGTCAGCACCAGACGCGTGCCCGTGCCTTCCGGGCGAAGCTCAATTGTCGCCAGCGAAACCGAGATTCTGACATCACCGAACAGCATGTCGTAGCTGTAGACGATGCGCTGGTTGGGCACGATGTCCTGATAGGTGGCGGTATAGGTGTGGATCGGCCCGTCCTTCGGCCCGCCGGCATTGACCTCCTGGCCGCCGACGCGAAAATCCATTTCGTGCCTGTGGGTCATCGGGTTGTCGGGGTCGGCGAACCAGCGCCGCTTGGCGGCCGGATCGCTGAGCGCGAAATAGACTTTCGCCGGTGCAACTGGATAGAGGCGCTCGAGGACGAAGGTGGAGTGGACGACGGATCGTTCGGCCATAGTCAGGTCCTCTTGGTCAGCTTGATGGTTTCTGCGCGACGAAGACACCGTCGCGATAGGACGCGCCGAAATAGACTTCGACGGCGCGCAACCTGTCGTCATGGAACAGATGCAGTTCGGTGTTGCGGAAGGTCTTTCCGTCCGCCGTCTCGCAGCGATAGAGGACAAAGGCGGCGTCCTCGTCCTCGCATATCCGCTCGATGACGATCGAGCTGAAGGCCGGGCTGTCCGGCCAGCAGCGCTCGAAATAGGTCGCACGGTCGATGGCGTCGTCATAAGGGCTGGTGAAGGTGAAATCGTCGGCGAGCACCGCCGCGACGGCAGCCTTGTTATTCGCCTGGTAGGCGGAAAAATAACCGCGGATCAACTCCGCTCTGCTTTTGCCGGGCATGGTCATTTCTCCTCTGCTTCAGGTCATTCGGTCTCGGCGAGAAAATCGCCGAGCCGGTCGAGCCGACGCTCCCATGTCAGCCGCCGTTCGTTGATCCAGTGTTCTGCGCTGCGCAGCGCCTGCGGCGCGATCTGGCAGGTGCGCACGCGGCCGAGCTTTTCCGAGCGCACCAGCCCGCTTGCTTCGAGCACGTTGAGATGCTGGACGACGGCCGACAGCGACATCGCCAGCGGTTCGGCCAACTGGCTGACCGAGGCCGGCCCACGCGACAGCCGCTCGACCATGCTGCGCCTGGCCGGGTCTGCGAGCGCCTGGAACATCAGGTCGAGCTGGGCGGGATCGTGCAGCATCGCGATCAGCCGTTATTGTAGGGAAAGAACTTGAAGTAGGGCTGCGCCTCCTCGACCACCCGGGCGAAGGACGGCCGCTTGAGCAGGCGGTCGTGGTAGTGTTTCAGGGCCGGATAGCTGTCGCCGAACGGCTCGACCTTGTTGGCGTAGAACAGCGCCGGCGAGGCCGCGCAGTCGGCCATGGTGAAGGTGGGGCCGGCCGCCCAGAGTTTCGAACGCATCTCCTCCTCGATGATCGCATAGGCGTTGCGCAGTTGCACGCGCGCCTCATCGACCCCGAACGGATCGGTCTTGTCCTGCGGGCGCAACCTGTCGCCGACGATCTTCTGCATCGGCGCCTGCACGTAGAAATCGTAGAAACGGTCGGCCTGGCGGACCTGGAGGGCAAGGTCGGCCTCGGCCGGGATGAGCTCGACCGGCCCGGGATAATGCGCGGCCAGATATTCGATGACGATGGTCGATTCCAGCACCGTGCGATTGCGTGCATCGTCACGCAGCGCCGGCATCTTGCCGGTCGGCGACACCTTCAGGAACGCTGCCCGCGACTGCTCGTCGCCGAGGTCGACGATAACCGGCGTAAAGGGCGTATCGTTCTCGTAAAACGCAATCAGCGGTTTCCAGCAGAACGATGCCAGCGGATGGAAATGGAACGTCAGGGACATTTTTTGCTTGTCTGTTTGCGGTTCGTCGATGCTGGAGCGGTGCCAGCCAGCGCCGACACTGAAGCATTTACTTAACTATTTCCATGAGGCGAATGTGTCAAGGTTCCAGACTGCCTTCAGGGTTCGGTATGCGCCACGATGGCGGCGACGATCGTGCCCCAGTCGTCGGGATGCAGTTCGTGGCCACCGCCTTCGACGCGGACAAGCCGCCCGCCGGCAACAGCGTCGGCAAGCACTGCGCCATGCTCGACCGGAAAGATCGGATCCGATGTCCCGTGAATGACGAGCAGCGGAACTTTGATCTCGCGCAGGCGTCCTTTCAGATCCTCGCCGCCCTTCAGCATGAAATGGTTGGTCGCGCTCAGGAAGCCGCCGGATCGGTCGTAGTCCTGTTGGACGAACGCCCGCATCGCCTTCTCGTCGAACGGATGCGCGGTGCTGGCGATCGCACGCGCATCCTTGACAACGAAGCCGATCACCTGGTCGCGGTCCGACCAATCGACCTTGGCGCCATCGGCCGAGTGCTCCATATAGGCCTCGGTCGTCGCCGGCAGGTGCGATGTATCGATCCCCACCGGCGAACTGCTGATCACCGTCAGTGTGATGACACGCGAGGGATGTCTCAACGCCAGTCCTTGCGCGATCATGCCGCCCCATTGACATCCCGACCACATGCGCCTTGCCGATGCCGCAACCGTCGAGGACGCGCACCGCATCGTCCGCCATGTCGTCGAAGGTATACGGCGGCTCGCCCGTCGCATATTTGGTCGACAGGCCGGTATCGCGATTGTCGTAGCGGATCACGAAACGGCCCTCGCCGGCGAGTTTTTTGCAGAGCGCCTCCGGCCCCCACAGCATCGAGGCCATGGCGCCCATGATCAGCAGAACGGTTGGATCGCCGGGATCCCAAACGTCTGGGAGACGATTTCGGGTGCTGCGGCCCGTGTCATGGGACTCTCCTCGCATGGGCCAATCAATGGCCAACCAAACTGATTGCGTTTTGCTATCGGTTGCACGATAATAAAACTGATACGATAATGCAACTGGTTTTTGAGGAGAGTCGGATGAAAACCGAACACCGCTCGGGATGCCCTATCAATCTGTCGCTGGAAGTGTTCGGCGATCGCTGGAGCCTGATCATCCTGCGCGACATGATTTTTGGCGGCAAACGCCACTTTCGCGAACTGCTCAACGGCTCGATCGAGGGCATCGCTTCCAACATCCTGGCCGACCGGCTGAAGCGGCTGATGGAACTCGGCATGCTGACCAAGGCCGACGACCCCTCGCACAAGCAGAAGGCGATCTACAGCCTGACCGAGATGGCTATCACGCTGGTGCCGATCATGGCGCATCTCGGCGCTTGGGGCCGCGTCTGGCTGCCGGTGAGCGAGGAGCTTTCGATCCGCGCCGAACTGCTGGAGAAAGGCGGGCCGCCAATGTGGGAGCAGTTCATGGACGAGTTGCGCCATGACCATCTGGGCACGCCTGTCGCCACACCCGCGCAGCCTTCCGTCCGCGCTACATTGCAGGCCGGATATGAGGCGGTGGTCGCCCGCAAGGCGTCGAGCGGCATCGAGGCCCCGGCCGCTTGACCAACTTATTTCCCCATTATCAGGCCGGCTCTGCTATCAAGGGGCTGAAAAACATAATTTATGGGATGGATAACGCTCTTGGTCGAGAACTCTAAGGATACTGCCCGCGCCCGGGCGGATATGCGTTTCAAGAAGCAGGAAGAGGCCGCCACGGTGCGGCAAAAGGCGATGGCGGAGTATGTCGCCGAGGCCGACGCCCGCCAGGCCAAGACCAACAAGCTCCGGGCATTGCGCCTTGCCAAGGAAGCGGAAGACCTCGCCAACGCCCCTGCCGTTCCGGTCAAGAAAGCGCCCCGAGCCAAGAAAAAATAGCGCGGCCTTCTTCATCGACGCCCGATCTGGATGCCGGCGGATCGTATCCGCCGCCATGTGCCACGATCAGCAATGCCCGCCATTTCCGCTTTCCCACGCGAAGCAATTTCAACCGCAACCGGGATTTCGCATCCCGCATGTCAGGTCGATGATTGACGCGTTTTGATCAGGAGACAGCCATGACCGCACTGACCCTCGAAAAAGCCAAGCACATCATCGACGCCGCCTTCGCCAAGGGCGCCGAGCTGAAGCTCAAGCCGCTCGGCGTTTCCGTGCTGGACGCCGGCGCGCATCTCGTCGCCTTCCAGCGTCAGGACGGAGCCTCGTTCCTGCGCCCGCAAATGTCGGCCGGCAAGGCCTATGGGGCGCTGGCCATCGGCATGGGCTCGCGCCGTGTCGAGGCTTTCGCCAAGGAGCGGCCGCATCTCGTCGCCGGCATTTCGGACGTTTCGGGTGGACGCGTGTTGCCGGTCGTCGGCGGCGTACTGATCCGCGACAAGGCAGGCGCCGTCATCGGCGCCGTCGGAATTTCGGGAGATACGTCGGACAATGACGAAGCCGCCGCCATCGCCGGCATCGAAGCGGCGGGCTTCACCGCCGATCCGGGCTGAGGGGGAGCTTCGTCATCCCAGGGCGAAGCAGGAACGAAACTCCGTCGCGAAGACCCTGGGATCCATGCCGCGACCTTTGCCGCAAGTGTAAGCGGAGCAGAATTCTGAACCGTTGCAACGCCTTAGCTTCACGGAATGGATCCCAGGGTCTGCGCCGCGTCGCTTCGCTCCTTGCTTCGCCCCAGGATGACGACCAGAAAGAGCAGCCACGCCAATCGCGAACGGATGCGACCATCCAACGAAGGCGGCTAGTTCAAATTTATGTCTCTACTCGCCGACCGCATCGACACCGAAAACCCGGCCAGCACATCGAACAGGGCGATCACCATCAGCGTGAAGAAGACGGAGTGCGCCGCGCCCTTCACCAGCAGGAATTCGACCAGGAACGCCACGAAGACCAGCGTCGACAACAGATGGTCCATGATCGAGGCGTTCGTGGTGCGCACCGACTTCACCATTTCCAGGAACAGGAAGATCAGCCCGATCACCACCATCAGGTCGCCGAGCGTCATCGAGAACACCCCGCCCGACATCATGCTGAACGAGAAGATCTCGGTCGCCCACGGATCGTCGCCGCTGCCGAATATTCCGAGGAGTCCGAGATTGTAGGCCACGAAGGGCACGATCAGCAGCGGGATGGCACCGAACATCAGGCGTCTCCTCTAGCAATCCAGGAAAGCGGTTTCCCAAGGAATTGCCTAAACAATGGGGGCACCTTCTGTAGAATGCCCCGCAGGCACGCCGTCAAGATTTTTCGCTAGCGCCCGCAAACACGGAAAAAGACCGCGCGAAACAACCCTGTCAGCCACAGTTGCCCCGGCTGACCACCGACACGCCGGGATTCAGCGCTTGAACTGGCCTGTCCGCACGGCGGCGCCGATAGCGTTGAGGATGAAAAGGCCGGCGGTCATCGAGGTGATCTCGTTGACGTCGCGCGCCGGCGCGATCTCGACGATGTCGATGCCGACGACACTTCCCTTGGCGAACAGCCCCTTGATCAGCTCGATCGTCTGCCGGTAGCTGATGCCGCCAGGCGCCGGCCCTTCGACCGCCGGCATGACAGCGGGATCGAGACCGTCGGCATCGATGGTCAGGTAATAGCGGCCGCCGTCCGGGATGCGCTTGAGCAGCGCCGCCGTACCGATATCCTGCCATTCATTGGCGGTGACGATGTTGGAGCCGTAGGCGCGGGCCGCCTCGACCTCCTCGAGCCGGGCGCTGCCCTGGCCGCGGATGCCGAGCTGGAAAATCCCGGCTATATGCGCCATCTCCGAAGCGCGGCGGATGGGGCTGGAATAGCCTTCCCTGACCCCGTTGACATTGTCGCGCCAGTCGAGATGGGCATCGATCTGAACCAGGGTGATCGGCCCTTCGCCATCAAGCGCCCGCAGGATCGGGATCGGAATGCCGTGATCGCCGCCAATGGTGATCGGCAAGGCGCCGGCGACGCGGATCTTGCGGATCGCCGTTTCGGCCAACCTGTAGTGGCTGCCGGCCGCATCGCCGGGGACATCGCCGACATCGACCACCTTGACGTCCTCCCCGTCGAACAGGGTTCCGCCAATGTCGAAATCATAGCGGTCGAGCCCGAGGCTGATGCGCTGCGAGGCGCGCCGCACCGCGGTCGGCGCCTTGGTCTGGTCGTTGACCAGCTCGTCGATCGTGTAGGGACTGCCGTAAGGCATGCCGATGATGGCGACATCCGCCTTCAGCGCATCGAGGTCCTCGACCAGCGGGAAGTTCATGAAGGTCTGGAAGATATCGCGGGGTGCTGTGGTGAGCTTGGTCATGCGGTCCCTCTGAAGCCGGTCGATCATCGCGCGGAAGCGCCGCGACAAGGCATGCGGACTCAATACAGCACCGCCCCCGCAGCTTGTATCGCCACGGACGCCCGGTCTTTGGCATAGTTGGCGGCGCGGCGCACCAAACGCAAAAAAACCGGCCAATGGCCGGTTCTTTTGGTATTCAAACCCTTCGAAAGCTGGTCTCAGCTTTCCTTGGGCGTCAGCACCTGGCGACCGCGATACATGCCGGTCTTCAGGTCGATATGGTGCGGGCGGCGCATTTCGCCGGAATTCTTGTCCTCGACATAGGTCGGGGCCTTGAGAGCGTCGGCCGAGCGGCGCATGCCGCGCTTGGACGGAGAGGTTTTTCGTTTCGGAACGGCCATGGATATGCTCCACTACATGGTCAAAATGCCCCGATAGCCCTCGTGAAAGGGCCGCGTCAGGGCCATAATCTGAGAAAGTCGGGTGCCTATACACGCCCTGCGCCGTTTTGGCCAGCACCGTGGCGATTTTTTTTGAACTGGCAGCGGTTCGACCTAATCAAGACAACCGACATACGCGCCCGAACGGCCGGCGCGGCGTTCGATCAGCGACGCGAGCCGCCGCAGACCCGGGCCGGGCTTGGCCGGATTGCGCGCGATCGGATTGGGCAACGAGACGGCGAGCAAAGCCGCCTGCCGCCGCGACAGCTGCTTGGCCGAAACGCCGAAATGATGCTGGGCCGCCGCCTCGATGCCGTAAACGCCCGGCCCCCATTCGGCGATGTTGAGGTAGATCTCCATGATCCGCCGTTTCGACATCACCGCGTCGAAATAGACGGCCAGCGGCAGTTCGACCACCTTGCGCACCGAGCCCAGCGGCCGCGACCACAGGAAAAGGTTCTTCACCGTCTGCATGGTGATGGTCGAGGCGCCGCGCGTCGCCTCGCCGGCCAGCGCATCGTCGACGACGCCGCGCAATTCGCCGAGATCGATGCCGCGATGGAAGCAGAACTGACCGTCCTCCGACATGATCACCGAATTGGCCAGCACCGGCGACACATCGTCGATCGACACCCAGCGCCGGTCGTAGCCGGAAAATGTCGCGAGGTCTTTGACCATCAAGGTCGATATCGGATGCACGAAGGACGGCAGATAGAGGAAGGTCAGCCCAACGGGTATCGCCGCCAGCACGGCGGCGACGACCAGGCAACGCCGGGCGAGGCGCTTCAGACCGGCGCGGTTCACGCGCCTCGGTCGCGCCATCTCAAACCCCTCGGTTTCATGATCGACGATCGGTTCCGTCAAGCCGCCCCACCCGCGCCATTCTCCCGCCTCCGGCATAATGGCGCGGGGCTTCTTGCGCAACGTCTGAGTGTCGGCTACCGCTCCCGGCCATGACGAAAGACGAGCAATTGGCCTTTGAGGCCGCACTTCTGGGGCGGGCGGCGGCTATCGAGGCCGGGCTCAGGCTGCTGCTGGACGGCCGCACGCTTGCCGGCGAGATCGCCCGGCCGGAGCGTCTGATGGCGGCCATGCGCCATGGCGTGCTGAACGGCGGCAAGCGGCTGCGCCCCTTCCTGGTCATGGAAAGTGCCGCCCTTTTCGGCGCCGATGGCGAGGCGTCGCTTCGCGTGGCGACAGCGCTCGAATGCGTGCATTGCTATTCACTGATCCATGACGATCTGCCTGCTATGGACGACGACGATCTGCGCCGCGGCCAGCCGACCGTGCACATGGCCTTCGATGAAGCCACCGCTATCCTTGCCGGCGATGCGCTTCTGACGCTTGCCTTCGATGTCCTCGCCGATGAGGCGACGGCGCTGCCGGCGGAGCGCAGGGCGGCACTGGTGCTGGCGCTGGCGCGCGCGGCCGGCACTGGGGGCATGGTCGGCGGGCAGACGCTCGATCTCGAAGCCGAGCGCAGCAGGCCGGACGAAGCCGGCATTATCCGGCTGCAGGCGATGAAGACCGGCGCGCTGATCCGCTTCGCCTGCGAAGCCGGCGCGATCATTGCCGGCGCCGCACCGCAGGACCGCGACCGGCTGGCCGGATTCGGCTCGGCGGTCGGGCTTGCCTTCCAGCTTGCCGACGACCTGCTCGACCTGACCGCCGATGCCAGCCAGATGGGCAAGGCGACCGGCAAGGACGCAGCCGCCGGCAAGGCGACGCTGGTGGCGCTGCATGGCGCGAACTGGGCGCGCAGCCAGCTCCATGGGCTGGTCAAGCAGGCGCATGAATTGCTCGAGCCTTACGGTGAACAGGCAGCCTTGCTGAAGGCAGCGGCAAGCTTCGTGGCAATCCGCAACAACTGAGGTTTGGGCGATCGGATGCCGAACCGTTTTCGGAATTTGTCGGCCTTGCGCTGCCTTGCTTTGGTGTCTCTCAATGCCCCCAAAGCAACTGGGCGCGCTATCTGACCTTGACGACGACCTTGCCCTTGGCGCGTCCTGTTTCGACGTAAGCCAGCGCCTCATTGGTCGCTTCAAAAGGAAAGACCCTGTCGACGACCGGGCGAATCGCCCCATCTTCGATGAGGGACGTGATTTTGCTCAGTTGCTCACCTTGCGCCGACATGAACAGGAACGAAAATCCCACGCCCCGGCGCTTGGCTTTGGTCTTGATACCACGGCTCAGCAGCCGCAGCAGCAGCCTTAGCACCACGTTCAGTCTCTGTTTCCTGGCAAATTCGGGATCCGGAGGACCGGAAATCGAGATGAGCTTCCCACCCGGTTTCAGCACAGTCAGGGATTTCTCAAGCGTCTTGGCGTCCTGGCTGTTCAGGACGACGTCGTAGCCCGACAGGATTTTCTCGAAGTCGTCCTTCCTGTAGTCGACGACGACATCGGCGCCGAGATCCCTGACCAGATCGTTGCTTGCCGCGCCCGCTGTTGTCGCAACGATCGCGCCGAGGTGCTTTGCCAACTGGATGGCGAATGTCCCCACGCCGCCGGAGCCAGCCTGGATGAAGATCTTCTGGCCTGTCTTCAGACCCGCCCTCTCGATGAGAGCCTGCCAGGCGGTCAGACCGACCAGCGGGATCGAGGCCGCCTCTTCCATGCTGAGGTTCGCCGGCTTCAGCGCCACGTCGGCTTCATCGATTGCGATGAATTCGGCGAATGTCCCGATCCGGCCGTCGCGCGGCCGCGCATAGACGGCGTCGCCGGGTTTGAATTTGCGGACTTTCGAGCCCACCCTGACAACCCTCCCGGCAACGTCGTGACCGAGGATGAAGGGCCGGCGATAGGGAAGGACGAGTTTGAATTCGCCGGTTCTGATTTTGGAATCCAGCAGGTTCACCCCGGCGGCATGGACCTCGACCAGGACGTCATTGTCCAGCAGCTCCGGCTCCGGCATCTCGGCCAGCCGCAAAATGCCTTTCTTGCTATATTTATCGACAACGAATGCCTTCATGGCAGTGACTTTCTGAAAGTGTCTGTTGGCCTGCTGTCTGTGCGTGAAATTCTCCGTCCCGCCGTTGTTCAGACCGGCAGGCGGAACTGCTTGCGCAAGGTCTTGTCGAACATCTCCGCGGGGGCGAAGCGGCGCAGCAGGCTGACCTGGCGCGCTGCCTTCCCTGCGGTATAGCGCCGTCGCGGACGGGCGTCGGTCGCTGCCTTGACGACCACATCCGCCACCACTTCCGGCCGATCGGCTTTGGGCATCACATCGGCAAGCAGCGCCTTGAGACCGGCGCGCGCCTGATCGTAGTCCTTCAACAGGGAATCCGGCTCGATGCCGTTCTGGTCGAAGACGGTGCGCACGAATGCCGGCTCGATGACCGAGACGCGAATGTTGAAGGCGCGAACCTCATGATCGAGCGATTCCGAATAGCCCTCCAGCGCGTGCTTGACCGCCGAGTAGTGCGCTGAGTATGGCGCGGGCACCAATCCCAGAATCGAGCCGATGTTGACGATGCGCCCTTGGCCGCGGCGCCGCATCGACGGCAACACCGCATTGGTCATGCGCATGACGCCGAACAGATTGACGTCGAACAGAGCCTGCACCTGTGCGACCGAAGATTCCTCGGCACCGCCAAGCAGGCCGACACCGGCATTGTTCACCAGCAGATCGATACGACCGGTCTGGGCCAGCACGGTTGCAACGAGGGCGCTGACCGACTCCCCGTCGGTCACGTCGCAGGTCAGCATGGACACCTGCGCCGGGCCGTTGCCGGCCTTGCTGCGGCTTGTCCCGAAGACGGTATACCCCGCCCGCGCCAAGGCCTCGGCACTGGCGCGGCCGATGCCCGAAGAGGCTCCGGTCACGACTGCGGTTCTTCCCGAAAGGGTACTCATTTGATACTCCACAGACATGAGGGCTAGCTTTTTGCCGTTGATTGAATTATGATCGTAATATCACATTACACCTATAATGCAATAGCAGAAAGGAAAAGCGCCATGCGCTACGAAAAGGGCCGAAAGGACGCCTCTCGCGATCGCATCGTCGAGGTCGCAGCCCAGCGTTTTCGCGGTGACGGCATCGCCGCGTCCGGACTGGCAGCCATCATGGGCGACGCCGGACTGACGAACGGAGCCTTCTATCCGCATTTCCAGTCCAAGGCGGAGCTTGTGCGTGAAAGCCTTGTAGCGGCACTGGAGGCCCAGTCGCAGCAACTGCAGGAGGTATTGGCAGCCGGTGGTCCGGAGATGGGCATAGCGGCGTATCTGTCAGCTGAGCACCGGGACAATCCGGGAGCCGGCTGCGCGTCGGCCGCCCTGTTGCCGGAACTCGCGCGTCAGCCGCCCGAAACGCGCCAAGTCTATACCGAACGCTTGCTGGTTCTGGTGCGCCAGTTGTCTGCAGTACTTCCGCAGACCAAGGACCCGGAAGCCGCCGCCCTGGGCGTTTTTGCGACCCTCATAGGCACGCTTCAGCTGGCCCGCGCGGCAGCGGGGACGGAATTGTCGGATCGCATCCTTGCGGCAGGAGCAGACGCCGCGCGCAGCCTGATCCAGCCACGTGAGGGCGAGAAGGCATCCATTTAGAGATAGAGCGGCAGCAGCAAAGAGCCTGACATCCTCATCATGGCGGGCCGCATTACAAGAAGGGTCGCTTTGCCTAAAGTCATGGGCCATTGCCAGCACGAGGCCATCTCAACCTGCATCAGGGAATGACCGCATAAGGGCCGGAAGCGACTTGTGCTGATGAGGGAGGGATAACTCACTTTGCCAAGTTAGAGCGGCGTGTTTTCGCCCTTCCGTCACGCCTTGAGACGGAGTGCCTCCACAAGAAGAGCGAACGCTGCAGTGTGCTGGCGTCGGCTGGGATAATAGAGGTGATAGCCCGGGAAGGGTTGGCACCAGTCTTCCAGCACCCGGATCAGGCGTCCGTCTGCGACGAACGGAGCGACCTGGCTTTCAAATGTGTATGCTAGTCCGAGCCCGTCGAGGGCCGCAGCCTCCAGCATTTCCCCGTCATTGATAATGAGTGGGCCATTCATCCTGACTTCAAGTTCCTCACCGCGTTTTTCGAACTGCCAGGCAAAGAGCCCGCCGCCGGTCTTCTGACGGTAGCTGATGCCTTTGTGTTCCCCAAGTTCGCGCGGTGTCTTTGGAACCGTTCGGGTTGCAAAATACGACGGTGATCCAACTACCGCCATACGCAGGTCCGGGCCGATCCTTACTGCCACCATGTCCTTCTGGACCTGCTCGCCGATCCGGATACCGGCGTCGAATTTGTTTGCAACGATGTCAACCAGACCTTCGTCCAGGCTCAATTCCACTTCGATATCCGGATACTCCAGAAGGAGTCTGGCGATGACGGGCCACAGTACTGATTTGGCAGCATACCGGAACGTCGTCAGGCGAATGAGGCCAGTGGGCTTGTCGCGCAGGGCGGCGACGGCGGCGATCTCGCTTTCGATGTGATCGAAGGCCGGTCGCAGGCTTCGCAGCAAGCGCTCTCCAGCTACCGTCACGGACAGGCTGCGGGTGGTGCGTGAGATCAGCCGGACTCCCATGCGCTGTTCCAGCGTTCTGACAGCGTAGCTGAGCGCCGACTGCGATAGACCAAGCTTTGCTGCGGCGCGCGTGAAGCTGCCCGCCTCTGCTACGGCGATGAAGACTGCCAGCTCGCTGAAATCTCCGCGCCTCATTTATCAATCCCATTTCTAACTTCATGCAGATTATAGAGGCTAATCGTATCGAGTCCTATTCCCTATGTCACCTGGCAGACAACGAAACGCTGAGACGGACGTGCCAAGCCAACGCGGCATAAACTGAAAGATACCGACCAGGAAGGATACGACTATGAGTAGAGTATGGATGATCACCGGCGCAGGGCGAGGCATGGGCCTCGACTTTGCCAAAGCGGTCCTGGCCATCGGCGATAAGGTCGTTGCGACCGGTCGTAACCCAGATCGGGTCGCCAAGGCGATCGGGCAGTCGGACAATCTTTTGGTCGTCACGTTGGACGTGACCAAGCCGGCCGACGCCGACGCCGCGGTGAAGGCAACCCTGGACCGCTTTGGTCGCCTCGACGTGCTCGTCAACAATGCCGCGGGCTTCTATGCCGGCTATTTCGAGGACCTGACTCCGGCCCATATCGAACTTCAGCTCGCGTCCACCCTGACCGGCGCCATGAACGTCACCCGCGCAGTCCTGCCGGTCATGCGCGCGCAGGGTTCTGGCAAGGTCATTGCCATCTCATCGACGGCCGGCCTGGTCGGCTTTGAGTTCTGTTCTGCATACGCCGCGGCAAAGTTCGGCGTTGATGGCTGGATCGAGTCACTGCAAGCCGAGGTGGCGCCGTTCGGCATTGAAACGATGATCGTGAACCCCGGATTTTTCCGCACGGAGCTGCTGACGGACGAATCCACTCAATATGCTCCGTCATTCGTCAGCGATTACAGCGAACGTCGCGCCCAGCAGATAACGGGCTGGAAAGCCGCGAACGGCCAGCAAATCGGCGACCCCGCCAAACTCGCGCAGGCGTTGATCACTCTGGTCGACAAGCCGGAGCTGCCCCGTCGGTTCATCGCCGGTGCCGATGCTCTTGCAATGGTCAGGCAGAAACTCGCTCTGCTGCAGCAGCAGGTCGATGCCCATGAGGAGCTATCCGGCTCACTAGCCTTCGACAGCTGAACGTCGCATCCAGCACTGCCGTCGTCGCAGGTCTATTTATGAGCGCCATCGATAGGCTCATGCGAATTCTGGGGGCTAATCCGAATGTCGCGCCCGTGCTCTCCTGAGGGTTGACCGTTGGGCAACCGGCCAACGACCGAACTTCGGAATGGACGTTCCCTTTCCCACTGATGCCGCCAGGCGTCGTCGGTCCGATTAGCTTCGCGTCCTATATCCCGCCCGCCACTCGAGGAGACGACATGCCAGAGCCCCGACAGCTAGCCTTGGACATCAACAGCCGGCGCCACCAGTTCAATCTTGATGTACGCGTGACTCTGCTGGATGCACTACGCGAGCATGCCAACCTGCCCGGCACGAAAAAAGGCTGTGATCATGGGCAGTGCGGCGCCTGTACCGTCCACGTCGACGGCGAGCGGGTATTGAGCTGCCTGACGCTGGCGGCCCAGGTCGAAGGCCGTCAGGTCACGACGATCGAGGGCCTCCAGGCTGCCGACGGCGTGATGCACGCAGTCCAGACCGCGTTCATCGAGCACGATGCATTCCAGTGCGGCTATTGCACCCCCGGTCAGATCATGTCGGCCGTTGCATGCATTCGTGAGGGCCACGCCGATACGGACGAGGACATCCGCGAATACATGAGCGGCAACATCTGCCGGTGCGGCGCTTACCCCCATATCGTCGCCGCGGTGCGCGATGCCGCCAGCCGCCTGAAGAAGGAGGCAGCACTATGAGACCTTTCGAGTATCTCCGCGCCAAAGATGCCGCGAGGGCGCTTGCCGAGGCTGCCAAGCCAGAGACAAGATTTCTCGCCGGTGGGACCACGCTTCTTGACCTCATGAAGCTGAATGTCGAGCGTCCTGCGCGGGTGGTCGACATCACGCGCCTTTCCGGCCTGGACACGATCGAGGTATCGGCGGATGCCATTCGCATCGGTGCGCTCGCCAAGATGAGCAAGGTCGCCGACCACGCCGATATCAAGCAGGCTGCGCCGGTGCTTTCCGAAAGCCTGTGGCGCGCTGCCTCGGCACAGCTGCGCAACATGGCGTCCATCGGTGGAAACTTGATGCAGCGAACCCGTTGCACCTACTTCCGGGACCCGGACGCTTATTCGAACTGCAACAAGCGCAATCCAGGTTCCGGATGCGCTGCCCTTGGCGGCGTCAACCGCAACCACGCGGTGCTCGGCACGAGTGACGCGTGCATAGCAATCTACCCCGGAGATTTTGCGGTTTCCCTGGTGGCATTCGACGCCACGGTCATCATCCGGGGAGCTTCCGAACGCAAAATTCCCGCCGACGAATTCTTCCTTCTCCCTGGCGATACCCCGCACCTTGAGCATGAGCTGTCGGCCGGCGAGATGGTCGTCGGGATCGAGATCCCGCGTTCGGCAGCCCTGGAACGCTCGCATTATCTCAAGGTCCGGGATCGCGCGTCGTACGAGTTCGCCGCGGCCAGCGCTGCTGTCGGAATCGAATTGGAAGCCGATGGCAAGACAATTCGCGAAGTACGCATCGCGGTCGGCGGCCTCGCCACCAAACCCTGGCGCCTGCGCGCCGTCGAAAATTTGCTCAAGGGAAAGACGCTCGACGAGGCGACGATTCGTAGCGCCTCGTCAGCCGCCGGCGACGGCGCGAAGTCGAGCGGACATAACGCATTCAAGGTTGAACTGGCACCGAAGGTCGTGGCCCGCGCCCTGATGACGGTAGGAGGTATCGCATGACACATGGTAACGCGTTCGAACTCAACCGCCGCACCGTCTTGAAGCTCGGCGCCGGCGTAGCCGCTGTCGCTGGCGCCGCTGTCGATCTCTCGTCAAAAGCCGTTGCGGCTGAGACCGTCCCCGCCAAGGCGCCAGCTCTCGGTGCCAGGCTTTCCCGCGCCGAAGGCCCGTTGAAAGTAACCGGGCAGGCTCGCTATGCGATCGAGCAGAAGCTGGAGAACCTGGCCTATGGCGTAACTGTCCAATCGACGCGGCCGGCAGGGCGTATCGTCAGTATCGATACGTCGGCCGCCAAGGCTCTACCGGGTGTCCTGGATGTCTACACCGCGCAGAATTCCCTGAAGCTCAACAAGCCGACCGTCTACAGCAAGGGCGGCGGAGCGACCGAGGAATTTACCCCAATTCAAGACGATGTGGTCCGTTTCAACGGCATGCATATCGCGCTCGTGGTCGCAGAAACCTTTGAGCAGGCAACGGAAGCGGCAAGTCTTCTCAAGATCGAATATGAGGACGGCGACCCTATTCTCGACATCAACGATCCCAAGGCAAAAGTGCAGCCCATCGATGAGATGGGTGCCGCGTGGGGCGATGCAGCGACAGCGTTGGCCAATGCCGAGGTCAAGGTAGACGTCACTTACACGACGTCACGCGAATACAATGTGCCGATGGAGCCGCATGCGTGCATCGCTTCCTGGGACAACGGGAAAATCACCGTCTGGGAGCCCAGCCAGTGGGTTGGCGGGGCACGGAGCGTCGTGTCGGAATGGCTCGGCATCGACATCGAGAATGTGCGGGTGATCTCGCCCTATGTCGGCGGTGGGTTCGGGTCCAAGATCGGGGCACATCCGCATGTGGGGCTGGCTTGCGCGGCCTCGCGGAAACTGGGCAGGCCGATCAAGGTTTCTCTCACGCGGCCGCAGACCTTTACCGGCCTTGGCGGCCGACCGGCGACACGGCAGACACTCTCAATCGGAGCCTCGAAGGACGGAAAGATAAGCTCGATCGTCCATGAGAGCTGGAACGAGACGGCGATTGACGAAGTCCATATCGAGGCTTGCAACAATGTGACGAAGATCATGTATGCGACGCCGAACTTTTCTTCACGTCTCAACGTCGTCCCGGTCAATACGGTCCAGCCCGGCTGGAAACGGGGCCCCGGCGAAAACCCCAGTGCCTATGCTGTGGAAAGCGCGATCGACGAGCTGGCGTACGCGCTCAGCATGGATCCGGTCACGCTGCGCCTTGCCAACTGGGCGGAGACGGATCCCAGCAATGGGATGAAGTGGAGCACTCGACAGTTACGCGAAGCCTATGCCGTGGGCGCGGAAGCCTTCGGCTGGTGGAACCGGAACCCGGCCCCTCGCTCGATGCGCGAAGGCCGCGAGTTGATCGGTTATGGAATGGCCGCCGGGTCATACCCCATGATCCGTACCGCGAGCGAAGCCAAGATCGTACTCCATGCCAGTGGACAGATCGAAGTCCTCAGCGCGGGCACCGACATGGGAACGGGGACCTATACCATTCTCGCCCAGACAGCGGCTGACGCATTGGGCGTTCCTGTTGAGACAGTCGCGGTGCGGCTGGGCGATACCCTCCTCCCCAGATCGGCGCTCGCAGGCGGTTCCCAGCAGGCCAACAACCTGACGGGAGCGGTGGACAAGGCGGCCAGGAATGCACGGGACGCCTTGCTGGCGCTTGCCGCATCCGATCCGAAGTCGCCGCTGGCAGCCTCGAAGGCGACTGACCTCACGTTCGAAAACGGCTCGGTGCAACCGACCCGACGGCCGAACGGCGGTATCGGCATCGCGGAACTCTTGAAGGCAGTGGGCAAAGACAAACTGGAAATCGAGGGTAACACCTTTGCTCCCGGCGCCACCGAGGAGATGAAGAACGGAGCTGACCGCAGTTTTGCACAGTTGAAGGGCGCTGTGGAAGGAGGCGTCTCGGCCCATAGCTGGTGTGCGCATTTCGTGGAAGTTCGGATCGATGAGGATTTTGGCACGATCCGCGTCAAGCGCATGGTCTCGGCATTCGATAGCGGCAGGATCTTCAATCCGAAGCTTGCGGAAAGCCAGTGGATCGGCGGTATGGTCATGGGTCTCGGGCAGGCTCTCCTGGAAGAAGGTTACGTCGACCAGCGAGACGGGCGCACCATCAACGCGAATTTTGCCGACTATGCCGTCCCGGTTAACGCCGATGTGCCCGACATCCAGGTGATTTCGGTTGGAATTCCGGACATGCAGGCAACCGCTCTTGGCGGCAAAGGCGTCGGCGAGATCGGTGTCGTAGGGGTCGCACCTGCGATCGGTAATGCCGTCTTCCACGCGACCGGCAAACGCATTCGAAGCCTTCCGATCACGCTGGAAAAGCTCGTTTGAGTTCGGTCGATGCGCCCTGGTGACCCTCAGGCTCGCAAATAGGCGAGCATGCAAAAACAACGATTCTAAACCCAAGGCAAAACTGGGTCGCTAATCCCTGGTCGCCGCCTGTTGTAACGTCACCAAGCAACGCCGGGAAAGTGTGCAACGGTTTTCCCGGCGCGTTCAATCGTCTTTGATCAGCACGATCTTCGCCGGATCGAAATCGATCCCGACCATCGTCCCTTCCGCCACGGCGGGTGTGACATCAGGCGATGTCGCGAACAGTTCGACCGCCGGATCGCTGATCGCGATGCGGTATTCCATGTGGTCGCCGAGATACGAGCTCTTGACCACCCGGCCCTTCATGGTGCCCGCTGGCTGGCCGGGCAAGATGCGCACGGCATTCGGGCGCACAGCGAGCATCGCCGGCCCCGGAGCGTTACCGCGACCCGGCATGTCGAGCAGCAAGGGTCCGACCTTGACCCTTGCACTGGTCGCATTGCTGGAAAGCACCTCGACGTCGAGCAGATTGGCGTCGCCCATGAAGTCGGCGATGAAGCGGTTGGTCGGCTCGTTGTAGAGGTCGCGCGGCGTGCCGTCCTGGGCGACGCGAGCGGCGTTCATGACGATGATGCGGTCGGAGACGGCGAGCGCCTCTTCCTGGTCATGCGTGACATAGACCATGGTCAGCGCCAGATCTTGCTGGAGACCGCGGATTTCGTCGCGCACGCGCCGGCGCAGCTTGGCGTCGAGATTGGACAGCGGCTCGTCGAACAGCAGCACCTTCGGCTCCAGTACGATGGCTCGCGCCACCGCGACGCGCTGCTGCTGGCCGCCGGACAATTCGCTCGGCTGGCGCTTCTCGTAGCCGGACAGGCCGACAAGCGACAGCTTTTCGGCGGCGCGCTCGGCTGCCTGCGCCTTGCCAAGCCCCATAGCCCGCAAGCCGTAGCTGACATTCTCCATCACGTTCATGTGCGGGAACAGCGCATAGGACTGGAACACCATGGAGACATCTCGCTCGGCGGCGGACAGCAAGGTGACGTCCTTGTCGTCGATCAGGATGCGCCCGGTGCTGGTCTGTTCCAGTCCGGCGATCAGCCGCAGCGTCGTCGTCTTGCCGCAACCCGAGGGCCCGAGCAGCGTCACCAGGCTGGCCGGCGCGATGTCGAAGCTGACATTGTCGACGGCGGTCACCGCGCCGTATTTCTTGGTGACGCCCTCGAACCGCACGGCCGGCCTGTCCGTGACAACCGGGGCAGCATTCTTCGCCGTCTGATCCACGCCGCTTCTCCCCATCAGATTGCCGCCACGACGGCTTCCGGACCCGCACGGCGCCGGCCGAGCCGGCGTTCGCCGACCAGCAGCTGGATGCCGATGAGGATGACCATCATGACAACGATCATCACCGCCGAATAGACAATCGCGATGCCGTATTCGCCGACATCTGCGCGCCCGACAATGTAGACCGTGGCGAGATTGAACCGGCCGCTCGCCAGGAAGATGACGGCGCTGACCGCCGTCACCGCGCGCACGAAACTGTAGATCATCGCGGTCACGATCGCCGGCTTCAGGATCGGCAGGATCACCCGCCGCAAGGTAGCAAAAGACCGCGCCCCAAGCGTCAGCGATGCCTCGTCCAGGCTCTTGTCGATCTGTCCGAGATTGGCAAGCCCGGCACGGATCGCCACCGGCATGTTGCGGAAGATGAAGGAGATGACGATGATCAGCCCGGTGCCGGTCAACTGCACCGGCGGCACGTTGAAGGCAAGGATATAGCTGACGCCGATCACCGTGCCGGGAATGGCGAAACTCATCATGGCCAGGAACTCGAACATGGTACGCCCGGCGAAACGCTGCCGGTCGAGCAGATAGGCCGTCAGGATGCCGAGCGCCGCGGTGAACGGCATCGCCACCAGCGCCAGGCCGATGGTCATCAGCAGCGACGGCCAGGCCGAGCCGCTGAAAAACCAGCCATTGACGCCTTTCTCGATCGAAAAGGCGGTGAGGAAATACTCGAGCGTCGGCGTGTTGTCGCGCCCGATCGATTGCACGAAACCGCCGCCCAGGATGATGCCGTAGACCACGATGGTCAGAACCAGCCACGGAACGACGGTGGCGTAGCAGCCGATCCGCAAGGCCTTGGGCAGCGTCGCCGGTACGCCGCCATCGCCCTTGCCTGCAACGGTGACGTAGCTGCGGCTGCCGATCCAGCGGCGCTGGATGACGAAGGCTGCCAGCGTGAACATCAACAGCACGATCGCCAGCACCGCCGCGCGGCCCTGGTCGTGCGCCGCGCCAACCACCGCGAAGAATATATCGGTCGACAGCACGTTGAAATTGCCTCCCAGCACCAGCGGATTGGCGAAATCGGCCATGCTCTCGATGAACGAGATCAGGAAGGCGCTGGCCAGGCCCGGCCGGATCAACGGCCAGGTGACGGTGCGAAACGTCCGCCAGCGACTGGCGCGCAAGGTCTGCGACGCCTCCTCCATGCTCGGGCTGACCCCTTGCAGCACGCCGACCAAAACCAGGAAGGCGATCGGCGTGAAGGCCAGCACCTGCGCGATGGTGATGCCGGCCATGCCGTAGATCCAGCGGCTGCGCGGAATGCCGAGATGCACCGACATGAGGTTGGTGACGATGCCGGCGCGGCCGAACAGCAGGATCAGCGCCAGGCCGATGACGAAGGGCGGCGTGATGATCGGCAGGATGGACAGGCCGCGCAGCAGCCATTTGGCCGGCAGCTTGGTGCGAAGCGCAATCAGCGCCAGAGCCAGCCCAAGCGCCGTGCAGAAAAAGCCGACGAGGACCGCGATCGCCACCGTGTTCCACGCGACGCCGCAGGAGCCCTCGCCATAGAGGCAGCGCAGGCTCCATATATTGGCGCTGAAGATCTTTTCGACGAACAGCGCCGGCACGACATTGCCGTCATTGTCCTTGATGGCCGAGGTGAGGATCGACAGCAGCGGATAGGCGACGAACAGGATCAGCGAAGCAATCACGATTGAGAGCGAGCCGACGACGAAGCGGTCGCCCTTGCACCAGCCGCGCGCGGCGAGCGCCTCGGCGATGAACATCAGCATCGCCACGGCATAGAGCGCCGCGCCCCAGCCAAGCCCCGGCTGCATCGGTCCCGGCGTGCCGGCGATCCGGGTAAGCAAGCCAAATCCCCAGCCCGAATGGATGATGGAAAAGCCTTCGATGGCCAGCCACAGCAGGCCCGCCGCGCCTGCAACCGCAAGGCTCTTGGGTTTGTTGCGCCCCACCAGCCAGCTCGCCAGCAGAAGCGGCAGGACAAGCGGCAACAGCCAGGGCCGGCCACCGAGCGCCAGGATGATGGCCGGTGTCGCATCCGCCGGCTGTGCCAGCCAGTCGAACGACAGGAAGCCGCCTTCGACTTTGTACCAAGGCAAGAGCACGAAGCTCGCCCACGCGGCCATTACCCAGGCGAGCGCGCTGCGTCCAGGAGCGGAACTGACCATGGAACCGGCCGCGGCCATTCAATGTCTTTCTGTGCCAAAGGATGGTGCGCCAGCTGCCGCGAAGGGCAGCCGGCGATCAGATGCTAGAGTGAGCGCAAAAGAACGCGCTCAGCCGCCGTTGCGGACCTCGTCGGTGAACTTCTTCAACAGTCGCTTGCGTTCGGCCGACGAGCCGTATTTGGCGAAGTCGTAGTCGATCAGCTTGATCTTCGAGAGGTCCGGCGCCTCGGGCGGCACCGGCGTGGCGGTGTTCGACGGGATCTGGAAGCTGCCGTTCGGCGCCGCGAGCTTCTGCGCATCCGGGCTCAGCGCCCAGTCGTAGAATTTCTGCGCCTCTTCGACATGCTTGGCGCCCGTCACGATGCTCATCGAGCCGATCTCGAAGCCGGTGCCCTCGCAAGGCGACACCACCTTCACGGCAGGGTTCTGTTTCGCGGCATTGATCACGTCGTGCTGGAAGGAGATGCCGATCAGCGTCTCGCCCTTGCCGACGGCGAGCGCCGGCGCGGCCCCTGCCTTGGTGTATTCGGCGATGTTCTTGTTGAGCTGCTTGAGATAGTCGAATGCCTTGTCCTCGCCCATCAGCTGGACGATGGTGGCAAGCATGGTCCAGGCCGTGCCCGATGAATTCGGGTCGGCCATCTCGATCTCGCCCTGGAATTCCGGCTTGACCAGATCGGCCCAGCACGCCGGCGCGGTCAGCCCGCGCTGCTTCAGATCTTCCTCATTGTAGCCGTAGCCGAGCGCACCGAGATAAATGCCGACCGTGCGGTTCTTCGACCTGTCGGCCTGCTTCAGCGCCCAGTCGCGCAGGTTTGCCAGTTGCGGCGACTTGTATTCCTGGGTGAGGCCCTCTTCCGCCGCCTGCAGATGCGGGTCGCCGGTGCCGCCCCACCAGATATCGGCTTGCGGATTGTCCTTCTCGGCCCGGAGGCGGGCGTAGATTTCGCCGGCGCTCATGCGGGTCATGTCGACGCTGACGCCCGTCTCCTTCTGGTAGGTGGTCGCCATCGCCCGGCACCAGGCCTCGTCGACGGCGCAATACATTGTGAGGCTGCGGGCGGCCGCCTGGGCGGCACTCGCCAATCCGAACAAGGCCAGCGCCGCGCCAAGGCCAAGCCAGGCGGCGCGCAAGCCTTGCTTACTGTCAAATGTCTTCATCGATATTCCTCCCTGTCTTCTCACTGGAAACGATCTACCCGTCGTCGAGCGGCACTCCGATCACCTGGGACAATGTCGCCGCAACGCCGGGTGCTGCCGCTAGCACGGGATTGCCCTTCGCCATGCCGTCGCCGTCGAGGAACCGGTTCACACGGCCGCCGGCCTCCTCCACCAGCAGCAATCCGGCCAGGCAGTCCCACGAATTGATGTGCAGCTCGGCATAGGCATCCGAGCGGCCGTCGGCCACATAGGCCAGCCCAAGCGCTCCGGAGCCGGAGCGCCGCACATTGGCGCCGAGTGCCCAGACAAGGCTCACCTTGTCCAGATAGTCGCGATTGGGAATCCTGGGCGACCAGCCGAACTCGACAAAGGCGCGGTCGAACGCTTGCGTCGGCGACACATGGATCGGCGCGCCATTGCGCGTCGCGCCTTGCCCGCGACGGGCAAAGTACGTTTCGCCGACGGCCGGATTGGCAATGCCGCCGATCTCGCTGCGGCCGTCCTCGACGAAAGCTATCGAAATGCAGAAATGCGGAATACCGCGCATGAAATTGGCGGTGCCGTCGATCGGGTCGACGACCCACATGCGGGCAGAGCCGATGCCACCGCCTTCCTCGCCCAAAAACCCGTCCTGCGGAAAAGCCTCTGCCAGCGTCGCGCGGATGTGCTCCTCGACCTTGCCGTCGGTTTCAGTGAGAAAATCCTGCGGGCCTTTCATCGCCACCGGCTGGACGGCGCCCTGCCGGGCATAGCCTTCCATCGCCAGTTGCCCGGCCGTGACAAGCAGTTTCCGGCAGACCTCGGCACGCCTGTCCATCTCGGCCTCGGACAGCCGGTCCGCCTTCGGATGCGCCGCCGCCCTGCTCATGCAGCCGGTCCGGACAGTCGCGCCCTCAATGCCGTCTTCGGCGAAATGGACAGGGTATTCCTCCGATGCCACTCTTGAGCCGGCTTGTATTGCACGGCTGTGCAAAGCTGTTGCATTCCGCCATGCCTGTCAAGTGCGGTGGGTGGCAATGGCAGAAGAGTTGCATTACATTGCACGGGCGTGCAAAGAATCACGAAAACAGCAGCGAGAGCGTTGGCTTGACGGTTCCGAGAATCCGCACCGGTTTTTCCAGCGCCCAGCAGGTTGCCGACCTCGCCGGGGTTTCGCGCTCGGCCGTGTCACGTACCTTCACGCCCGGCGCTTCCGTTTCCGGGGAAACCCGCGAGCGGGTGATGCTGGCGGCCGAGCAACTCGGCTATCACGTCAACCATCTGGCTCGCGGCCTGATGCGGGCCTCGACCGGCATTGTCTGCCTCATCGTTGCCGATGGTGACACGCCCTATCATGCCCGCCTGCAGAAGGCGCTGACCCAACATCTGCGGGACGCCGGCAAAATGGCCATGGTGTTCAACACCTCCGGCCCCAGCCACCATGTCGACCAGGCGCTGCGCAACACGCTGAACTATCGCGCCGATGCGAGCATCGTTCTGTCCGGCTCGCCGCCGCAGTTGCTGATCCGCACCTGTCTTGAGAACGGCCAGCGGCTGGTGCTGATCAATCGCGATGACCGCTTCGACGGCCCGCACAATATCGGTGTCGACAACGCTGCAGCCGCAGAGGCAGCGCTGCATGCCTTCATCCGGGCCGGCTGTACCCGCCCCGCCCTGGTGACCTCGGCTGCCGGCACGCCCAGCCTGCTCTCCCGCGAAACCTCCTTCCTTACCGCCGCGCAGAAGGAAGGGCTGGAGGTGACCGTGTGGCGCGAGGGCCGCACCGGCTATGCCACCGGAGCCGATGGCGCCAGGCGGCTCTTTTCCGGCCGACAGCGGCCGGATGCGGCGTTTTGCGTGACCGACCTGATTGCGTGCGGCTTTCTCGATGCGGCCCGCCACGAGTTCGGCATCAGCGTACCCCGCGATCTCTGCGTCATCGGCTTTGACGACATCGAACAGGCCGACTGGGCCTCTTACCGGCTGACGACGTTCTCGCCGCCGATCGAGGAGATCGCCAGGCGCGCCGTGCGGCTCGCGACCGGCGTGCGGGAGGAGGCTGGCAGCCGTCTGATCTGCCATGCGCCCATGGTCTGGCGCAGCACGGTGAGGCCGGGCCAGGGCTGATGCGAAACATGTGTCGGTCAAGACGGGAAACGTACTGATGTCCAAGAAAAAGGCCAGGAAGACCCGCCAGGCGGCAAGACCGGTGGAGATAGCTGTAGGCCCCGAAATCCGGAGCATGATGCGCAAGTTTGGCCTGACCGAGGAAGAAGCACTGCGCATGATGCGCGAATGCGATGCCACCCTCTATGGCGCCAACTCCGGGCACGTGCAGCCAGGATCTTGACGGCCCGCCAGGCGCGAACGGAATTTTAATGTAAATCAAGCGTAATCCCGACCGTTAAAATGATGCGTATGTGTTGGGGTTGCGCATGCCGGAATATTCTTTCTTCATCCGCTCGATCCGGATCCGCTACATCTCGGGATTGCTCATCTTTGCGCTGGCTTCCACCGCGGTGATGTTTGCGCTCAATCGCGTCAATTCCTTCCGCCACGACATCGACGCGCTGAGCAGCAATCTCGTCGTCTTCACCCGCGACCTGCGCAACGCCTCCAGCTTTGCCGAAACCGCCAGCACGACCTGGCGCACCGAAACCCGTGACGGCCTTGCCGCCGCCGCGCGCGGCCATTCGCAACGCCTGACCAGCGAGATCGAAACACTGTCCGCGGAGTTGGCCGCGATCAAGCCGAGCCTGTCGGCCAAAACGCTGGACGAACTCTCGTCGGCCGCCGTCAACGGCGACCTGTTCTGGTCGTCGCGCGACATCGTGCGCAACTTCAACCTGATGTCAGCGGCGCAACAGACCGACGAATGGAGTTCGCGCGAAATCCTCAACCAGAACGACCTGTTCGTCCAGCCGATGCTGGTGCGTGTGCGTACCGCCATGGATGGCGAACGCCATCTGGCCGACGCCTCCAGCGACAGGCTGCTGTTGTGGGCAAGCGGCCTTCTGTTCGCGGTTCTTGCCATCGTTGCCCTCTGGATCTTCCGGCCGATGGAAAAGGCGATCCGCCGCGCCTTCACCGAATCCGCCGCATCCTTGTTCAAGGCCGAAGCGGCCGACCGCGCCAAATCGGAATTCCTGGCCAATATGAGCCATGAGATCCGCACGCCGATGAATGGCGTGCTGGGCATGGCCGAACTGCTCGCCAAGACCGAGCTTAACGCGCGCCAGAAGACCTTCACCGAAGTCATCGTCAAGTCCGGCAATGCGCTGCTCACCATCATCAACGACATCCTCGATTTCTCCAAGATCAATGCCGGTCAGCTGACGCTCGATCCTGCACCCTTCCGGCTTGCCGAAGCGGTCGAGGACGTGGCCACACTGGTGTCGGCGCGCGTCGCCGAAAAGAACCTCGAGCTGATCGTGCGCGTCGACCCGCGCCTGCCTGCCCATGTCGTCGGCGATGCCGGACGGTTCCGTCAGATCGTCACCAATCTGCTCGGCAATGCGGTGAAGTTCACCGAGAAGGGCCATGTGCTGATCGATGTCGGCGGCGAGGTGGTCGACGGCATGGTCCAGCTCAAGGTCCGCGTCGAGGACACAGGCATCGGCATTCCTGCCGAGAAGCTCGAGAACGTGTTCGAGAAATTCGCGCAGGTCGACGGCTCGTCGACGCGCCGCCATGAAGGCACCGGCCTCGGCCTTGCCATCGCCGCCCGCCTCATCGACCTGATGGGCGGCAAGATCGGCGTCGAAAGCGAGATCGGCCGCGGCTCGGTGTTCTGGTTCGCCGTGCCGCTGCCGGCGCATCAGCAGGACACGCGCAACGAGATCGTGCCGGTCGATGTCACCGGCGCCCGCGTGCTGGTCATCGACGACAACCCGGTCAACCGCGAGATCTTGCTGGAGCAGCTCAGAAGCTGGAGCTTCGACTGCGCGGCCGCCGAAAGCGGCGCCGTCGGCCTCGCCTTTCTAGACCGGGCCAGCCAGCTCGGTGCTGCGGTCGACTGCATCATCCTCGACTACCAGATGCCCGGCATGAACGGCGCCGATGTCGCCAAGGCGATTTCCGCCGACAGCCGTCTCTCCGCCATCCCGGTGGTGCTGCTGACCTCCGTCGACCAGGTCGATTTCGGCAAGATGGTCATCGATTTCGGCATCGCCGCGCATCTCACCAAGCCGGCGCGCTCGGCCATCCTGCTCGGCACCGTCATCTCGGCCATCCAGAAAGCGCGGGCCCAGATCGGCAAGGCCCAGTTCGTTCGCGAGCCTGTTGTTCCGCAGGCGGCACCCGTGACGCCACCCGCCTTCACCGTCATTCGCGGCCCGGCAATTCCGGCGGCCACAGTGCCTGAATCGATCGCCACGCCAAACGGCCCGATCGATATTCTGATCGCCGAGGACAATGACGTGAACCAGCTGGTGTTCGGCCAGATCCTCAATGGGCTTGGCCTCAGCTACCGCATCGCCAGCAATGGCCGCACGGCCGTCGAGATGTACCGGGCGCTGCGGCCGAAGCTGATTCTCATGGACGTCTCCATGCCGGAGATGAACGGCTACGAGGCGACCCGCGCCATCCGGGCGGCGGAGGCAGCGAGTGGCAATCACACACCAATCATCGGCGTCACCGCGCACGCACTGAAGGGCGACCGCGACAAATGTATCGAGTCCGGAATGGACGACTATCTGCCCAAGCCGGTGTCGCCCGACCGCCTCGGCAGCAAGATCGGCACATGGCTCAGCGAAACGGTCGCGGTAAAGAGGGCTTGATCAAATCGCCGCGTCCAGACGATAGCGGCGCATCCAGTCCAGACTAATCTCGTCCGAGAGCTTGGCGACGCCCGGCTTTACGTCGGCGGCATTCGGCGCCGGAACGCCCAGGGCCTTGCAGATGGATGCCAATGCCGCTGCCGGATCGCCTGACAGGCGCTCATAGCCGATGCGCAGCGGGACGATCCCCTGCTCCGCGAACCAGACGTTCCAGCCCGCGTCATAGGCTTCGAGTTCGGCAAGCTCGCGCTGGATCCGCTTGAAATCGTAGCGGGGTTCCTGCGGCGGTGCGACTCGTTCGATCTCGGTTCCGTCGGGCGCGATGTGCCAAAGCCCGGTCTGCTCGGCCTTGATCAGCGACACCGCCTGCGCCAGCTTGTTTTCGCGCGAAAGATGGATGTAGAGGACCCGCCCGAAGGCCTTTTCAAAGCGTGCTTTGTCCGATGGCAGGTCTGGGTAGATCCGGTCGAGGATTGCCGAGAGTTCATCCAGGTTTTCCCGCATCAGGCGCAAGCCGAAGACGCCCGTTCCGCCCCTTCCCGCGCTGATTGCCGCACCGAGATAGGCGAGGTCGAAATCATGCGCGCTCATCGTCTCGGGATGCGGCAATTTCCACTCTTCGGCCCATTCCGCCTTGTCCTCCCGCCTATAGAAGGAGTGCGGATCGCCGGCTGTTTTCATCGATGCCAGCAGACCGCACAGCAATGTGCTTCCGGTTCTCGGCGTGCCGCAGATTATGTAGCCGTCACGCATCTGGGGGCTCTGTCGCTTGTCATGGATTGGGCTACCTCGCCAGGCGCGGTGACACGCGCGCTTCGCTAATGGATCCAGTCTAGCCGCGCCGGAAGGGATAGAGGAATTGCTGCCAGTATCCGTTCGGAACGGGATGTCCGTGAATGCCGTAGCCGTTCGGCCAGCGTCCTTCAGGCATATGGTGGGTACCGAACAGCCGGTCGAGCAGCGGGAAATGGATGGCGAAGTTTACGTCGATCGCTTCTTTCTCGAGGCCGTGATGCCAGTGGTGGTAACGCGGCGACACCAGCACCTTTTCGACTGGACCGAAACTGGTTCCGATGTTGGAATGGATGAAAGACGAATAGACGTAGACGATCAATATATACGTCTGGATAGCCGATTCATCGAACCCCAGCACGAACATCGGGGTGGCCGTCAGGCTGCGCAGCACGATGATTTCCAGGAAATGCATGCGCGCACCGGCAATCCAGTCCATCGACTTGGCGGAATGGTGCACGGCATGGAACTTCCACAGCCAGGGAATGCGATGGAAGGCCCGATGCACCCAATACTGGGCAAGGTCGGTCAGGAACATTACCGCCAGCAGTTGCACCAGCCACGGCAAGTCGTGGACCCAGGCGCGCACCGAACCAAGGGCGCCCTGCGCATTGACGAAGTTGGACGGCGCCAAGGTCAGGTAGGTCAAAATCTGCACCAGCAGCGATGAGACCAGATAGTAGAACAGGTCCTCGCGCCATTCGTCGCGGAACACGGTCTGATCCTTGTTGCGCGCGAAAAGACGTTCGAGCGGAACGAACAGCACACCCATGAACAGGGCGTTCAGGATGAAGAAATCAAGCCCGAAGAACACCCCTTCGATGTGCAGTTGATGGCGCACCGGAAGCATGCCGACCAGCGACGCCAGCAGCACAGTGAACATCGCTGCCGCGCCGAGCGTCTTTTGCCTGCGCAGCGTCATGCTGAGGATCGCCAGGATATAGCCGGAGATGAGGACGAAATAGAGCACCGGCTTGAAGAACAGCATCTGGTGGATGGGGGCCAGATCCGGCATCGATGTAAGCGACGGGTAGCGCAGCACGATGACCATCAGCAGGGCGGTGACCCCGGCAAGCAAGCCAATCGAGCCGGACAGCCAGCCAGAACCGAACGGCCGTTTGGCGCGCGGCGTTTCAAGTTCACTTACAACGCGTCTAAGGAAATTTGCCACCGCCCCCATGCCCCGCCTTTTTGACGATCGCAAAAGCTCTCGTCGAGATATCGACCTCTTTTGCTACAGCAGGGCTCATTAATATTTAATCGCCACGACCCTGCACATGACGGGTGACTATCGCTTTCGGGCGATTGGAAGAGCTATGATTGCAACAAAAGAACACCGGCCACTATAGTCGGAATCTTTCCTGGATGCGACGGGCGCATTCAAGCGGCGTCAGCCGGCTGGTGTCGACTTCGAGGTCGTAGTCTATGCCGTTGTGGACGCGTCCATATTGCCAGCGCGCCAGGCCAGGCAGCCTGTCGGCGCGCGCGGCCTCGCCCGCTCCCAGCACCTCCAGCGGCGCCATGACGCCGACCAGATGCAGGTCGAAACCCGACAGCAGCATGCGGTGCTCCGCTATCTCGTCATTGAAGATCACGTCGTCGACAATGAGATTGTTGCCTTGCCCGGCCATGGCGGCGATGGCATGGCGCATGCCGCGCATGGCTCGCGCGCCGACCGGCCCGCTCCTGATCACCACCGACGGCTTGCCGTCTTCCAGCACGGTCTCAAAGGAAAACCCGTCGGCATGATCCTGCAGCGCCGGCGGCAGCATGTCGATGAAAGCATCCATCTGGACATGCAGGAAGGGCTCGGTGGCGATTGTTTGCAGCGCCCTGGCGATCGAGCTTTTGCCGGCGCTGCCGACGCCATTAAGCAGGACGATTTTGGCCGTCATGTCGCCCCCTCGGCCTATCGGTTGCGCACGACGATACAGGCGCCCCCGACGCTTTGCAGTTTCTGGCAGATGACGTTGGCGGCGGCACGGTCGTCGACGCCGATCCTGACGGCGTAGATGCCGCGTCGGCCGATCGGCGTGCGCACCCGGCTGACCACCGGGTCACGACCGGAAAGCAGCGCCGGAAACCGGCTCCTGACCCGCAGCCACTGATTGATCGCAGCTCCCCTGCGGAAATTGCCGGCCACCTGGACGCCCCATGGCTTCACAGTGATCGAGGCCATCGCCACGGTTCTGGACATGATCACCGGCAGCTTGCGGCAGGCGACGGGAAAGCTGGTTTTCGCGTCGAGCGGCTCGACCGTCCCGGCGTAAGCGCTGTCGGAAAACTTGTCGGCCGGTTCGCCCATGATGTCGAAGACGTAGCTCTCGGTCTCCATCGGCAGGAAACCGCCGGAATCCAGCCAGCGCGAAACGCGGCTCTCGCCGGCATTGTAGGCAGCCGCCGCCAGGCCGAGATTGCCGAAGCCGGTCTTCATTTCGGCGAGATATTTCGCCGAAGCCGGGATCGCCTGGTCGATGTCGAAAGGATCGGCCAGCCCGCGCATCTTGGCGGTGCCCGGCATGAACTGGGCGATGCCTTCGGCACCGACCGGGCTCACCGCATTGGGGTCGAAGCGGCTTTCCTTCCAGATCAGCCGGGCGAAGTAATCCTTCGGCAGGCCGTTCCGCTCGGCATGCGTCTCGATCAGGTCACAGACACGGCCGATCAATCGTTTCGCCGCCGAGCGCGATTGCGGTGGATCGGCGAGCGCCTGTCCGGCACCCAGCCCGCAGAGCAGGATCACACCGGCTTTGAGCAGCCCCCGCATGGCTTATTCGGCCGCAGCCTTGCCGTGCTGGCCAAACCGCTGCTCGATATAGTCGGCAACCATTTTTTCGAAATCGGCGGCGATCGACGGACCGCGCAGCGTCGCCGACTTCTTGCCATCGACGAAGACGGGCGCGGTCGGCGTCTCGCCGGTGCCGGGCAGCGAGATGCCGATATCGGCGTGCTTGGATTCGCCGGGGCCGTTGACGATGCAGCCCATCACCGCGACCTTGAGGTTCTCGACGCCGGGATATTTCTCCCGCCAGACCGGCATGTTCTTGCGCAAATCGGCCTGGATGTTCTGGGCGAGTTCCTGGAACACGGTGGATGTCGTGCGGCCGCAGCCGGGGCAAGCGGCGACGATCGGCACGAACTGACGGAAGCCCATGGTCTGCAGCAGTTCCTGCGAGACCTGCACCTCGCGAGTGCGATCGCCATTCGGCTCCGGCGTCAGCGAGATGCGGATGGTGTCGCCAATGCCTTGCTGCAAGAGGATGCCCATGGCCGCCGACGAGGCGACGATGCCCTTGGAGCCCATGCCGGCTTCGGTGAGGCCGAGATGCAGCGCATGGTTGGAACGCGTGGCAAGCTCGGTGTAGACGGCGATCAAATCCTGCACGCCGCTGACCTTGGCCGACAGGATGATCTTTTCGCGGGCGAGGCCTATCTCTTCAGCCATTTCGGCCGACAGGATCGCCGACTGCACGATCGCCTCGCGGGTTACTTCCTGCGCCGTCAGCGGGAAGCCTTGACGCTGGTTCTCGTCCATCAGCCGGGTGAGCAACTCCTGATCGAGCGACCCCCAATTGACGCCGATGCGCACCGGCTTGTCATGCCTGATCGCCATTTCGACGATCGCCGCGAACTGGCGGTCCCTCTTGTCCTTGAAGCCGACATTGCCGGGATTGATGCGGTATTTGGCCAGCGCCTCGGCGCAGTCCGGATGGTCGGCCAGCAGCTTGTGGCCGATATAGTGGAAGTCGCCGACCAGCGGCACATTGATGCCGAGCCGCTCGAGCCGTTCGCGGATGCGCGGCACGGCGGCGGCGCTCTCGTCACGATCGACGGTGATGCGCACGATCTCGGAGCCAGCGCGATGCAAAGCCGCAACCTGCGCGACGGTCTGGTCGATATCGGCCGTGTCGGTGTTAGTCATCGACTGCACGACGACCGGCGCGCCGCCGCCGACGACCACGCCGCCGACATCGACGCCGACCGATGTCCGGCGCCCAAAGGGGGAGGAAAAATACCCGGTCATGCCGGCAGCCTCTTGATCACCCGAGCGACACACGTCCACGTCGACGCACGCTCAATCAGCTATCAGCGCATAGCGCTGAGGTTCGGGCATGAGGTGGAGGAGCAAAGATGGCTTGTCAATGGCGACAGACAAGCAGAGCCGCCAAATCGCAGCAGCGCGGCGACCCCACAGACGGGTTTCGCCGGCAACAGTATCGGAATCAGTAGCAAACACAGGCCTCCGGCGGCATGTCGCCACCGGAGCGATAGTCACGCGCCAAGGCGGCGCGTCTAATCCTGGAAGGGCGTCAGTGTCTCGTCGGTTTCGCCTTCAGTTTTTCAATCTCGTCCTTGAGTGCCAGCTTGCGTCGCTTCAGATTCACGATTTCGAGGTCGTCGACCGATGGATGGTTCATCGCATCGTCGATCTCGCGTTCGATATCACCGTGTTTCCGCTGCAACTCATCAAGATGGGATGCAAGAGACATGATTGGTTCTCCCTTTCATGGTTTCCTCGATTGCAGCCGTCAAAGGCACGTCCACCGCAGGTCGCATCTGTGACGGCACCATGACAGTCTGCCACCATCCGGCTGCGATGTCGAATGCTGCGTGGTAGCATTCCACGACAATGTGATATGTGATATTGGCTGCGCGCCGGCGGCAATTGATGCCGCCCCCGCCCAATCATGCCCATTGCCGGGCGCCGCAGACATGCAGACGGTAGAGAATGTCCGACCAGGAAAAGGCCGATGTCCGCCTCGAATTTTCCCGCCTGAAGCAGGAGCATGCCGATTTCGACGCGGCCATCAATGCGATGATCGCCATGGGCTGCGACCCCTTGCAGATCCAGCGCATGAAGAAGAAGAAGCTTTTCCTCAAGGACCGGCTGATGGCGCTGGAAGACAAGATCATTCCGGACATCATCGCTTAGCCGACGGCCTCGGGGCCTAACTGCTCACCCCGCTATCGACAGCCGCGCCGCGCGATGGCGCAGCAACGTCAGCAATTCGTCGGTCTTCTCCGCTGAAGTGTCGATCGGCACCACCAGGCACATCGTCGCCTCGACCTTGCCGGCGGCCGCGAAGACAGGGGCGGCCAGGCATTTGGTGTAGGCGTCGACCAGCCCCGAAGTGATGCAATAGCCGGTCGTTCTGGCCGTCGCGATATCGGCAATGAAGTCGTCGAACTGCAGCCTGCGGCCGTCGGGCAGCAAAAGGTCGTCTTCCGAGACCATGTCCTGGATGGCGGCCCTTTCCAATCCGGCCAGAAGCAGCCGCCCCGATGCCGTCCATGGCAGCGGGATCTGCAAGCCAGTGGCCGAGCTGATGCGGAACGGCCTGGTGCCGGGGCTGGAATGGACGATGGTATAGCGCCCGCTTTGCAGCATGCACAATTCGGAGGTCTCGCCGGTCTCGCGCGACAGATTGTCGACCTCCTGCCGGCCCCGCCTAAGCAGGTCGTTGCCCCTGACATAGTCCATCCCATAGAGGTAGAGCTTCTTGCCGAAATAGACCCGGTTGCCGTCGCCCTCCATCTCCAGGAGACCCGCATCGACCAGCGAACGCACCAGCGTATAGGTGGTGGAGCGCGGCGCATTCACCCCCTTGGCGAGATCGCCAATGCCGATGGCGCGCTGCGTAACATGCAGGAATTCCAGGATCTCCAGCACCCGGTTGAGGCCCTTCTCGCGCGAGCCGGAGGTCTTGTCGGGCGTCGGGCTCTCGGCTGGACCAAGCTCCGCCCGATCCGTGAGTCCATTGCTGTCTTGCATAACTGATTCCTGATGTTAGTATCTGTCTTGTATAGGATACATGTGTCTATTGTAAGAGACAATTCAGGTCGGCGACACGTGTGTCTGTAAGGGGAACTCAAACAACAGGAGGTCGCAGTGAACGACGCATCCAAGCGAGATTTTCTGAAACTGGGCATGGCCGGGCTTGCAACGGCGGGCGTGATGACCGCTGTCAGCGCCGAAAAGGCGGCGGCACAAGCCGCATCCGACAGCGTTCTGCGCACCGCGCTTGACCGCGGCAAGCTGATCGTCGGCACCGGCAGCACCAACGCGCCATGGCATTTCGAAAACGATGCCGGCGAGCTAGTCGGCATGGACATCACCATGGGCCGCATTCTGCCCAAGGGTCTGTTCGACGATCCGAGCAAGGTCGAGTTCGTCATGCAGGATCCGGCGCAGCGCATCCCCAATGTCACCACCAACAAGGTCGACATTACCATCCAGTTCATGACCATGACCGCGCAGCGCTCGCAGCTCATCCACTTCTCCAGGCCATACTATGTCGAGGGCGTCGCCCTGCTGACGCTGCCGACGGCGGAAAACAAGACCTTCGACAAGCTGCTCGCCGGTGGTTCGGCGACGCGCATCTCGATCCTGCAGAATGTCGATGCCGAAAGCTCGGTCCATTACGCCCTGCCGGAGGCGCAGGTGCTGCAGATCGACACCCAGGCCAATGTGCTGCAGGCACTGGAATCGAAACGCGCCGATGCCGCCGCTGTCGATCTTTCAACCGTGCGCTGGCTGGCCTCGCGCAACCCCGACAAATATTTCGATGCCGGCAAGAGCTGGTACTCGATGCTCTACGGCGCGGCGGTCAGGCAGGGCGACCTGGACTGGCTGACCTTCGTCAACCAGACCTTCACCATCGCCATGTTCGGCCATGAGACCGCACTCTACGACGCCGCCTTCAAGGACTATTTCGGCCAAGAGCCGCCGGCCCGCCATCCGGGTTTCCCGGTTGTCTGACAAGTGCTGGCGGAAGGGTTAGCCCTTCCGCCTTCTAGTTCGCATCCCCTTGGTTATTGCGGGAGACGCATGGGCTATACGCTCAACTTCAACCTGATCTGGCGGCATTTCGACAAGCTGTGGGGCGGCCTTCTGCTCAGCCTCGAGCTTGCCGTGATTTCGATTGCCATCGGCGTCGTCATCGGCCTGATGCTGGCGGTCTGGTATGTCTCGGCCGGACGCGTGGTGCGCGCCATCATTGCGGCTTACGTCGAATTCATCCGCAACGTGCCGCTGATCCTGCTCGTCTATCTCGTCTTCTACGGCCTGCCGACGGTGATCGACGTCGCCTACGACGCGCCGACCTCGTTCGTGCTGACGCTGTCGGTCTATAGCGGCGCCTATCTGGTCGAGGTGTTCCGCTCCGGCCTGGAAGCCGTGCCGCGCGGCCAGCTCGATGCCGGCAAAGCCATCGGCCTGACGCCCTGGCAGCGGCTGGTTCATGTGCGCCTGCCGACCATGCTGCGCATCACGCTGCCGGCGCTGTCCAACACCTTCATCTCGCTGTTCAAGGACACGTCGATCGCCTCGGTGATCTCGGTGCCCGAGCTCACCTTCGGCGCCCAGTGGATCAACTTCAACACCTTCCGCATCGTCGAGGTCTATCTGGTGACGACGGCGATGTATCTGGTGACCGGTTACACCCTGCTGTTCGGACTGCGGCTGGTCGAACGCCGGTTCAGGGCTGCGCGCTGACATGCTGAGCCAGATCCTCTACGCCGTACCGTTCCTCGCCCAGGGCTTCGCCATCACTTTGTGGGTGTCGCTGCTGGTCGTGGTGCTGTCGCTGATTGCCGGCGTCGCGCTCGGCGTCGGCCTGGTCTACGGCCCGGCGCCGCTGCGCTGGGCCGTGCGCATCTTCTCCGACACCATCCGCGGCATCCCGATCCTGGTGCTGATGTTCTTCGTCTATTACGGCCTGCCGGCCATCGGCCTGCATCTGCAATCCTTCTCGGCGGCGGTGCTGGCGCTGACCTTGTTCAAGACGGCGCAGGTCATTGAGTATCTCCGGGGCGCCGTCGGCTCTATTCCCAAGGGCCAGTCAGAAGCGGCGATGGCCATTGGGCTGACTTTTCGCCAGCGGCTCACCTACGTCATCTTTCCGCAGGCCTTCCGGCGCTTCCTGCCGCCCTGGATCAACGGCGTCACCGATGCGGTCAAGGGCAGCGCCCTGGTCTCGCTGCTCGGCATCACCGACCTGATGCAGGCGATCAACCAGGTCATCGGCCGCACCTATGAGGCGATGCCGCTCTACATCCTCGGCGCCTTGATCTATTTCGCCGTCAACTATGCGCTTTCCTACGCCAGCCGGCGGCTGGAACGGCGCTTTGCCTTCATCCGGGACTAGCACGATGGCCACAAGCTCGAACGACAATGCTGCCCTTCTCGACATTGCCGGGGTCTCGAAAGCCTTTGGTTCGGTCGAGGTGCTTCGCTCGGTCAGCCTCAAGGTGGACAGGGGCGAGGTGGTCACCGTCATCGGCCCTTCCGGCAGCGGCAAGACCACCCTGCTGCGCTGCGTCAACTTTCTCGAAAGCTACGACTCAGGCTCGATCCGAATCGACGGCAAGGAGGTCGGTTTTCGTGAGGCCGGCGCGCGCCAGCGGCGCAGCGAGCGCGACCTTGCCAATATGCGCGCCGAAACCGGCATGGTGTTCCAGAGCTTCAACCTGTTTCCGCACCTCACCGCCGCCGGCAACATCATGCTCGGCCTCACCAAGGTGCGCGGCAAGAGCAAGGCCGAGGCGCGCCAGATCGCCGAGCATTGGCTGAGCCGCGTCGGCCTGGCCCACAAGGCCGACAGCCTGCCGGCGGAACTCTCCGGGGGCCAGCAGCAGCGCGTCGGCATAGCGCGGGCAGTCGCCATGGAGCCGAAGATCCTGCTGCTCGACGAGATCACCTCCGCGCTCGATCCCGAATTGGTCGGCGAGGTGCTGGCCGTTGTGCACAGCCTGGCCGAAGACGGCATGACCATGGTGATGGTCACGCACGAGATGGCCTTCGCCCGCGACGCTTCGAGCCGCATTGTCTTCATGGCCGATGGCGGTGTCAGCGCTGTTGGCCCGCCGAAGGAGATCCTTGCCGAAGAGACCACCAATGAGCGCCTCCGCTCTTTCCTGGCGCGCTTCCGCGCCTCCCATTTCTGACATGGGCGGCCCAAAGCAATTCCAGGAGAAGTGTAAGCGGTTTTCCCGGGAAAAGCGCGAAGCGCTTTCCCCTGGGAATTGCGTAAAACAACAGGCCGGCCCAAGGAGAATTCTTCCATGACGCCTTACATCCGGCTCGCCGAACTCGGCCTGACGCTGCCCGAGCCGCCGACACCGATCGCCAATTTCGTCACCCATGCGGAAAGCGGCCGGCTGATCTTTCTTTCGGGTCAAGGGCCGCTGCGCGCCGACGGCACGCTGTGCACCGGCAAGGTCGGCGAGGACGTCACCGTCGAGCAGGCCTATGAGCATGCCCGCCTCACCGGCCTCAACCTGCTCGCCGTCATGCACGCCGCCGCCGGCGATCTCGGCCGCATCGTGCGCGTCGTCAAATTGCTCGGCTTCGTCAATGCGACGCCGACCTTCAGCGACCACCCGAAAGTGGTCAATGGCTGCTCGGACCTGTTCGCCAGCGTCTTCGACAAGATCGGCGGCCATGCCCGCTCGGCGATCGGGGTCGGCTCGCTGCCTGGAAACATCACCGTCGAAATCGAAGCGGTCGTCGAGATCGCCGCCTGACCGTCAAGGGATTGCTGAACATGAAAACCTATTCCGACACCGGCTCCAACACCACGATCCGTGAACGGCTGGGACTGCGGCCGATCATCAACGTCTCCGGCACGATGACGACGCTCGGCGCCTCGATCATCGTTCCCGAGGCGATCAGCGCCATGGCCGAGATCGCCTCGCAATGGGTGGAGATGGACGATCTGCAGCGCGCCGCAAGCGTGATCACCGCCCGCCTCACCGGCGGCGAGGCCGGCTTCATCACCGCCTGCTGCGCCTCAGGCATCACAATGGCGATCGCCGGGGCGATGACCGGCACCAATTTGCTGGCGATCGAACGGCTGCCCGACGATACCGAAGGGCTGAAGTCCGAAGTCGTCATCCAGCTCGGCCATATCGTCAATTACGGCGCACCGATCGACCAGTCGATCCGCGTCGCCGGCGCCAAGGTCATTCCGGCCGGCACGGTCAGCGTCACGCAGGATTATCATGCGCGCGAGGCTATCAACGAGCGCACGGCGGCGGCGCTCTACGTCGTGGCGCACCACACCGTGCAATACGGCATGCTTTCCCTTGAGGAATTCTGCGATATCTGCCACGCCAGGGGCGTGCCGGTGATCGTCGATGCGGCTTCCGAATATGACCTGCGCAGCTTCCTGGGGCGCGGCGCCGACATCGTCGTCTACAGCGGCCACAAATTCCTTTCGGGGCCGACCAGCGGCATCGTCGCCGGCCGCAAGGATCTCGTCCGCGCCGCCTATCTGCAGAACCGTGGCGTCGCCCGCGCCATGAAGGTCGGCAAGGAAAGCATCGCCGGCACGATGGCGGCGCTCGAAGCCTGGGAAAAGCGCGACCATGCCGGCATCCGCCGACGCGAGGAAGCGGCGCTCCATCTGTGGAGGGATTCGCTGCAGGGAATACCCGGCATCGTCGCAAACATCATTCCCGACCCGACCGCCAATCCGCTCGACCGGCTGCAGATCTTCGTCTCCCCCGAAAGCCGCTTCAGTGCCGCCGGCCTCGCCTCGGCATTGGCGGCCGGATCGCCGCCCATCATCGTGCGCAACCACGAAGTCGAGCGTGGCCATTTCTTCCTCGACCCGTGCAACCTGCACCCAGGCGAGGCCGAGATCGTCGCCGAACGCCTCCGCGCCGTGCTCACCGCGGCCGACAGGCCGGCGGATGCGATGAGACAGCCGCGAAAGGATTCATCCGGCGCCCTGCGCTGGCCGGACTAGGCTGCGGCGGCCGCCATCCTTGCGGGCCAGCCCGAATTCCGCTAAGGCGCGCCTTTACCGCCGGGAGCATGCGCTTGACCGACCACCGCGCCGACGTCGCCATCATCATGGGCAGCCAGTCCGACTGGGCGACGATGCGCCACGCCGCCGAAACGCTGGAGGCGCTGGGCATTCCGCACAAGCGGCTGATCGTCTCCGCCCACCGCACCCCGGACCGCCTCTATGATTTCGCCAAAGGCGCCAAGGCGGCCGGCTACAAGGTGATCATCGCCGGGGCCGGCGGCGCCGCCCACCTGCCCGGCATGACGGCGGCTCTGACGCCGCTGCCGGTGTTCGGCGTGCCGGTCGAATCGAAGGCGCTGTCAGGCCAGGATTCGCTGCTCTCCATCGTCCAGATGCCGGCCGGCATTCCGGTCGGCACGCTTGCCATCGGCAAGGCGGGTGCGGCCAACGCCGCCCTTCTGGCGGCCGCCGTGCTGGCGCTGAACGACGAAGAACTTGCCGCCCGCCTGGATGCCTGGCGCACCGCCCAAACCGCCAGGGTCGCCACCGAACCGACGGACGCGCCGTGAGCCTGCCCGCGGGATCGAGCATCGGCATCATCGGCGGCGGCCAGCTCGGCCGCATGCTGGCTGTTGCCGCAGCGCGCCTCGGCTACCGCACAATTATCCTCGAACCGCAGGCCGATTGCCCGGCGGCTCAGGTCGCCAACCGCCAGATCACCGCCGCCTATGACGATGCGGACGCCCTTGCCGAACTGGCGGCAGTCAGCGCCGTAGTCACCTACGAATTCGAGAATGTGCCGGTAGCGGCTGCCGGCGCGCTCGCCGCCAAGGTCCCGGTCTATCCGCCACCCAGGGCGCTGGAAGTCGCCCAGGACCGGGTGGCGGAGAAGCTATTCCTGAACGGCATCGGCATCAGGACAGCGGATTTCCGCTCCGTCGACAATGACGACGAGCTGACGGCGGCGCTGGGAGAGTTCGGTGGCAGCGGCATCTTGAAAACCCGCCGCATGGGCTATGACGGCAAGGGCCAGCGCGTCTTCCGCAACATGGAGACGAGCGGCTTTGCCGGCACATGCGAGACCATGGGCAATGTGCCGCTGATCCTCGAATCCTTCGTCGCTTTCGAGCGCGAAATCTCGGTCATCGCCGCGCGCGGGTTGGACGGCGCGGTCGCCGCCTACGATCCGGCTGAGAACGTCCACCGCGACGGCATCCTGCATACCTCGACCCTGCCGGCCCAGATCAGGCTGGAGACGGCGGCGACGGCAGAGGGGTCGGCAGCGAAAATCCTGTCGGCCCTCGACTATGTCGGCGTCATCGGCATCGAGTTCTTCGTTCTTGCCGATGGCACGCTGCTGGCCAACGAAATGGCGCCGCGCGTGCACAATTCCGGCCACTGGACGGAAGCCGCCGGCATCGTTTCGCAATTCGAGCAGCATATCCGCGCGATTGCCGGCCTGCCGCTGGGCAACCCTGGCCGGCATTCAAACTGCGTCATGGAAAACCTGATCGGCGACGATGTGCTGCGCGTACCCACTTTGCTCGCCGAGCCCGATCTGATGCTGCATCTCTACGGCAAGGCGGAAGCGCGCCCAGGCCGCAAGATGGGCCATTTCACGCGCATCAGCCGCCGTAGCTAAGCCATTCCGGCACTTTGCGCGAGGGCGTGGCTCGAGCCCTATTGCAGCTCGTCGTTCAGATCCCCGTCCTCGTCGGGGCTGGCGCAACTCGCATCGCCTTCCCTACAATTGGCGCCCGCGGTGAGCTGTTTGATGCGCTGGTCCGTCAGTTCGGTCAGGCATTGTGAAACCTCCATCGGATGGATGGAGCCGCCCTCGCTGTCTGTCGTCGTATAGGCGCATTCGGCGTCGCGGAAGGCGATCCAGGCGCGTTGCACGACCTGCAGCAGCTTCCTGCCCTTGTCGTCGTTGCGACCGACGAGATCCTTGTAGGCCTGGTTGAGCTTGGCATCGGCGGCCCGATAGTCCTCGCCGGCGCAGATGTTCATCATCTGCTGGCTGTCGTCGTTGCGGTCGCATTCCTGCGCCTGCGCGGTGGATGCCGCTGCCACAACGGCAAGGCAGGCGGACACAAACAACAGGCGCATGGAGGTCTCCAAATCGGCTTGCGGGTGCCGCACCATTCCAGCCCGCCTTCGGCCGCGCAATGGCGTGGAGCCGAGATGGCGGATATTTGATGGCCAAAGCCATTCTCGGCCTCTATCCAGCACGCTTGCGGTTGACACGGGCAAGGCTCCTCGTTTATGAGCCACCGCAAGTTCAAAGGCGCGCTTTTCAGGCGCGCCTTAATAATTCGGCCCGGACAGGGCCCAGACCGACGGGCAAGACCATGAAGATCAAGAATTCGCTCAAGGCGCTGAAGGCGCGTCACCGCGACAACCAGCTGGTTCGCCGCAAGGGCCGCGTCTACATCATCAACAAGACCGCTCCACGCTACAAGGCGCGCCAGGGCTGAGTGTTCGGCCGGAGGCTCGTTGCCTCCGTCCATACGATGGTAATTGCCTGGTTCCAGGCACTTTCACGCTAATTTCAGTTTGACGATCCGCCGTCCGGGGTTAGATTCCGGCGATGCGGATTCTTTTTGCATTTTTGGCCACCCTCTTTCTTTTCGGCGTCACTCCGGCGTCGGCGGACGATCCGCCGGCAAAGCCGCCGGTTGCCCTGACCAGGGAAGCCAGGCTCGACCAACTGTTTGCCGAGCTGAAGCGCGAGCGCAACGAAAAGGCGGCCGAGCGCATCGCCGGGCGCATCTGGGGCGAATGGTTCCAGTCCGGCAGCGCCTCGATCGACCTGATGATGCAATGGTCGCAAAAGGCGATTGACGACCAGAAGTTCGACGTCGCCCTCGACTTCCTCGACCAGGTCGTCATCCTGCAGCCAAAATATGCCGAAGGCTGGAACCGGCGCGCCACCGTGCATTACATGATGAAGAATTTCGGGAAATCGATGTCCGACATCGACCAGACGCTGCAGCTGGAACCACGCCATTTCGGCGCGCTTTCGGGCCTGGCCCAGATCATGGCCGCCACCGGCCACAAGCAATCGGCGCTCGAAGCCTGGCAGAAGGTGCTTACCATCTATCCGATGATGCGCAGCGCCCAGGACCAGGTCGCGGCAATTTCGGAAGAGCTTGCCGGCGAAGGAATTTGATTAGGCAGTAGGAATTAGGGATTGGTGAGTAGTCAGTAGAGAAGATTGGTCGAGACGCCACCTCCCTACTCCCTACTCCCTACTCCCTACTCCCTACTCCCTACTCCCTACTCCCTACTCCCTACTCCCTACTCCCTACTCCCTACTCCCTAGAACTTATCCCCCTCCACCCCCGTATCTCCGCGCATGAACCTCATTTACGCCGCCTGTGCTTTGCTCCTCGCGCTCGTCTTTGCCCTGGCCGGTGTCACCCGCGCCGGCGCGTGGCTGATCGAGTGGCGAAACCCGCCGGCCGGCGAATTTGCCGACATCGACGGCACCCGCATCCACTATGTCCACGTGCCGGCGCCGCAAAATGCAGAGCTGCCGGCCATCGTCTTCATCCATGGCGCCAGCGCCAACCTCAGGGATCAGATGCTGCCGATCAGGCCTTTGCTCGAAGGCCGCGCCGAGATGGTCTTCCTCGACCGGCCGGGCTTCGGCTGGTCGGCGCGCGGCCCCGGCAAAGATAGCCCGTCTGCGCAGGCCGACACCATCGCCAGACTGATGGGCCGTCTCGGCATCCACAATGCGATCATGGTCGGCCATTCCTTTGGCGGCGTGATCACCGCCGCCTTTGGCCGCGAACACCCGGAGAAGACGCTCGGGCTGGTCTTTCTGTCGCCGGTCAGCCACCCCTGGCCGGGCGGCGCGACCGCCTGGTACTACAAGCTGACCGCCACCCCCATCATCGGCTGGCTGTTCTCGGAGACATTGACCTATCCGGCAGGCACGCTGCAGATGGACAGCGCCACGGCCTGCGTGTTTTCTCCCAACAAGGTGCCGGAAGGCTATGTCGGCAATGCCTCGATTCCGCTGGTGCTGCGTCCCGGCGCTTTCCGCGCCAACGCCATCGATGTCGCCGGCCTCTACGACTATACGCTGAAGGCCGCGCCGCATTACCGCGACATCACAGCGCCGACGATCGTCATCTCGGGCGATCGCGACAAGGTGGTCTATGCCTCGATCCATTCGGTCGGCCTGGTCAGGGACATCCCCGGCGCCGAACTGATCTGGGTCCACAATCTCGGCCACAAGCCGGATTGGATCGCCTCCGACCTCGTCGTCGGCGCGATCGAGAAAGTCGCCGGCAAGGTTGTCGACCTGCAGGCAATGGCAAAAACCGTGGAAGCACGCATCGCCGGCGATGCGTACAATGAGGGGCGATGCCCCGACATCACAGTGCCCGACGCGGAACTGGCCCCGACCTGATCGCAATGTATGTCCTGAAACACGGCGTCAAGAGAAACCCGGAGAAGCGATGGGCGTTGCCGGACCGCATCTTCTTCGGCTATGGCGCGTGCGCCATTCTTGCTGGCGCCTTTCTCGAGCATGCTCCTCTGGAAGGATTCTACGGCGAACGGATCATTCCTGGCGAGGGCTTTTCCGGGAACCATATTTACGCGACCAACGGCGTGATCGCGTTCGACTACCACGGCTATTCCGCCCGCGAGCGGCTTTTGGAACACCACAAGAGGGGCTGGGCGTCGCGCAATCCCGGGTGGCACTGCACGATCGCCACGGTCGATTTCGATCTGCTCGACACAGTCGAACTCAACCGGCGAAAGATGCTGGGTCCGGACCAGTACCTGCACGACCCCGTTCCCCGGGCTCGCCGCTTCCTTCGGCGCATCGATCACGCCGAAGGTGCGGCAAGAGCGCAGCGAACTGTGACGAGGTCTCAGCCTATGTTGCGGGTGGCCTGCACGTCCGATCCGACATAGGCGATGCGCAGCATGTTGGTCGAACCCGGCGTCCTCAGCGGCACGCCCGCCGTGATGATGACACGGTCGCCCGGCTGGCCGAACCCCTCTTCGAAAGCGATGCGGCAGGCGCGGTCGACCATGTCGTCGAGGTCGCTGGCGTCGGGCGAGACGACGCAATGCGTGCCCCACAAAAGCGACAGCCGCCGCGCCGTGTTGAGGATCGGCGACAGCGCGATGATCGGCACTTGCGGCCGCTCGCGCGCGGCGCGCAGGCCGGTGGTGCCCGACGCCGTATAGGTTATGATCGCCGACAGTTTCAGAGTCTCGGCAATCTCGCGGGCGGCGAGCGAAATGGCGTCGGCGCCGGTTGCTTCCGGTTCCGAGCGCTGCGCGTTGATGATGCCGGCATAGGTCGGGTCGGTTTCGACCTTGGTGGCGATGCGGTTCATCATCGCCACCGCCTCGACCGGATAGGCGCCGGCAGCGGATTCGGCTGAAAGCATGATGGCGTCGGCGCCCTCGAACACGGCGATCGACACGTCGGACACCTCGGCGCGGGTCGGCACCGGCGCGGTGATCATCGATTCCAGCATCTGCGTGGCGACCACCACCGGCTTGCCGGCGCGGCGCGCGGCGCGCGTGATCTGCTTCTGGATGCCAGGCACGGCTTCCAGCGGCATTTCCACACCGAGATCGCCGCGGGCGACCATCAGCGCGTCGGAGAGTTCGATGATTTCGGCCAGCCGGGCGACGGCCTGCGGCTTTTCAATCTTGGCCATGATCAGCGCCCGGCCGCGCGCGATCTTGCGGGCTTCCGCCAAATCCTCCGGCCGCTGCACGAACGACAGCGCCACCCAGTCGACGCTTTCCGCCAGCACCGCATCGAGGTCCTTGCGGTCTTTTTCGGTCAGCGCACCGACCGGCAGGTCGGTGTCGGGCAGGCTGACGCCCTTCTTGTCGGAAATGGTGGTGCCGGCGACGACGGTGCAGGTGATCGATTTGCCGTCGCTCTTCACCGCCCTGAGCTCCAGCTTGCCGTCGTCGATCAACAGACGGTGGCCGGCCTCGACCGAACTCAGGATTTCGGGATGCGGCAGGTAGACCCGCATCGACGTGCCGGGCTCGGGATTGTTGTCGAGCGTGAAGGTCTGGCCTGGCGTCAGCACCTCCTTGCCGTTGGCGAACTTGCCGACGCGCAGCTTTGGTCCTTGCAAATCGGCCAGGATGCCGATCGGACGGCCGACCTTTTCCTCGACCGCGCGGATGCGGCCGACCAGCGTGCGCATCAACTCGTGATCGGTGTGGCTCATATTGATGCGGAAGACATCGGCCCCGGCTTCGAACAGCTTCTGCAGCATCTCCTCGGACGAGGAGGCAGGACCGATGGTGGCGAGGATCTTGACCTTGCGGCTACGTCTCATTGACTGTTTGTTCCCGGGGCGGCTGGAGCGCCTCCCGTTGTGGACTCATCGGTCAGCTGGACCATCCAGCTTGCCTGCTCGCCCGTGTCATATTCCTGGAATCCGGCGCGCTGGAAGCCCCGGGCGACGCAATCGGTAACGCCTGCGATCTTGAACTCTTTTTCGGCCACGCACATGTTGATCGGGCCATCCCAGCGCCCGCCGCGCTCGGCGTCTTCTGCATAAAGATAGTAAAACCTCGATGACAGCGGACCTTCGATCAGCGTCTTGCAGCTCGATCCTTCGATGTGCCACCACCCCTCGGTGATCCAGCCTGCCTTGGCGCGGTAGCCGATGCCAACGCCGACCAGGTTCTGCGTGGCGTTGCAGACGCGGAAATCGGCGCGGGCAGGCGAAGCCGCGACCAGCGCGGTGAGCCCTAGCGTCAGGGTCAGGAGCGGCACGGCAAAGACGGTGCGCGCACGCGGCCTGCCGGCGGAACCCATCCCGAAACCCCTCAATAACGTCATCTGCATCTCTCAACGCCCCTTTTCGGAAAAGTCCGGGCGCATGTCAACGCGCCGTTCTGTCCAATTCCAATCGATTTAGAAAGGCCCCCGACACGCGATACGCCGCGCGTCACAGGATTTTCGCAGAAACCGTGGCCAAACAACGGCATTGCGCAACAGTCCTCTTCGTGGGAATGACGATACCACCCTCCCCGGAAGCCAGCGAACAGACCTTTCCAGCCAATGACCCGATCCACAGTTTTCGCGCCTTTCGATATCGTCGAAGGCGACCGCAAGCGAGGCATCGTGCTTGTCGCCGACCATGCCCGCCGCGACCTGCCGGAGGAGTATGGCAGTCTCGGCTTGCCGGCGGCGGAACTCGATCGCCATATCGCCTACGACATCGGTGTCGAGACGGTGACGCGCGAACTGGCGGCGGCGCTCGACGTGCCGGCGGTGATCGCCAATTTTTCGCGGCTGCTGATAGATCCCAATCGCGGCGAGGACGACCCGACGCTGATCCGCCAGCTCTATGACGGCACTGTCGTGCCGGGAAACTACCCTATGGCGCCGCAAGAACGCGAAAGGCGGCTCGAAGGCTTCTACCGGCCTTATCAGGACGCGGTCGGCGCCATGATCGCGTCGGCGGCGCACGCCTCAGGCAAAGCGCCGTTCATCTTCTCCGTACACTCCTTCACCCCTGTCATGCAGGGCTTCATCCGCCCTTGGCATGTCGGCATATTGTGGGACCTCGACGACCGCGTGGCGCGGCCGCTGATCGACATGCTGGCGCAGGATAAAAACCTCGTCGTCGGCGACAATGAACCCTATGACGGCGCGTTGCGCGGCGACACCATGTTCAAGCACGCCATCGTCAACGGCTTTGCCCATGCGCTGATCGAGATCCGCCAGGACCTGATATCAGACCGCAAGGGGGCGCTGGCCTGGGCGGAACGGCTGGCGCCGATCGTTGACGCCATCGACCGCCGTCCCGATATCCACCAGGTGAAGATGTTCGGCTCGCGCACCGGGCCGCTGTGAGGATCCAAGGCAATGACCGAACTCAGCGATGACCAGAAACGCGATTTCGAGGCCGCGGCCTTCCGCCGGCTGGTCGAGCATCTGCGCGAGCGCAGCGATGTGCAAAACATCGACCTGATGAACCTCGCCGGCTTCTGCCGCAACTGCCTGTCGAACTGGTATCGCGAAGCGGCCGAGGCTGAGGGCGTCGATCTCGGCAAGGATCAGTCGCGCGAAATCGTCTACGGCATGCCCTATGCGCAATGGCAGGCGCTGAACCAGACCGAGGCTTCGGACGCCAAGAAAGCGGAGTTCGAGGCAAGACGGCCGAGGGATCACTGAAGTAGCGCGCGGTTCACAGGATTGACGTCGGCGGGACAGCGCCTAACGGTTTCCCCTTAGATGTGGCCCACAAGCTTTTCGCAGCCAAGCGCTTGACGAGAAATTGAATCGATCTAATTTGCCGCGCAAAGCCATTCCTTGACCGGATTCGGGCCATGAACGCGCAAGACACCATGCAGAGCGCCCTTCAGGGGCGATGGGCCGTAGCCGCGATCTTCCTCGCCAACGGCTTCCTGACCGGCAGCTGGGCGCCGCAGATTCCGGTGTTCCTGACCCGGCTCGACATCTCGAAATTCACCCTCGGTCTGCTGATCCTTCTGTTCGGCGTCGGCGCGGTCGCGGCCATGAGCTGGTGCGGCCATCTGATCTCCAGGCATGGCTCGCGCACCGTGTTGCGCTGGTTCGGCCTGTGCGGCAGCCTCGGCCTGCTGATCGTGGCGCTGGCGCCCAACGTGCCGCTGGCGGCGATCGCCATGATCATCTTCGGCGGCTCGATCGGCGGCATGGATGTCGCCATGAACGCCAATGCCGTGGTGGTCGAGCGCCGGCTGTCCCGCGCCATCATGTCGTCCTCGCACGGCTTCTGGAGCCTCGGCGGTTTCGCCGGTGGCGGTCTGGGCGGTTACGCCATCCAGACTTACGGCCACCTCGCCCATGCGGCTGTAGTCACGATCATTGCTTTTGCCGTCATCGCCGTGGCGGTCGGCTACCTCATCGCCGAGGACAAGCCGCAGGCCGCCGAGCATCACAGATTAACGCTGCCGGCCAACCCGCTGGTCTATCTTGTAGGGCTGATGGCGCTGCTGACGATGATTTCCGAGGGCGCCGTGCTCGACTGGGCAGCGCTTTATCTCAGGCAGGAGCTCGGCGCCGACCTCGCCATCGCCGGCCTTGCCTACGCCGCCTTCTCCGGCGTCATGGCTGTCATGCGCTTTTTCGGCGACGGCGTGCGCAACCGCTTCGGCGCGGTGGCGACGCTGCGCGGCTCGGCGGTGGTCGCCGCCGCCGGCATGCTGGTCGCCGGCCTGTCGCCTTCGCCCTGGATCGCCATCGCGGCTTTTGCTCTCTGCGGCTTCGGCATCGCCAATATGGTGCCGATCATCTTCTCGGCCGGCGGCAACCAGGAAGGCATGTCGTCGGGCACCGGCATGAGCGTCGTCACCACCATGGGCTATTCCGGCATATTGGTGGCGCCGTCGGCGATCGGCTTCGTCGCCGAGCATTCCAGCTTCGGGCCGATCTTCGTCGCCATGTCGGGGCTGCTGACCGTCGTGCTGTTGATGGCCGGGCTCGCTCACCGCGCCGAATTCGCGGCCGCCCCCGCCGAATAGCGCTTCAGCTCCTCGTAGAGGAAATCCGCTACGCGGCGGATGCGCACGCTGGTGCGCACGTCGCGATGCATGGCCAGCCACACCGGCAGGCTGGGCAGTGGCAGGCCGAGCAGCAGTTTCTCCAGCGACGGGTCGCTGTCCGCCAGCGGCTCCTGGCCAAGACCGACGCCGTTTCCCGCCCGCAGCGCTTCCCACAGAACGATCTGGTTGTCGGTCCTGAAGCGGAAACTGCTTCGGGTGACGGGGATGCCGGCCTGGGTAAAGCCCCGGATCATCTCGTCGCTGCGCTCGAAGCCGATCAGCGGATGGTCGAGAAGGTCGGCGGGCTTGAGCGGGCGTCCGTGCCTGTCGAGATAGGATTTCGCCGCGCAGCAGCAGAGCTTGATATCGCAGACCTTGCGCGCCGTCAGCTCGTTCTGCGCTGGCTTGACCATGCGGATGGCGATATCGGCATCCCTTCGCAGCAGGTTCTCGACCTGGTTCGAGGCGACGATCTCGACCTCGATGCCGGGTTCCTCGATGCCGAGCCGCGCCGTCATCCTCGGCAGCACATAGGCCGCCACCACCTCGCTGGCGGCAATACGCACCGTGCCTTCGATCGCCTCGACCGAGCCCAATGCCAACAGTGCGAACGCGCTCGCCTGCTCGCTCACCGCTCTGCCGCGTTCGAACAGCGTGGCGCCTGCTTCCGTCAGCGCATAGCCGCGCCGCCCGCGCCGGAACAAGGTGACGCCCAACGCCTGTTCGAGCTCACCGATGTGACGCCCGAGCGTCGGTTGGCTGGCCGACAGTTTGCGCGCCGCGGCCGACAGACTGCCGGTCTCCGCCACGGTGACGAAACTCTTGATCAGGTTCCAGTCGATATCTTCCATTCATTTATGAATAACAAATCTGCATCCATAGTCAATTTTCATTCGCGTATGAACGCATCATGTTCACCGTGCAAACACAGACACGGAGAAGAAAAATGACCAAGATCGCAATTCTAGGCGCCAATGGCCGGCTCGGCCGCGTGGTTGGCAAGGCCTTCATCGACGCCGGTTTCGACGTCCGCGCCGTCACCCGCAGCGGCAAGGTCCCAGCCGAACTCAAGGGCGCCACCGCCGTCGCCGGCGATGCGCTCGACCGCGAGGCGCTGATCCGCGCCACGCAAGGCGTCGACATCGTCTTCAACGGCCTCAACCCGATCTACACCGACTGGGGCAAGTGTCTGCCGATGGCGGAGAACGTCATGGCCGCCTGCCATGCCAATGGCGCGCTGCATCTTTTCCCCGGCACTGTCTACAATTACGGCTCGCCGATGCCTGAGGTGGTCACCGAACACACGCCGTTCCGCCCAACGACCGAGAAGGGCCGCATCCGCTGCGCCATGGAAGCGCTGTTTCGCCGCGAGGCCGATGCCGGCCGCGTCCGCACCATCATCCTGCGCGCCGGCGATTTCTTCGGCGGCACCGGCAGCGGATCATGGTTCGACCTCGTCGTCGCCGCCAAGATGAGCAAGGGCGTCTACACCGCGCCTGGCCCTGCCAACCTCGTGCACGAATGGGCCTATTTGCCGGACTTCGGCATCGGCTTCGTCGGCCTGGCGCGTAATCAGGGCAAGCTCGGCTTCTTTGAGGCGCTCAACTTCCCCGGCCACGCCGTCACCGACATGGACATAAAGGCCGCGGCCGAGAAAGCGTTGGGACGTCCGCTGAAACTGACCTTCATGCCTTGGTGGGTGCTGCGCGCCGGCAGCCCGTTCGTGGCGATGTGGCGCGAGATCGTCTCGATGTCCTATCTGCGCTTCGAACCGCACCGGCTCGTGTCCGACCGGCTGGAAGGCATCATCGGCGAAGTCCCGCACACCCCGCTGGACGAGGCCGTGGCCGAGGCCTTGAAGGACATCGGCATCAGCCTCGACCGTGCAAAAGACGCCGCTTAAATGCATGTCGCCCAGAAGTGTGCGCGGTTCTGGGACAACGACATGCATCAAAACAAAGACTTTAGACAAAAATCTCTCTCGCGGTGCTGGCCCAATCGCTGGAAATCAGCAACCGGATGGTCATTATGAGGAGACTGTTTATAACGGTCGGCGAGATCACCATCACCAAGGGGAGACGATGCGTTACATACGTCCGCTTTCAATCGAAGACGCCGTTGGCCTGCTGGCCGACGCTTCCGGCACATCAGCCATTCTCGCTGGAGGCAGTGACCTCCTCGTTCGGATGAAGGGCGGGTTTGTCGATCCCGACCTGATCGTCGACATCAAGGCGATCGAGGGCTTGAGCGAGATCAGGGAGACGGCCGACGGCTTCAGCATCGGCGCCACCGTCCCCTGCGCCGTCCTGGGCGAGAGCTCGGTTCTGAAGAAGGCCTGGCCCGGTGTCGTCGAAGCGTCGAAGCTGATCGGCTCGAAACAGGTCCAGGGCCGCTGCACCATCGTTGGCAATCTGTGCAACGCATCGCCGGCCGCCGACAGCGTCCCGGCCTTGGTGGCCGCCGCCGCAAAGGCCGTGGTTGCCGGTCCGTCGGGCAAGCGCACCATTCCGGTCGAGGCTGTGCCGATCGGGCCTGGCAAGACCTCGCTCACCAAGGGTGAGATCGTCGAGGCGATCCTGCTCGACAAGCGCGCGCCGCGTTCGGGCGACGCCTACCTCAGATTCATCCCGCGCACCGAGATGGACATCGCGGTGGTCAGCGCCGGCGTGAACCTGACGCTCGACGAGCATGGCGTCATAACAGCCGCCCGCGTCGCGCTGGGCGCCGCGGCGCCGACCGTGCTTCTGGTGGAAGAAGCAGCCGAGGCTCTCATCGGCAGGAAGCTGGACGAGGCGGCACTTGAGCGGCTCGCCAAGATCTGCGCTGGGGCCTGCCGCCCCATCGACGACAAGCGCGGCACAATCGAATTCAGACGAAAAGTTGCGGGCGTGCTGGCCGGACGGGCCGCGACGACCGCCTACGCACGTGCAGGAGGCAAATGATGGCCGGTGTAGCAGTTTCAACGACAATCAACGGCGATCACGTCGAATACCTTTGCCAGCCCGACGAGACGTTGCTCGACGTCCTGCGCGATCGGCTCGGCCTGACCGGCGCCAAGGAAGGCTGCGGCACCGGCGACTGCGGCGCCTGCTCGATCATCCTCGACAACCGGTTGGTCTGCTCGTGCCTGGTGCTTGGCGCTGAAGCCGAAGGCCGGCATATTGAGACCGTGGAGGGCATGGCGCATGGCGATCAGTTGCATCCGCTGCAGCAGAAATTCCTCGAGCATGCGGCCCTGCAATGCGGCATCTGCACGCCGGGCTTCCTCATCGCGGCCAAGGATCTTCTGGCCAAGAACCCCGATCCTACCGAGGAAGAAATCCGCTTCGGCCTCGCCGGCAACCTCTGCCGCTGCACCGGCTACGACAAGATCGTGCGCGCGGTCCAGGATGCGGCCAATGTGATGAAGGGAGCGCACGCATGAACTTCGATCCACGCTTTTCGGGCCGCAAATTCTCCTCCGTCGGCACGCGGCCCATCCGTCCCGACGGCGTCGACAAGGTGACGGGACGCGCCCGTTACGGCGCCGACTTCAACATGGCGGGACAGTTGGTCGGGCGCATCCTGCGCAGCCCGCATGCGCATGCCAGGATCCTCAAGATCGACACTTCGAAAGCGGAAAAGCTGGCCGGCGTGAAAGCGGTGATCACCGCCGCCGACCTGCCCGATCTCACCGATGGCGATGCCGCCATGTACGACGTCCTCGACAATTGCATGGCGCGCGGCAAGGCGCTCTATGACGGCCACGCCGTGGCCGCGGTCGCCGCCGTCGATGCCCGCACGGCAAGGCAGGCGCTGAAGCTGATCGAGGTCGAGTACGAGCTGTTGCCGCATGTCACCGATGTCGACGAGGCGATGAAGCACAACGCCCCTCTCATCAACGATACCATCTTCACCGAAGGCCTCGACGAAAAGCCGGTAAAGCCGTCCAACGTCACCAAGCGCAGCCAGTTTGGCCATGGCGATGTCCATCAGGGCTTTGGCCACGCCGATGTCATCGTCGAGCGCTCCTTCAAGACCGAGCAGACGCACCAGGGCTATATCGAGCCGCATGCCTGCGTGGCGAGCGTCTCGTCCGACGGCACCGCCGACCTCTGGGTCTGCACGCAGGGCCATTTCGTCTACCGCCAGCATTGTGCGCAATTGCTCGGGCTGGAAGCCTCGAAGCTGCGCGTCACCTCGTCTGAAATCGGCGGCGGCTTCGGCGGCAAGACCCATGTCTGGGCCGAGCCGGTGGCGCTCGCTTTGTCGCGCAAGGCAGGCCGGCCGGTGAAGCTGGTGATGACCCGCGACGAGGTGTTCCGCGCCTCGGGTCCGACCAGCGCGACCTCGATCGACGTCAAGATCGGCGCCCGCAAGGATGGCACCATCACTGCCGCCGAAGCGACGCTGCGCTACACCAGCGGCCCCTATGCCGGGACCTGGGCCGAGATCGGCGCCATGACGGCGTTCGCCTGCTACAAGCTGGATAACGTCCAGACGGTCGGCTTCGAAGTGCTGGTCAACCGACCGAAGACTGCGGCCTATCGCGCACCCTCGGCACCCATGGCTGCGTTCGCGGTGGAAAGCGCCGTCGACGAACTGGCCAAGGAGCTTGGCATGGATCCGGTCGAGTTCCGCATCAAGAACGCCGCGCAGGAAGGCACCCGCTCTTCCTACGGCCCGATCTACGGCCCGATCGGCATCGGCCCGACGCTGGAGGCGGCCAAGCACCATCCGCACATGAAGGCGCCGCTGGGCAAGAACCAGGGGCGCGGCATGGCCTGCGGCTTCTGGTTCAACTTCGGCGGCCAGACCTGCGTGGACCTGAACATCGGCATGGACGGCTCGGTGTCGCTGGCCGTCGGCACGGTGGATGTCGGCGGTTCGCGCGCGTCGCTGTCGCTGGTGGCGGCGGAGGAGCTCGGCATCGACTATGCCCAGCTCAAGGCGGTGGTCGCCGACACGTCCTCGCTTGGCTACAACGACATGACCGACGGCAGCCGCGGCACCTTCTCGTCCTCGATGGCGACCATCTCGGCCGCCCGCAACGCGATCAAGATCCTGCGTGAGCGCGCCGCCCAGACGTGGGACATCCCCGTCGACGACGTGGTCTGGGAAAACGGCCACGCCATCGCCAAGGGCGAGAAATACGGCAACCTTGCAGCCCTGTCGCTGAAGGAGATCGCCGCCGCTTCCGGCAAGACCGGCGGGCCGATCGCCGGCCACAGCGAGCTCGTCGCCGACGGCGCCGGCGTCTCCTTCGCCACCCATATATGCGACATCGAGGTCGACCCCGATACCGGCTCGACCAGGGTGATCCGCTACACGGTGATCCAGGATGCCGGCAAGGCGGTGCACCCCACCTATGTCGAGGGCCAGTACCAGGGCGGTGCGGCGCAAGGCATCGGCTGGGCGCTCAACGAGGAGTACATCTACGGAAAGGATGGGCGTCTCCAGAACGCCGGCTTCCTCGACTACCGCATCCCGGTCTGCTCGGACCTGCCGATGATCGACACGCAGATCCTCGAGATACCCAATCCCAACCACCCCTATGGCGTGCGCGGCGTCGGCGAAACCTCGATCGTGCCGCCGCTGGCGGCGATCGCCAATGCCGTCTCCAACGCAGCCGGCGTGCGCATGACCCACATCCCGATGTCGCCGCCAAGGGTCCTCGCCGCGATCGAGGCGGAACGGGGAGGCTAGGGCAAAAATGAGGTTCTTGCCCTAATGGTCGAAGTGACGCTCTGGGGCGCGCTGGGCCAGCTCGCCGGCGGCCAGAGCAAGGTCGAGGTCGAGGCCAAGGACATCAGGGAGCTGTTCAGGAAACTGGCTGAACAGTATCCCGGCATCGAGCCCTGGATCGAGAAGGGCATCGCGGTGGCGATCGACGGGACGATTTATCGCGATACGTGGTCGAAGGAACTGCCGCCGGGGGCGGAGATTTTTCTGCTGCCGCGGCTGGCTGGGGGGTGAAGTGGGGTGTCGCCCTACGTCCCAGAGCGGACCGGCATCCTCGGTCTGCGAACTTCAAGTGCAATGTCGGTCCTCGCCTAGATGCCAGTTTTGCTGACCGCGTCTTATCGGCGGCGGGTTGGCCAACAATCCAGAGAACCTGATCCGCTGGATTACTATCGGCAAGGGACATCAGTCCGCACACGGCTCTGAAGTGACTCGAGCGGGTCACCGTTTGACGGACAACACCGGCCCCTTTCTGGAGAGGCCGGCTATCGTTGATCCAGGATCATCAAGCTAGGTTTGGCGCTGAGACGTATCGGAAATTCGTTCGCGCACGGCATGCTCGGTCTTGTCTGCTGTGGACTTCACGATCTCGCCGAGCTGATCGGCTATCGTGTCTGCTTCCATATCTTGCCGGCCAGCTTCCTGCTTGATGGTCTCATAGGCTTCGGCGGCGACCTGCTTGGCCTCATCGAGGCCCCTATTGAGCAAAGTTTCGGCGGAATCGCGAAGCTTGTCGCCATAGGCGCCTAGTTGCTCGTCCTCCGTTGCGGTATGGGGCAGCATTGCACCTATAGCGGCGCCGATGGCGAGACCGACGGCCGCTACGGCCAAGGGTTGGTCCTCCAACAGATCTTGCGCGGAGCGGCTGGCTTTCGCCGCCATGTCCCCAGTCGTCGAGCTTGCATTGGCAGCGCTTCCCGTCAGACCCGCCGCAGCGGCTCTTGCGGTGCTCGATATGGTGTCGCCGACGCTGGTAGCGCTCGAGGAGAGCGATTCCGCGGCGTCGGAGAGCGTGCCGCCCAAGCCGCCGCGCTCCCCTGCTACATCATGTCGTCCCGGCGCTGAAGGCAATGGATAGCCAGCCGAACGGTGGGCGGTGTTTGAGGCACCGCTGCCGAACATCAGCCAGGCCAGACCTGCGCCCACCATGGTGACCGGCAAAGGATTGTCTCGGACCTGCGTTCTGAGATTGCTGAGCATGGCCGCGCTCTCCCCTCCCGAGAACAGCCCGGTGAACTCATCCAGCAATTGTCCCGGCGTCATCTTGCCTCGAATGGATTCGGCGGTCTCCATCACCCGGGCGCGCGCCGCCTCGGCCTCGCGTTCAAGTTCGGCTGCGGATTTCTCTTTCATCTCACCTGTTCCTTAATCGCGCTCGCGTCGCGCTTCAGCTGTCCCTGGGTCCGGTCGGGGGTAAGTTCCGAAGGCGCCATGCTGGCCGTCCCGGTCCGCAGCAGGATGACGCCGAGGACCGCCACGACCACACCGACCAGCAGGGAAGACCACCCCGCGCCAAGCCCTGCCCGCGTCAGTGCGATAATGAGCGCCTGCAGCAACACCAAGAGCGCGGCGAGCAGGCAAATCGCGCCGCCCAGCACTTCCGCGGCACCTGCTCCGGCTTTGGTAAGCTTTTCAGAGAGCTCGGCCCGAAACAGCCTCGCCTCGGTTTGCACCAGAGTGGTTACATTCTGGGCCAAATCGGTGACTAGCCCGGCAAGGCTGGGATTGTCCTGGTTGTTCATCTGTCCTGCTCCGCGATCTGCGTGGCGCCATCATCGCCGACCACGCCAAAATCTTGTGGACGATCAGCGGACCAACCCTGTGGCTGATCGGTGTGTGATCTGAGGCCTCCCGGAGCGGCCTCAGAATCGGGCGTTGCCGGCGGAGAAGCCTTGATGAACCGCCCGAGAGCCAATCCGGCCAACACCGATCCCGCAAGCAGGACACCGGGATTTTGCCGGCCGAAGGACTGCACGTCATCAAGGACTTGGCTAAAGGGCTTCTGTTTCAAGGACGATGAAAGCCGCTCAAGGCCACTGGCAGCATCCAAAGCGAATTTCGATGCGTTCCTTTCATCGTTGCTGGCAAGGTGATCGCTGGCCGCTCGCAGTGCACCACCCAACGCCGCCAAGCTCGATCCGATGTCGCGCTGCGTCTCCTCCGCCTTGTCGGAGATGACCTGCGTGGCTTCAGATGCATAGTCGCCAGCCTTACGGGTCACCTCGTCCCGCGCGTCGTGAAGCAACTCGCTGGCACGCTCATTTTCCTGGCGAAGTCTGTCGGAGACGTCGCTTTTCGCCTTGTCGAAATCGGTGGGCTGTCCGCCCTGATCGTTCTCATGCTGCATGAGGCCACCTAGTGAAAACCGAGGAAGGAGAGGACCGCGAGCACGACAACGATAAGGCCGATAAGATAGATGACACTGTTCATGTGCACGTCCTCCGTAGCTTTCCAACTTCGACGAACCTGCGATGTTCCGTAAGTGAGAGCATTTATCTCAGCCGAAACGAAGGGCTTCGTCAGGCACGCACCCAGTCACCAGTGAGTTGCCCTGTCCCTCGTGCGGAGCGCCAGTTGCTCCCGTACGAACCGGTGCGCCCGACTCCGCGGGAACCGAGTGCCGGCTGCGTCCTTATTGCAATCTTTTGCCTATTCGGCGGCCCCGCCTCGGCGTACCGGCGACCAGGGAGAACTCTCCCTTGCCATCCATCGACGGTCCATCGCTCCAACGGCCCCACGCTGGTTCGGCATCTTCGACGAAGCAATGATGAAGGCATAGGATACGGCTTGAGGCGTAAAGCGGCCGGTCATGCATGCCTGAACTGGGCTATTGGTGAACGCGTCTCCATGGGCCAAGTCTCTACTTTGCAGAACGCCCTCCCTAAGCCCCCAGGGTCGGTTCCGTATTCACCTCCAGCGCCTCTTCCGCTTCATCCTCTTCTCCCAGCACCTCGCCATGCACCCCCAGCGGCCGCCCGATCCAGATCGGATCGACCAGATGGTCGCGCTTGGGGTTGGTGGTGTTGGGGTGGATGAGGATGCTCAGGCCGCCATGGTTAAGCATCAGCCAGGGGACCAGCGTGGCGAAGATCTCGGTGGCGAAGGAGACCTGGTACATGGCCTGTTCGTGCGGGCCGACCGGCTCGTCGCGCCAGTTGCCCAGGCGCACGCGGAAGCGTTCGCCGATGCGCAGGCGCAGCCATTCGGCCTGCTGCCGTTCGGCTTGCCCGACATAGTAGATGTGGGCGTGATAGCTGGCGATCTCGGCGAGCGGCCTGGGCGGGCTGGCGGTGTTCACCTTGATGGCTCCCTCGGTGATTGTCGTGCCGGCAGCGTATACGCAAGGGTGCGGGGTGGCCAAGGGGGCACAGCGTGTGCTCGTCATCTCGATTTCGGGCCAATCGCATATGGAGCTCCCCCGCTCCGTCTCGGCTTCGCCCAGCCACCTCTACCCCCACATTCGTGGGGGAGAGGAAATGCTAATCGCCAAGATCGCTGCCTTGAAAAGCTTGGCATTTCCTCTCCCCCATGGACATGGGGAGAGGTGGCCGCGCAGCGGCCGGAGTGGGGGTTGGCACCGCCGTATGCCTATTGCCAGCACTTCATCGGGCGAGGACCCGCTGATCGCAGAGGTCTCCTGCCCCGATCAAACCCTGCCCATCAGCACCAGGATCAGCAGCACCACAAGCACAACGCCGACTATTCCGGACGGCCCATAACCCCAGGAGCGCGAATGCGGCCAGGCCGGTACGGCGCCGATCAGGATCAGGATCAGAACTATGATGAGAATGGTGCTGACGGTCATAAGAGTCCCTCGCTTTGCTCTTCAGATGCGAGGGGACAATGCAAAAGGCCGCCCGGTTGTTCCGGGCGGCCTTTTGTCCGACTGGTCGAATGCAGCTATTCCGCGGCTTTCGGGAAGGCGATTGCCGGCTCATCGAGCGGACCCGGCTTCGGCCCCGTGGACGCATCCCGTTTCTTGTCGCGGCCGAACAGCCGGCGGAAGAAGGCATAGAAGCGGCTGTTCTTGCTGCGCGTGAAGATCATCAGCATGGACGGCGTCACCACCAGCGTCAGCAGCGTGGCAAAGGACAGGCCGAAGACGATCGCCGAGGACAACGAAATCCACCATTGCGTCGACGGCGCGTTGATCGTCGTCTCGTGATGGAAGATTTCGAGGCCGAGACCAAAGGCGATCGGCAGAACGCCGAGGATGGCCGAGACCGCCGTCAGCACCACCGGGCGGGCGCGCTCGCGGCAGGTCTGCAGCACCGCTTCCATCTTGTCCCAGCCTTCTTCGCGCAGCCGGTCATAGGTGTCGATGAGCACGATGTTGTTGTTCACCACCACACCGGCCAGCGCGATGACGCCGATGCCCGACATGACGATGCCGAAGGCTTCGCCTGTCAGCAGCAGCCCCAGGAACACGCCGATCGTCGCCATGACCACGCAGGACAGCACCAGCAGCACGCTGGTGAACTTGTTGAACTGCATTAGCAGCACCAGGAAGATCAGGAAGATCGCGGCGCCAAAAGCCTTGCCGAGGAAGGCGCTGGCTTCGGCGCTGTCCTCGTTCGACCCCGCCAGCTTCCAGCGTATGCCGTTGTCGAGCTTCATGTCGGTGACCGCCTTGGTCACCTCCGCCTGCACCGCCGCAACCTGGTTACCGGCGGCGACGTTGGCCTGGACGACCACGGTGCGGGCGCCATCGATGCGGTTGAGGATGCCGACGGTCGGCTCCGGCTTGCGCACGACGAAGTTCGAGATCGGCACCGAGCCTTGCGCGGTCTGCACCCGGAGTTCGTCGAGCGTCGACAGCGTGCGCCGGTCTTCGGGCAGGCGCAGCCTGATGTCGACGGCATCGTCGGCGCCGGCCGGCCGGTATTCCGACAGCTTCAACCCATTGGTCACCAATTGCACCACCGTGCCGACGGCCGTCGGGCTGATGCCATACTGCGCCGCCTTGGCGCGGTCGACCTCGAGCGCCCAGTCGACGCCGGGCGGCGGCAGGCCGTCCGACACGTCGATGACGCCGGGCACCTTGGCGATGCGCGCCGCAACCGCGCGGGCCTGGTCGTCGAGCCCTTTGGGATCGATGGCCGAAAGCCGGAGCTGGACCGCCTTGCCCGTCGGAGGACCGGCCTCCGGCACGCGCACCTCGACATCGACGCCGGGAATGCCGGCCATGACGGTGCGCAGCTCATCCAGGATATTGTTCGCCGATTTGCGCTCGCGCCAGTCGATGAACTCATACTGGATGACGCCGACGACGTCCTCCGGCACGTCCTGTCCGCCGCCCTGCGTCTTGCCGACGCGGGTATAGACCGATTTGACGCCAGGCCAGCCAAGCAGCCGGTTTTCGGCGATCCTGGTCGCCGTGTCCATTTCGGCCAGGGAGAGATTGCCGCGGGCATGCACATAGAGCAGGCCGTAATCGGGCTCGACGCTGGGGAAGAACTCGACGCCGGCGCCATATTTCGAATAGGCGAAGCCGACGCCGGTGAGCAGCACGGCGGTGAGCACCAGCACGGTGATGGGGAAGCGCACCGCCTGCTTGACCAGCGCCATGTACCAGCCGTCGCGATTTTGTTCCTCGTGATGCTCCGGCGCCTTGGCGAAAAGCGCGCCCAGCGTCGGCGCGAACACCAGCGCATAAAGCATCGAGGCCGACAGCGTGACGATCAGCGTGATCGGCATGTATTTCATGAAGTCGCCGATGATGCCGGGCCAGAACAGCAGCGGCGAAAACGCCGCGATGCGGGTCATGGTCGCGGCGATGACCGGACCGGCCATGCGCTTGGCGGCCAGCGTGAAGGCTTCCGCCTTCGGCATGCCTTCGCCCATGCGCCGTTCGGCGAACTCGGTGACGATGATGGCGTCGTCGACCAGCATGCCGACCGCCAGGATAAGGCTGAACAGCACGATCATGTTGATGGTGTAGCCCATCATCGCCAAGAGCAGGATGCCGATCAGGAACGATGACGGAATGGCAAGCCCGATCAGCAGCGAGGCGCGGCCCGACAGCGCATAGAGGATGACGATGAACACCAGGATGACGGCGATCATCACGTGGTTCTGCAGATCGCCCAGAAGCTGGTTGACGAAGACCGACTTGTCCTGCGTGTAGGTGATGTTCATGCCTTCCGGCATGGTCTTGACATAGGCGTCGGACACTTCCCGCACCTTGGCCAGCGTGTCGATCAGATTGGCGCCGATGCGCTTCTTGACTTCGATGGCGATGGCCGGCTTACCGTTGAGGCGGGTGATGGTCTCGGCGTCGGCGAAGGTCGAACGCACCGTGGCGATGTCCTTCGCCTGCACGACGGCATTGGGGCCGGCGACCACCGGCAAGGACGCGACATCCTCGGGTGTCTCGATCAGCGACGGCACCTTGACCGCGTATTTGCCTTCCGAACCCTCGATGTTGCCGGCGGCGACCAGGCTGTTGGAAGCGCCGACCGCGCCGATCAACTGGTCGAGCTGCAGGCCGTAGGAGGACAGCTTCATCGGGTCGATGACGACTTCGACAAGATCGTCGCGCGCGCCTTGTATGGTGCCCTCAAGAACGCCCGGTACTTCCTCGATGCGGTCGCGCAGTTCGCGCGCCGCCGCCGTAAGCACACGCTCGGGCACATCGCCGGACAGCGTGACGACCAGGACGGGAAACTCGGAAATGTTGACCTCGGTAACAACCGGTTCTTCTGCCGCTTGGGGCAGGTCAGCCTTCGCGTCCTGAACCTTCGAGCGTGTATCTGTCACCGCGGTGTCGACTTTTATAGACGGCAGAAACTCAAGGAAGACAAAGGCGCCGCCCTGATAGGCGGATGATTTCATCTCCTTTAACCCCTTAAGGCTCTTAAGCTTTGCCTCCAGCGGCCTAAGCAGAAGTCTTTCAGCGTCTTCGGGCGCGATGCCTTGATAGGCGACATTTATATAAACATAAGGGGTAGGAACGTCGGGTTCCGCTTCCTTCGGCGTCGACTGATAGGCGACCCAGCCCGCCAGCAGCAGGAAGACCAGCACCGCAATGGTCAGCCGGGCATTGTTGATCGCGAGTTTGACGATATCCATGGCCTGTTCTCAAAATTTCAGGAGCCGCATTGCGGCCGGTTGCCCCCGTCCGGGGCCACCCGGCGCTACTGCGTTGTCGCTTCGCCCAACAGTTTCTGGATGGTCGCCTGGTCGGCCTCGACCGGCTTGACTACGTCGCCTTCCTTCACGAGTTCCTGGCCGGCGACGATGACGCGGGCATCGGCGGGAATGCCGCCAAGCACGAGGCCCTTCGGCGAGTCGTCAACGAGGTCGATCGGGAAGAATACCACCTTGTTGTCCTTGTCGACGGCGCGGATGCCGAGGTCTCCCTTGTCGCCCAGCGTCACCACGGAGCGCGGCAACATGACGGCGTCGGTCGGCTGCGCGCTGAGCGCAATCTCTGCCGTCATGCCGGCCGGCACCGAGCCGTCGGCATTGGGGACGGCGATCTCGACGCGGAAGGTTCGGGTGGCCGACGAGGCGTCGCGGCTGATGTAGCGCACGGTGCCTTCGACGGTCTGGCCGCTGACCAGCCGGACAGTGGCCTTGTCGCCAAGCTTGAGATAGCCGAGGTCGCGTTCGCTGACTTCGCCGCGCGCAATCACCGGATCGAGCTTGAGGATGGTTGCCACCTCGCCGCCCTGCATGATGGAACTGCCGAGCTCCACCGGCACCCGGTCGATGACGCCGTCGAAGGGCGCCTTGACCAGATTGCGCTCGAGTTCGGCCTGCGCCGTTTCCAGCTGCGACTGCGCAGCGGTCAGATTCGAACGCGCCGTGTCGAGCTGCAGCTTGGGCAGATTGCCGGTCTTCATGAGCCGCAGCGATGCGTCGAGTTCAGCCTGGCGCTGCACGACGAGCTGCTTGGCATTGTCGACCATCGAGATCTTTTCTTCCGCCGCAAGCATCAGCACCAGATCGCCGGTCTTGACGTGATCGCCCTGCTTGACCGGCAGCTTTTCGATGACGCCGGCGACGCGCGTCGCCAGCACGGCGCGCTTGTCGGCCTCGGTCAGCCCGGAAATGCGGATGGCGCGGGCATAGGTCTTGCGCGGCGGCGTCACCACAGCGACGGTGCGCAGCGGCGCCTTCGGTTCGGCCTCGGCCGCCTTGGCTGCATCCGGCGCCTTGGCCTGATCGCCCGGCTTGGCCTGATCGCCTGCCTTGCCAGCACCTTCGACAGCGGCGCTGCCGACGGACGAGAACGCGCCTGTTCCCATCCAGGCCGCGAAGCCGATGAGCACAACAATAGCGGCAAGCTTGTGAAACCTGATCTTCGGCATCATTGTTTTTCCACTGCGGGGTTCGGCCAAGTCGTTATCCAACAGGAGTCCGTCGTCTAACAGCTACCGTGTCTTCCAACTCGGGCGCGTCGCCGATATGGGTGCGCGCCAGGCCGTGTTCAATTTGCCGTGAACGGCGAAGCCGCGCTTCTACATCAAAGTTGCATCGCAATACAGTCGAAAAGTTGCAGGAACATTGTGCCAGGCGATGTAGTGTGGCCAACGAAAACGGTTTTATCGGCGCCCCGTCAGGCGGCGGAACCACAGTCTCGGAACCATACGGATGTTGGAGGCGCTTTGTTTTCAAGGCGTTTTGAGCACTGACACCCCCCTGTGCCTTGACGCTCAAATGTGGGCGCGACCTGCGTAGCCACTCAGTGAATGGCAGCAGGCGTCAGTATGATTTTGTATACCGTCACACGCAACGGTTGTTCCGGGACGGAAAGTCATCGGCGCTACTCCGATTTGCCGAACACTTCGCTGATCGTCTTGATCGATCCGGGCGGACTCAGGCCCGCCGGCGTTCCGCGTCCGGCTTCTTGCGGGCGGCGAGAAATTCCTTCACCCGCCGTCCCGGTGCCGGCCCGCGCACCGGTTTGAAGCCGTCATCGAGTTCGCCGGAAAGATCGAGCGTCGGCCGCTTGCCGACGGCGTCGTAATTCTCCTCCAGCCAGTCGCTCGCCGCTATGCGGCCAAGGTCGCGCAAATAGGTCAAAAAAGCCCATTCGGCGTTGACCTTGGATGACGCCGACAGATCCTTGAACGCTTCGTCGGCATCGATGCGGTGCATGCGGATGTCGCGGTATTCGCCAGGCGGCAGCCGGCCGGCGGCGATCAGTTCCTTGACGAAGGCGATCGAGCGGAATTCGTTCAGCAGCCCGGCATTGAAGGTGATCTCGTCGATGCGGTTCTGGATTTCGTTGGCGCTTTTCGGCGTGCCTTCGCGCACCACCGGATTGATCTGCACCAAAAGCACATCCTCCGTCGCCGCCGTCTTGAAGAACGGAAACAGCGCCGGATTGCCGCCATAGCCGCCATCCCAATAGGGCACGCCCTTGATCTCGACGGCGCGGAACAATTGCGGCAGGCAGGCCGAGGCCATCACCGTGTCGAGGTCGATCTCGCCGTCGGAAAAGACGCGCAGCTGGCCGGTCTCGACATTGGTCGCCGAAATGAACAGCTCCATCGACTTGCAGGCGTGAACATTTTTGAAATCGATCTCCTGCTCGACCACGTCGCGCAGCGGGTTCAAGCCCAGCGGATTGGCGACATAGGGCGAAAACACTCGGGACATGGTGTCGAAGAAGAAATAGCCGGGCGTGTTCTCGATCGACCAGTTGCCCCAGGCGACGTCCCACGGCATGCGCTGCACCGGGCTGAAGCGGCCCTTGGCCGCCACCGCGCGCCAGAAGTCGTCCAGCTTTTGCCGTGCACCCTCGACGCCGCCGCGCACAAAACCATCGGCCAGCGCCACCGCATTCATCGCGCCGGCGCTGGTGCCGGACACGGCTGAAATGTCGAGCCTGCCATCCTCCAGCAGCCGGTCGAGTACACCCCAGGAGAAAGCCCCGTGCGAGCCGCCGCCCTGCAGCGCGATGTTGATCTTCTTCGTTTCCTCCGCCTTGCCGTTTTTGGTCATGGCGTTCCTGTTCGGTTTGGTCGCTGCTGCCTCATTCCGCCCGGAAATCGGGCGGGTTCGACGGCAGCGGACTTATATTGCAGTGCAGCATATAAGGGATGACCAAGGCAAGAACACGAACACGGTCGCGTGATCACATGAAATTTCGGTCATGAAGAAAGCCCCGCTTTGAAGGGGCTGCTCCACCGAAACAGGCGGGCCTCAGGCCACGAGGTCCGGCACCGGCCCGACATAGCGCGACTGTGGACGGATCAGCCGCCCCGTCGTCTGCTGTTCGCGCGCATGCGCGATCCAGCCGGCGACACGTCCGACGGCAAAGACATTGCTGAACGCCTGTGGCGGAAAGCCAGCCGCCTCAAGCACAAGCGCTGTGTAAAACTCGACATTGGTCTGCAGCGAGCGCTGCGGCTTGGCGATCCGCAGCACTTCGAGCGCCGTCTGCTCGACCTGTTCGGCGAAGGCCAGCCGGCGGCCGGCTTCGCCTTCGCTGCCGAGCTGCCGCACGACGGCTTTCAGCACATCGGCGCGCGGATCGCGCACGCGGTAGATACGATGGCCGAAACCCATGATGCGCTCGCCATGCGCGACCTTCTCGCGCAGCCAACCGGCCGCGTCGCCATGCGCCTGGATTGCATCGAGCATCTCGATCACCGGGCCGGGCGCGCCGCCGTGCAGCGGCCCCTTGAGCGCGCCGAGCCCGGCCAGCACCGACGATGTCAGCCCTGCCAGGGTCGATGCGACGACGCGGGTGGCAAAGGTCGAGGCGTTGAGGCCGTGATCGCACACGGTCACCAGATAGGTGTCGAGTGCCCTTGCCAGCGCCGGCGACGGGACGGATCCCTCGAGCATCCTCAGCATGTCGGCGGCATGATCGGCCTTGGCGTCAGGTGCGGTCGGCTGCTCGCCGCGCGCCAGCCGCAGCAGAGCCGGCGTCAGCACGGCGGGCGCCGCGATCAGCCGCAAGGCGTCCGTCAGCGTCTCGCCATCCGGCAGCAGCGCCATGCCGGCGCGCATGGCGCTATAGATCTCAAGCGGTGCGAGCAGCGGCAGCGAGGGTGCAAGCCGCTCGAACACCTCGACGCGAGCCTTGCCCAGCCTCGCTGCCAGTTCGGCATCGCCGGGAAGGCCGTCGAAGAAGCCGTCGAGCAACAGGCGAACCACTTGCGCATAGCGCCATCGTCCCGCCAATTCCGGCAGCGAATGACCGCGGATCGTCAGGCGGCCGCCAAGGCCATCGACATCGGAGAGCACGGTCTCCGCCGCCACCACATCATCGAGCCCGTTCGCCATATCTCATCTCCTTGCAGCTTTTCTGCATGGGAGATAAGGGTTGGGCTGCGCCTCGATCAATCTTGATCAATATAATCAATATGTGAGCTAAAATGTCCGAATGGCTGTCGCGGGAAGAGGCGCTGGAAAGGCTCAAGGTCCGGCCGCAGACGCTCTACGCCTATGTCAGCCGTGGCCGCATCGGCATGCGGCCGGATGAGAGCGACCCGCGCCGCAGCCAGTACCGCGCCGACGACATCGCGGCATTGGCGACCCGCCGGGCGCGGGGCCGCAGTCCCTCGGCCATCGCCGAGAGTGCGATCGCCTGGGGCGAACCCTCGATTGTCACCGCGATTTCGACTGTGCTGCACGGTCGACTGATCTATCGAGGGCAAGACGCCGTTGCGCTCTCCAAAGCGGCGACGCTGGAGGAAACCGCTGCTGTGCTCTGGGCCTCGCCTGAACCGGTGGCTTTCAAAGCTCCGTCACCTGAAGCGCCTCATCCAGTCGGCCGCGCCTCGGCCTTTGCGCAGCTTGCCATGCTTGCAGGCCACGGGCGGCCTTCGCTAGGACGCAGCGCCGCCTCGCTGTGCACCGAGGCCGCGCGCACAGTCGGAGCGCTGGCGCAGTCGCTGGGCGCTGAAGCCGGCACAGCGCCCGTCCATAAGCGCCTGGCGCAGGGCTGGTCGGTGGATGATGCCGGCGCGGAAGCGATCCGCTGCGCCCTCGTCCTGCTCGCCGATCATGAACTCAACGCATCGACCTTTGCCGCCCGCGTCGCAGCGTCCACAGGCGCCTCGCCTGCCGCATGCCTGCTGGCCGGCTTGGCAACGCTGTCCGGCCCGCGCCACGGTGGCGCCGGCGAAGCGGCGATGCAACTGGCTGAAGATGCAGCAGCCCACGGCGCGGATGCGGCGATCCGGCGCTGGCTCGGCCATGATCGGCCCTTGCCGGCGTTCGGCCATCCGCTCTATCCCGACGGCGATCCCCGTGCCACCGCACTTCTGGAAGTCATCCCTGTCGACGAGACGCTGCAACAGCTGCAAAAAGCCGCCATGGCGGCGGTCGGTGCCCAGCCCAACATCGACTTCGCCTTGGCCGCTCTGACGCGCGGCCTTGGCTTGCCGCGCGATGCACCGTTCCAGCTGTTTGCGCTCGGACGCAGTGTCGGCTGGGCCGCGCATATGGTCGAACAGATCATTAGCGGCAGCATCATCAGGCCGCGTGGCCGCTATGAGGGACGCGTGACTTAAGCCGACCTGGCCGTGTTCCCGAACCGCGCACGGTACGCGACGGGCGTCGTGGCGAACTGCTGACGAAAATGATGCCGCAGCGTGCCTGCCGCGCCAAAGCCGGCGGTCTCGGCAATCCGTTCGATCGGCATGGCGGTGTCTTCCAGCAGCGTGCGCGCCCGCGAAAGCCGTTCCGACAGCAGCCAGCGCGCCGGCGTGACGCCGGTCGCGGCCGCGAACCGGCGCAGGAACGTCCGCTCGCTCATCCCGGCAAGCTCGGCCAAGATGGCGACCGGATAATCGGCGGAAATATTGGCGCGCATCCTGTCGATCAACGGTCCGAGCCGGCTGCGCTCGTGCGGCTCGGGAACGGAGCTCTCGACATACTGCGCCTGACCGCCGTCGCGATGCGGCGGCACCACCAGACGCCGCGCCACCATGTTTGCCGCCTTGGTGCCGAAGTCGCGCCGCACCAGATGCAGGCAAAGGTCGATGCCCGCGGCACTGCCTGCCGATGTCAGCACATTGCCCTCATCGATGTACAAAACGTCCGGAATCACGGTGATGTCGGGGTACATCTCCGTCAGCTTCTCGCTGTAGCGCCAATGCGTGGTCGCTCTTTTGCCCGCCAGCAGGCCGGCGGCGGCAAGCACGAACACGCCCGAACAGATCGAAAGAATGCGAGAGCCGCGCTCGTGTGCCTTTCGAAGCGCCTCGATCAGCGCCGGCGGCACCGGAGCCTCCGTTCCGCGCCATCCCGGTACGATCACCGTGCCGGCCTGGCCGATCAGATCGATCCCGCCGTCGGCAACAATACGCACGCCGCCCAGCGCGCGCATTTCACCGGTATCAATACCGGCAACCGCAAAACGGTACCAATCCTCACCCATTTCCGGCCGCGGCAAGGCGAAGATCTCAACCGCCACGCCAAACTCGAACGTGCACAGCCCGTCATAGGCAACGGCAACGACAAGAGGGTTGGCAGGGCGCGGATTCGCAGAGGATGGCATGATCTTGACGATATATGGCAAAGCTGCCAGCTGCAATCGCCCTGCTTCCTGTCTTATCTCTCCGTCGCATCAGCAATGGAGATACGAGGATGAGCCACGTGACAGACATTCCGGCGGCATCGCCGGATATCGCCCGCGACCATTTTCTGCGCCGGCTTTCCGTCGAGACCGACTGTTCCGACGTCGCCGCCGCACTGCGTGCCGGAGAGCCGGACTTTGTTCTCCTGCATGTGGTCGGTTCGCCGGAAGCCTATGGACGCCGCCATGTGCCGGGCGCGCTGCATCTGCCCCACCGCGAAATATCGGCCGGGCGGATGGTGCAATGGCCCGAAAGGACGCTGTTCGTCGTCTATTGCGCGGGACCGCATTGCAATGGCGCGGATCAGGCGGCCTTCAAGCTGGCCAGCCTCGGTCGTCCCGTGAAGATCATGATCGGCGGCATAACCGGTTGGCAGGACGAGGACCTTCCTTTCGCTTCAGGCAAGGAGCCCGGTGTCTTGCACGCGTGAGGCCACGCGATATGGTCGGCCTTGAAGACTGAGCAAGCATGCAGAAGGCGATGGTTAGAATTCGTCCATTCGAGCGCCAGGATGTCGGTGCGGTGCTCGCCCTCATGCGGGCGCTAGCCGTCTTCGAGGGTTATGACGACAAGCTTCGCGTCACCGAAGCGAACCTCATCGAGCACGGGCTGGGGCCATCGCCCCGGTTCGGCGTGTTGGTGGCGGAGCGAGAGTGCGTGATCGTCGGCATCGCCGTCCACTACCTCATCCCCTGGACCTACGACCTGAAGCCGGTTGTCTGGCTGAAGGAACTCTACGTCACTGAAGCGACGCGCGGCATGGGGGTCGGCCATGCGCTTGTTGAACAGCTTCGCCAACACGCTTTGAGCATTGGCGCCTCCGCCATCAAATGGACGGTGCTGAAATCCAACTCGTCGGCCAAAGCCTTCTACCGCTCGCTCGACGGCCAGCCCGACGATATCTGGGAACCGTGGCAGCTGAAAATCGACCCGTGACGGCCGCCTCGACCAACTGAGGGCGGTCGACCATGCGGCGGTCGCTTACGACATCGTATCGAGCTTGCGCTGCATGGCGGCGATCTGTTGCTTCAGTTCCTGAAGGTCGTCGCCGCTCTTTTCCGGGACGTCCTTGCGGGCCGGCTCGGGTGCAGCCGCGGCCGCAGCATTTGTGGCGGCGGTCGGGAACGGCGTGAACAGGCGCATCGCGTTCTGGAACATTTCCATGTTGCGGCGTGTCTGCTCTTCCAGCGCCTTGATCGGCGTGGCGATCTTCATCACATCCAGCGGCGACTTGCCGATCGCGCCCTTCATCTGTTCGCGGAACCGCTCCTGCTCCTTGGAGAAGGCCATCATCGACTGTTCGAGGAAGCTCGGCACGATCTGCTGCATCTGGTCGCCATAGAAAGCGATCAGCTGGCGCAGGAACGGGATCGGCAGCATGTTCTGCCCATCCTTGTTCTCCAGTTCGAAGATGATCTGCGTCAGCACCGGATGGGTAATGTCGTCACCGGTCTTGGCGTCCTGGACGGTGAACTCCTCGCCCTTCTTGACCATCTCGGCCAGATCCTCGAGCGTCACATAGGTGCTGGTGCCGGTATTGTAGAGCCGGCGATTGGCATATTTCTTGATAATGATAGGGTCGTCTTTCGCGGCCATCAGCATCCTCCCGGGACACCGGCGCGCCTGAGTAAGCCGCCGGTAACGATTGCGCCATTTTTAAGGATATGCGCAAAAGCTCTATAATTCCAAGCGCTTTGTGCAGTGCGGCATCATTTATTGCTGCATGGCCGGCCAATTATGCTGCGCAGCAAAGGTTGGGCGATCCCGCCGGCCGCTCACGCCCTGCTTGCGGCGCTTGGCCGGCATGCCCATTTCCGGTTTGACTTGGGGTGTGGAACGGGCAAGAAAAGTCCCAACAAGCCCCCAAGAACACGACACCTCGAAGTCTGGAGAGAAAAATGTCCGCTTCCAATTCAATCGTCGTTGCCAGCGCCGCACGCACGGCTGTCGGCTCCTTCAACGGCGCCTTCGCCGCCACCCCGGCGCATGAACTTGGCGCCGTCGTGATCAGGGAGCTTTTGGCGCGCGCCGACGTCGAGCCGGGCGAAGTCGACGAGGTCATTCTCGGCCAGGTGCTGACCGCCGCGCAGGGCCAGAACCCCGCCCGCCAGGCGTCGATCAATGCCGGCCTGCCCAAGGAGACCACCGCCTGGGGGCTCAACCAGGTTTGCGGCTCTGGCCTGCGCGCCATCGCGCTCGGCATGCAGCAGATCGCCGCCGGCGACGCCACGGTGATCATCGCCGGCGGCCAGGAATCGATGTCGCTGTCGCCGCATGCCGAGCACCTGCGCGCCGGCGTCAAGATGGGCGACTACAAGATGATCGACACCATGATCAAGGACGGGTTGTGGGACGCCTTCAATGGCTACCACATGGGCAACACCGCCGAGAACGTCGCCCGCCAGTTCCAGATCACCCGCGACGACCAGGACCAGTTTGCGCTGGCCTCGCAAAACAAGGCCGAGGCCGCGCAGAAGGCCGGCAAGTTCAAGGACGAGATCGTCGCCTTCACGATCAAGGGCAGGAAGGGCGACACTGTCGTCGACCAGGACGAGTACATCCGCCACGGCGCCACCATCGACGCCATGTCCAAGCTGAAGCCGGCTTTCGACAAGGACGGCACCGTGACCGCCGCGAACGCGTCGGGCATCAATGACGGCGCCGCCGGCGCGCTGCTGATGAGCGAGGCTGAAGCCACAAGGCGCGGCATCACCCCGCTGGTGCGCATCGCATCCTGGGCGACGGCCGGCGTCGATCCGGCGATCATGGGAACCGGACCTATTCCCGCCTCGAAGCGGGCGCTCGAGAAGGCCGGCTGGTCGGTCAAGGACCTCGACCTTGTCGAGGCCAATGAAGCCTTCGCCGCGCAGGCCTGCGCCGTCAACAAGGGCATGGGCTGGGATACGTCGATCGTCAACGTCAATGGCGGCGCCATCGCCATCGGCCATCCGATCGGCGCGTCGGGCGCCCGCGTCTTCAACACGCTGGTTTTCGAGATGCGCCGCCGCGGCGCCAAGAAGGGCCTTGCCACGCTGTGCATCGGCGGCGGCATGGGCGTCGCTCTGTGCGTGGAAGCGCTGTGAACAAGAAGTGAGTAGTGAATAGGGAGTAGTGAATAGGGAAGAAGGAGCAGCGCGGCGGGATATCGATCCCTACTCGCTATTCCCTACTCCCTATTCCCTTCTTCCGACCAAAGGGAGGAAGAACTTTCAATGACCAAAGTAGCGCTCGTCACCGGTGGATCGCGCGGCATCGGCGCCGCCATATCGATCGGCCTGAAGAATGCCGGTTACACCGTTGCCGCCAACTATGCCGGCAATGACGAGGCAGCGGGGAAGTTCAGCGCACAAACCGGCATCAAGGCCTACAAATGGTCGGTCGCCGACTACGACGCCTGTGCCGCCGGAATCAAACAGGTCGAGGCCGATCTCGGCCCGGTCTCGGTGCTGGTCAACAATGCCGGCATTACCCGCGACGCCATGTTCCACAAGCTGACGCGCGAGCAGTGGAAGGAAGTCATCGACACCAATCTGTCTGGCGTCTTCAACATGACGCATCCGCTGTGGGGCGGCATGCGCGACCGCAAATTCGGCCGCGTCATCACCATCTCCTCCATCAACGGCCAGAAAGGCCAGGCCGGCCAGGTCAACTATTCCGCCGCAAAGGCCGGCGACATCGGCTTCTCGAAGGCGCTGGCGCAGGAGGGCGCGCGCGCGGGCATCACAGTCAATGTCATCTGCCCCGGCTACATAGCCACCGAGATGGTCAAGGCGATCGACGAGAAGGTGCTGAATGAACGCATCATCCCGCAGATCCCGGTCGGCCGCCTCGGCGAACCGGAAGAGATCGCGCGTTGCGTCGTCTTCCTCGCGTCCGAAGACGCCGGCTTCATCACCGGTTCGACCATCACAGCCAATGGCGGCCAGTACTTCGCCTGAACGACAGCAATTTCGCCCGGTAGGACGGGCCGCCTTATGGCCCGTTTTTCATCGCCGGGCGGCGATGTTCCCCGGGCCGCGCGCGAGACATTGACCCGTTCCGGCACGCAAAGATTAACGATTTTTAGGCGCCCTGTGCAAAACCCGGTTCGCAAGCTGTGAATTCTCGGTGGACAAGCTGTGGATAACACAAGATGTTGGGGTGAACAAACCAGGAAAATCCCGCGATCGCTGATTCGTCACCGATTCGTTCCGGCTTTGAGCGGAACGTTAACGACCAAGGCCGGGAACCACCGGAAACTGGTTAAGGCCGATTAAGAAAATTCAACAATTTCACAATGTTAGCCGAGGCGTATCGGATCACGACGATGCCCCGCCGGCAAAGGTTAACGCCAATGGTCGCCTTGCAGGAATCGGGCCAGTTTCCGCGATTCAGCATATGGTGAGACTCAGGCTCGCAAAATCCACATGTAGCCGTGAACAAAAGCTGAATCTGCCGGAGTCACTGATTCGTCGCCGATTCGTTCCAGACTCGTTCCAACTGTTAATTGAGACCTCAACGACGAACCGTGGGACTGCCGGCCGGAACATTCCGCTTTCGCTTCGCGCCTGAAATCCCTATGTGTCGCCTGTCATACGCGCCATGCGAGGCGCGCTCCCGACAACACGATGCAGAAAGCCTCATCTCCAGGCCGATGAACATCCAGCCGAAACACACCGAGCCGCTGATCCTGTCGGGCCGCGACGTGACTGCCGTGCTGGGTCCGACCAACACCGGCAAGACCCATCTCGCCATCGAGCGCATGGTGGCGCATGAGAGCGGCATTATCGGCCTGCCGCTCCGCCTTCTGGCGCGCGAGGTCTATGCCCGCGTCTGCGAAAAGGTCGGCGCCCACAAGGTGGCGCTCATCACCGGCGAGGAAAAAATCCAGCCGCCCGGCGCGAAATATTCGGTCTGCACCGTCGAAGCCATGCCGCGCGAGACCGACGTTGCCTTCGTCGCCATCGACGAGGTGCAACTCGCCGGCGACCTCGAGCGCGGCCACATCTTCACCGACCGTATCCTGCACCTGCGCGGCCGCCAGGAAACGCTGCTGCTCGGCGCGGCCACCATGCATGGCATCCTGCAAAAGCTGCTGAGAGGCGTCTCGGTGGTGACGCGCCCTCGCCTGTCGCACCTGGCCTATGCCGGCTCGAAGAAATTGACCCGCCTGCCGCGGCGTACGGCGATCGTCGCTTTCTCCGCCGACGAGGTCTATGCCATCGCTGAGCTGATCCGCCGCCAGCAAGGAGGAGCGGCGGTCGTGCTCGGCGCGCTGTCGCCCCGCACCCGCAACGCCCAGGTGGCAATGTTCCAGGCAGGCGACGTCGACTATCTCGTCGCCACCGACGCCATCGGCATGGGGCTCAACCTTGATCTCGATCATGTCGCCTTCGCCCAGAACCGCAAATTCGACGGCTACCAGTACCGCAACCTGACGGCGGCCGAGCTCGGCCAGATCGCCGGCCGCGCCGGCCGGCATCTGCGCGACGGCACCTTCGGCGTCACCGGCCAGGTCGATCCGCTGGACGAGGAACTGGTCAAGCGCATCGAGGGGCACGAGTTCGATCCGGTGAAGGTGCTGCAATGGCGCACCGCGCATTTCGACTTCGCCAGCCTCGACGCGCTGAAGCGCTCGATCGAGGCCAACGCGCCGGTCGAAGGCCTGACGCGCGCGCTGCCGGCGGTCGATGCGCAGGCGCTCGAACATCTCTCCCGCGACGAGGACATCCGCGCGCTGGCTACCAATGCCAAGCGCGTCGCGCTGCTGTGGGAAGCCTGCGCGTTGCCGGACTACCGCAAGATCGCGCCGGCCCAGCACTCCGACCTGATCGCTTCTATCTACACCGACCTCGCCAAACACGGCCATGTCGACGAGAACTACATGGCCGAGCAGGTGCGCCGCGCCGATACGACCGAGGGGGACATCGACACGCTGTCGCACCGCATTGCGCAGATCCGCACCTGGACATTCGTGTCCAACCGGCCGGGCTGGCTGGCCGATCAGGCACACTGGCGGGAAAAGACGCGCGAAATCGAAGACAGATTGTCGGATGCGCTGCATGAGCGGTTGACGAAACGGTTTGTAGACCGCAGGACTTCCGTCCTCATGCGGCGCCTTAGAGAAAATACAATGCCTGAAGCCGAAATCAGTCCTACCGGAACCGTCCTTGTCGAAGGCCATCATGTCGGCGAGTTGCAAGGGTTCCGCTTCACCGCCGACCAGAGCGCCGGCGGCGAAGACGCCAAGGCCGTGCGCACGGCAGCGCAAAAAGCGCTGGCCGCCGAGTTCGAGGCACGTGCCGAACGCTTCGGCGCCTGCGCCAATGGCGACCTTGCGCTCGGCTCCGACGGCACGCTGCGCTGGATCGGCGCGCCGATCGGCACGCTGGTTGCCGGCGAGGACGCGCTGAAGCCGCGCCTGGTGCTTTTGGCCGACGAGCAGTTGACTGGTCCCGCCCGCGACAAGGTCGCCGCGCGCGCCGAGCGCTTCGTCAATTTCCAGATCGAATCCTTGCTGAAGCCGCTGGTCGACTTGAAGAATGCCGAGCAGATCGCCGGCATCGGCCGTGGCATCGCCTTCCAGCTCGTCGAGCATTTCGGCCTCATCAACCGCCGCGACATCGCCGAGGAAATGAAGTCGCTCGACCAGGAGGGTCGCGCCGCCTTGCGCCGGCTCGGTGTGCGCTTCGGCGCCTACCATGTCTTCGTGCCGGCGCTGATCAAGCCGGCGCCCGCCGGACTGATCACGCTGTTGTGGGCGCTGAAGAACGACGGCAAGGACAAGCCCGGCTTTGGCGACGTGGTGCACGCCCTGGCTTCCGGCCGCACATCGGTGGTCATCGACCCGGCCTTCGACAAGAGCTTCTACAGGCTCGCCGGCTACCGCAATCTCGGGCGCCGCGCCGTGCGCATCGACATTCTGGAACGGCTGGCCGACCTGATCCGGCCTGCGACCAACTGGAAGCCCGGTCTGGGACAGCGCCCCGACGGCGCTTATGACGGCCAGTCCTTCATGGTGACGCCGCCGATGATGTCCATCCTCGGCGCCACCGCCGACGACATGGAAGAGATCCTGAAAGGTCTCGGCTATCGCGCCGAGCCGAAGCCGCCGGCAGAGGTGAAGGCGCGGCTCGAAGCGCAGGACAATGCCGCGCGGCAAGCGGCTGCGGCCAAGCTGGCGGAAGCCGCAGCAAAGGCCGAGCAGGCTCAGGCGGCGGAAGCCGTGGCAAGTGAAGCCGTCGCTGAGGCGCCGGCCGTTGGGTCGGAGCCGGATGCAGCCACCGAGATTACGGCTGAGGAGCCCGTCGCCGAAGTCGCAGCGGCCGTTGCTGCGGACGCTCAGCCGGGCGCGCCTCCCGAGGGTTCGGAGCCAACTGCGGCCGTTGAAGCCACCGCCGAAGCTCCAGCCATCGAGGAAGCAACGGCGGAGCCCGTCGCGGAAGAACAGGTCGAAGCTCCCATAGAAATCGCGGAAGAAGCTCCGGCTGTTGCAGAAGCTGACGACACCGTCCCCGAAAGCGCCGACGCCACCGTCGCCGAAAACGCCGACGCCCTTACCTCCCCCTCGATGGGGGAGGTCGCGGCGCGAAGCGACGCGGGTGGGGGTGACAGCGTTAACGAAGCAGGTGCAGACACAGCAGACACTTCAGGCGCAACCGCCGACGCCGGCGCTGCCCCCACCCCGGCGCTGCGCGCCGACCCTCCCCACGAGTGGGAGGGTGGAAGCGCTGAGCCTGTCCCCGAGGCCGAAGCGCCAAAGCCCATCTTGCTGTGGCGGCAGGGTCGTTTCGAGCAGCGCCCGCGCCATCGTCAAGGCCGGGACAATCGCCCGCGTAACGGCCAGGCTGGCCGCGCCGATGCGCCGGCCGACGCTGCCGGCGGACAGCCGGCACCGGGCGAACGGCCGGCCTATCAGGGCCGGCGCGACCAGCGCGACGGTGCCGCCAAGCCACGCTTCGACCGTTCGAAGTTCAAGCCCAAGCCGCAGGCCGAGGGCGAACAGCGCCGCGACGGCAAGCCGCAAGGCGAGCGTCCGCGCGAGGGCCGGCCTGACTGGAAAGGCGGCAGGCCGGAAGGCAAAGGCGGACCGCAAGGCGCCAAGCCGGCTTTCCAAGCCAAGCCACGCGAGGAACGCCCTGCGCGCTTCGATCCGGACTCGCCCTTCGCCAAGCTCGCCGCCTTGCGCGACCAGCTGAAGAAATAAGCCCCAGGTTCGCTGCGATGGTTGCTGAAGGTCGTCAGCGCATCGACAAGTGGCTGTTCTTTTCGCGCGCGATAAAATCGCGCTCGCTGGCGGCCAAGCTGGTTGTCGCCGGACGCGTCCGCATCAACAGCGACAAAGCAGCGCAGGCCTCCGATCTGGTCCAGCCTGGCGACGTTTTGACCATTACGCACGAGCGCCGTATTTTCATTTGGAAGGTGCTTGGCACCGGCGTGCGGCGCGGTCCGGCCGAGGAAGCGCGCACGCTCTACGAGGACATGTCCCCGCCGCCGGCGCCGAAAGGCGAGGCTGTTGCCGATGCCATTCCGGCGCTGCGCGACGCCGGCAGCGGCCGGCCGACCAAGAAAGAGCGCAGGCAAACCGACCGGCTGTTCGGCGAAGACTGAAGCCTTGGCCGTCTGCGCCATGGCGACGATCTGGAATTTCATTCCGGACACGCCGGCCCCGCCGGCAATGGCTGCCCTTGCAAGCGGCAGGCAAAGGCGTTACCTCACCAAAAAAGCCGCCGCATCGGCCCGAAAATCGGAGATCGATTTTCGGAAAGCACGATGCGCAGATTCAAAGTGTCAGAGCGTACTTTATGCGTCCAATTGGACGCACATCGCCCTAGCAAGAACGGGACGTCCCGGAGCCGACCAATGACCTATGTCGTGACCGACAACTGCATCAAATGCAAATACATGGACTGCATCGAGGTCTGTCCGGTCGACTGCTTTTACGAGGGCGAGAACATGCTTGTCATACATCCCGACGAGTGCATCGACTGCGGCGTCTGCGAACCGGAATGCCCGGCCGATGCAATCAAGCCCGACACCGAGCCGGGCCTCGACAAATGGCTGCAGGTCAACACCGAATACGCCGAGAAATGGCCCAACATCACCGCCAAGAAGGAGCCTCCGGCAGATGCCAAGAGCTTCGACGGCGAGGCCGGCAAGTTCGAGAAATATTTCTCCGCTGAGCCCGGCGAAGGTGACTGAGCGCATGACCCTGGAATCGGAATCGATTTCGGAAAGGGTGATGCGCAAAGCAAAAAAGTGCGGCCTATTGGATCGTCATAACGCTGCGTAACGCGCCTCATACATTAACTGCCTTGACGGGCGGCGATGTCGCTCGACCTTCGCGTTTGCAGCAAAACCTTGATTCTTCCGACTTTTTGTGCTACACCAGTTGAAACATGCCGGTGACACAACGTCGATTTATGGCGCAAGCGCCCCAAATCACTGAAAGGTGAAATCCCCAATCGGACCAGAGCGATCTGGGCCAGGCAGTCGCTATGTATGCGGTTTGCCGGTCCCGGCTTTTTCCGATGGGTTCATCTGTTGTGCGGCTAACGATCGGTGTCCCCGGTCGCATGCGTTCGGACCGGCAGGCCGCCGGTGCCACAACAAGGAGTTCAGGGCGTAATGGCAACGATCACCCCGCAGAAGAAGTCCACCTCGGCACGCCACGGTTTCAAGACCGGCGAGTACATCGTCTATCCGGCACACGGCGTCGGCCAGATCGTCTCGATCGACGAGCAGGAAGTTGCGGGCCACAAGCTGGAACTGTTCGTCATCGACTTCCAGAAGGACAAGATGCGCCTGAAGGTTCCGGTCGCCAAGGCGACCTCCATCGGCATGCGCAAGCTGTCGGAAGAGGATTATGTCGAGCGCGCGCTGAAGGTCGTGCAGGGCCGCGCCCGCGTCAAGCGCACCATGTGGTCGCGCCGTGCGCAGGAGTATGATGCCAAGATCAATTCGGGCGACCTGATCTCGATCTCGGAAGTCGTGCGCGACCTCTACCGTGCCGACAACCAGCCGGAACAGTCCTATTCCGAGCGTCAGCTCTATGAGGCGGCACTCGACCGCATGGCGCGCGAGATCGCGGCAGTCAACCGCATGTCGGAAACCGAAGCCGTGCGCCTGATCGAGGTCAACCTCAACAAGGGCCCGAAGCGCGGCGCCAAGGCCGACAATGAGGAAGCCGAGCAGGAAGAAGCTGCCTGATCGCTTTCACCGTCGAAATCATGAAAAACCCGGCCTTGTGCCGGGTTTTTGTTTTCCAAGGACGGGCGAGACCCGTGGCTCGCCCAGGCAGGGTCGCTGCGAAGCAGCGAGGATGGGGACGACACCAGACCGCACCCGGACCTTCCGTCCGACACTCCCCACAAGGGGAACGTAGAAGGCTCAGCCGCCGGCTTCCTTCTCCGCCTCCTGCTTCAGCGTCGCAATAAAACGCTTGGTCCGTTCCCGCTCCGGATTGCTGAACACCACGGTGGACGGCCCCTTCTCGACGACGACACCAGCATCGAGGAACACCACCTCCTGCGCGATCTTGGAGGCAAGGCGAAGGTCGTGCGTGGCCATCACCATGGTGGTGCCTTCGCTGGCGAGCTTTCCCAGCACGTCGACCACTTCCTGCGCCAGTTCCGGATCGAGCGCCGAGGTCGGCTCGTCGCAGAGCAGCACTTTCGGCGACGGCGCCAGGGCGCGGGCGATCGCCACACGCTGCTGCTGGCCGCCCGACAGCGTTGCCGGCCAATCGTCCGCCTTGTGCGCCATGCCGACCTTCTCGAGCAGCGCCAGTGCCCGCTCGCGCGCCTTTGCCGTCGGCCATTTCAGCACCGTCACCAGGCCTTCCATGACGTTCTCGATCGCGGTGCGATGCGGGAACAGCTGGAAGTTCTGGAACACCATGCCGGTCTGCAGCCGCAGGCGCTGGATGTCGCGGCTGGGGATCTTGATGCCGGGACGGAATTCCAGCGTCTCGTCGCCGATGCGCACCATGCCCGAGGTCGGGATCTCCAACAGGTTGATGCAGCGCAGCAGAGTGCTCTTGCCACCGCCGGAGGGACCGACAAGCGCGGTGACGCTGCCTTCGGCAATGGTGACCGTCACGCCCTTCAGCACCAGATTGTCGCCGAAGCGCTTTTCGATATCGGTGAGGCCGATCATGAGCGCGCCTCCAGGAAGCCGCCATAGCGGTTGAGCCGCTCCTCCAGCCGCGTCTGCAAGGCCGAAAGCACCGAGCTCATCGCCAGATAAAGGATCGCCGCCTCGACATAGAGGATCAGCGGTTCATAGGTGGTGGCGACGATGCGCTGCGCCGCCTGGAACATCTCCGGCACGGTGATGGCGGCGGCCAGCGACGTATCCTTGACCAGCGAGATGAAGGTGTTGGACAGCGGCGGCACGGCGACGCGGCCGGCTTGCGGCAGGATGGTGCGCCGCATCGCCTGGCTCCAGGTCATGCCGATCGAATAGGCCGCTTCCCACTGGCCCTTCGGCACCGAGCCGATCACGGCGCGGATAATTTCCGAACTGTAGGCGCCTATGTTGAGGGTGAAGCCAATCAGCGCCGCCGTAAAAGCATCCAGCAATATGCCGACCGAAGGCAGGCCGTAAAAGATCAGGAACAGCTGCACCAGAAGCGGCGTGCCGCGAAAGATCCAGACATAGAAGCGGACCACGGCAACCAGAGGCTTGGGGCCGAACAGCCGCACCAGGGCGACAACCAGGCCGACGAACAGGCCGAGTGCGAACGATAGCAATGTCAGCGGTACGGTGAAGATCAACGCCGCCCACAGCAGTGTCGGCAACGAGTCCAGCATCAGGTGTAGCCAGTGCGGCACGAGCGGCTCCTCCCTCACAGACCGCCGCGGTGACGGCAGTGCGATTGTGTGCTTCTCATATCATGCGAATAACGGCGAGCCGTCAAAGACGGCCCGCCGCTATTTGTCATTGCCGGCAAACCGCCGGGAGATGGTCTTTACTGCGAGACATCCTGGCCGAAATAGGTATCGGCGATCTTCTTGTAGGTGCCGTCGGCCTTGATGTCGGCCAGCGCCTTGTTGATCGCCGCGACCAGCTCCGGATCACCCTTGCGCACGATGACGCCGGAATAGTCGGCGTTCTCTTCCTGCGCGGCGATCTTCACATTGGCGTCCGGCTTGTGCTTCTTGAAGTCGAGGAAAGACAGGCTGTCATTGATGGTGGCGTCGGCGCGGCCGGTGAGCAGCAGCTGGATCGACTGGTCGAAGCCGTCGGTGCCGACAAGTTCGGCGCCGTTGGTCTCGGCGAGCTTGCCGAAATTCGATGTCAACGACTGTGCCGACTTCTTGCCCTTTAGGTCGGCGAAGGTCTTGATGTCGGTATTGTCGCCGCGCACGATCAGCACGGCCTTGGAGGCGATGTAAGGATCGGAGAAATCGTACTTGGCCTTGCGCGCGTCGGTGATGCCGACCTCGTTGATCACGGCGTCGTAGCGGTTGGCGTCGAGGCCGGCGATCAGCCCGTCCCATTTGCCTTCGAGGAACTCGACCTTGACGCCGAGCTTGTCGCCGATCGCCTTGGCGATCTCGACATCGAAGCCGACCAGCGCGCCGGAAGCATCATGATAGGTGAAGGGTGCATAGGTGCCTTCGGTGCCGACCTTGAGGGTGCCGGCCTGCTTGATCTGGTCAAGATTGGCGCCGGCATGGCCTGATGTAACAGCCAGAACCTGCAGCGTTCCGGCGACGATGAGCGAATTGAGCCATTTCATTTCTATGTGATCCCGTCCTTGGCCGGTGTCCGGCGCTTGTGAGAGCCGGAAACTGACAGATACAGCGCAGCATAATAAGGAACCAGATTTCAAAAAAACGGCGATCCAGAAATCAGATTCTCAAAGCAGCTCGGATCCGTGCCAATAGTCCCGATCTGCGGTGTCGATGCGCCCTGTCGGACCGCACAAAACAACCGCCCTCGGCGGCGGAACCAATCCCCGGTATGGCACGTTCATGGCTTGTTGTAGGGCGCCGCGTTTCCATTTCAAGAACCCTTGGCTGCGCTAGGCCCGAAGCAATTCCACGAAAGTGGGAAAGCGGTTTCCTTCGGAATTGCGTCAAACAGAGATAACGGCCGCCAGGCCGTCCGAAAATGTCCGGGAGCAGGAGCGCGGCATGATCGAAGACACGGCAGGACGGACCATGGTCCGCACGGCAATGAAAGCCCCTTACCTCGAGCGCGATGAGGAACATGTTCTCGCCTTGCGCTGGAAGGAAGACCAGGATCAGCAGGCGCTGCATCAGATTACCGTCGCCCATATGCGGCTGGTCATCTCCATGGCTTCGAAATTCCGACATTACGGCCTGCCGCTCGGCGATCTGGTCCAGGAGGGCCATGTCGGGCTGCTGGAAGCAGCCGCGCGTTTCGAGCCGGAGCGCGAGGTGCGCTTCTCGACCTATGCGACATGGTGGATCCGCGCTTCGATGCAGGACTACATCCTGCGCAACTGGTCGATCGTTCGCGGCGGCACCTCTTCGGCGCAAAAGGCGCTGTTCTTCAACCTGCGGCGCCTGCGCGCCCGTCTTGCCAATGGCGCCGAGCCGATCTCCAACGCCACGCTCTACCGCGAAGTCTCGGTAGCCCTCGGCGTCTCCGAGGCCGATGTCGAGAAGATGGATTCCAGGCTTTCAGCACCTGACTCTTCGCTCAACGCACCGCTCGCCGATGAGGCCGGTACCACCGAGCGGATGGACTTCCTGATTTCGGACGATCCATTGCCTGACGAGGTCGCCGGCGACACCATCGACGTCGAACGGCGCCTGATGTGGCTGAAGACGGCGCTCCGCGCGCTCAATGCCCGCGAACTCAGGATCATCGAGGAGCGTCGGCTGAGCGACGAAGGTGCGACGCTTGAGGCGCTTGGCGAGACGCTCGGCATTTCCAAGGAGCGTGTCCGGCAGATCGAGGCCCGCGCCATGGAAAAGCTCAAGCTCGCGCTGGTGAAGCAGAATCCGGAGTTCATGGCGGCCTGAGATTGCCAGGAACGGGGTACCCCGAGTTATCTCAGAAAAGTTATCTCAGAAAAAAGCACTACGAAGGCTGGGGTTTCTGACGAAGACCGGCGCTATCTGTCCGTGACGATCTTGACCTTGTCGCCGGCCGAAACCGAGGCGCCCGGCGACATCGCGTTGAGCACGCGGAACAGATCGAGCTTGCGGTCGACGCCGACCATCTGCGCCGAAAGTGTGCCCATCGTCTGCCCGGCCTGTACCGTGACGACGCGGATATGCAGCGGCTTCAGTGCCGCCTTCTCGGCGGGGCTGAGCACGCGGAACGAACCGCTGACCGAGCGTGCCACCGGATCGAGTGTCGTGCTGGCCGAGGGGGCCGCTGTCAAAAGCCGGTAGACCTGACCGCCGGCGCGGATCACCGCAATGTCGAACTGCCAGCCATCGGCGCCGGCGTGCGCGGTCGCCGCCTGGTTGCCGTCGATCGTCTCCTGGCGCACACTGGTCTCGTCGAGACCGGCCACCCAGCCGCTTCTGATGTAGTCGGTCAGCGCACGATCCTTGTCGATCGACACACCGTCGAAGCGGATCGCCATGTCGCCGGGACCGGTCGCCGTCACCGCCGCCGCCGAATTGTCGATGATGAAGCCGTCGGGCACCGTGAACGAAACGCCGAGGCCCGGATGCAGGAAGGTCTGGCCGCGCACATAGCCCTCTTCCGGCGTGTCGCCATAGAGCAGGCCGTCTATCCCGGCCAGGAAGGAATCGCGGTCGCGGGTGCCGATGCCCGGCGCGCCGAACTGGCGGGCGTGGCGCTGCGCCAGATCAATTCGCTGCGGCGTGTTGGGGTGCGTGGCCAGGAAGTCGAGGCTGGCGTCGGTGGCGCCGCTGATCGAGCGGAAATCGGTGTAGGCCGACATCGACTGCAGGAAACGCCCGGCGGCATAGGGATCGTAACCCGCCTCGCCGATCGACTTGATGCCGATGGCGTCTGCCTCCAGCTCCTGGTTGCGCGAGAACTGCGCCAGCCTCAGCTTGCCGCGGATCAATGCCTGCTTGGCGGTCGGGCTGTCGCCCAGCACATCGGAGACCACCTTGGTCGCCAGGCCTTCCTCGGCCTCGAGCTGCTGTCGCTGCAGACCGTGATTGGCGGTGACGTGGCCCATCTCATGCGCGATGACGGCGGCGAGTTCGGCCGAATCATTGGCCAGCGCCAGCAGGCCGCGGGTGACGTAGAGATAGCCACCCGGCAGCGCGAAAGCGTTGACGTTGGGCGAATTGAGGATGGTGATGCGATAGGTCTGGGTCGGATTGGCCGACACCACGGTCAGGCTGCCGACAACCTTGGCCACCATGCGCTCGAGCTTGGGATCGGAATATTCGCCGCCATAGGTGGCAAGGATGCGCGGATGCTGTGCCTTCGCCAGTTCGGCAAGCTTGCTGTTGGCGGCGACATTGTCGACCGTGATCGGCTTGTCGGAAGGCTGGAAGCCGGATTCCTGCACTTCGGGAGGCGTGAACATCTGGCAGCTGGCCAGCGCCACGGCAAGGCCGGCCAGCGCGAGGAAGCGCACCAGCGGTCTGCGTTTCAAAGTGTCAGTGCCGGTCGGCAGCACGGCGTTCCTTCAGCTCTCGGCGCATGATTTGGACCGGGGTCCGCGCCAGCGAAAAATCGGTTTCGTTGGCAATCCTGCACACATCAAAAAACCTACAGCGTTTACGCATCCGGCCGGGTGCGGCGCTGTAGGGGCAAATCACGGCTCGTGCCGGACCAGTACTAAGCGGACCTAGCCACATCGACTGGACCATGGCAAGCAAGCGCCACATCACCTGTAGCCGGTTTGGTCGTAAATTATGTCCGCTTCCGGGCAATATCGCGTGATCCGCCCGAACTTGCGCCGATATAGCGCCGAAACGCTTCAGGGCCAGTGCCGTCGAAAAAATCGGCGGCAGGTCCCGTCGCGGCAACCCTGCCATTGTCCAGAAAAACCATCTGCTCGCCGATACGGCGAGCGTCTTCCGGCTGATGCGTGACGAACAGCACCGTCATCGCCCGCTCGGCATGAACGCCGGCCACCAGGTCGAGCATGTCGTCGCGCAGTGCTGGCCCGAGCGAAGCGAACGGCTCGTCGAGCAGCAGCACCGGCCGGTCGCGCACCAGAACGCGGGCGAGCGCCACGCGCTGCCTTTCGCCGCCGGAGAGTTCGCGCGGCAGGCGCATTTCCTTGCCGGCCAGGCCGACGCGGTCAAGCGCCTCGGCGATTGCGGCGCGATCGGCGTCGGTCAGGTTGAGCGATGGCGAGCGGCCGAGCCCGACATTCTTCTCCACCGAGAGATGAGCAAACAGATTGTTTTCCTGGAATACCATCGACACCGGCCGCGCCGAAGGCGGCTTGGCGCCGACATCGGCGGCGCCGATCAGCACGCGACCGGACTCCGGCGTCTCGAAACCAGCCACCAGATTGAGCAAGGTCGATTTGCCCGAACCACTTGCCCCCATGATGGCGGTGATCTTAGATGTATGGAATTCGACATCGAACAGGAATGACGTTTCGCCATAGCTGAACGAGACCTTGTCCAGCCGGACAGTCGTGCCTTTCTCCACAGCGGACGTCACGATCTCTCTCCCCGTCCCAGCCAGTCTGCCGCGACCACCAATGCAAGGCAGACCGCCCCGAGCAGCAAAGCCAGCCCGGCAGCATCGGCCGTGCGATAGCTGCCCATGCGCGCCAGCAGGAGATAGGGCAAGGTCTGCACCGAATCGCTGCCGAACAGCGCGATGACGCCGAGATCGCCGAGCGACAGCGCCATGGCGAAGGCAAAGCCGGTGGCCAGCGGCCGCCGGAGCGATGGCCAGTCGACCAGAAGCAGCCGGTTCCAGCCCGCAATGCCGAGCTGCGCGCACAGCTTTTCGTGGCGCTCGCTCGCCGCATCATAGGCCGGGCGCATCGCGCGGATGGCAAAGGGCATCGCCATCACCGCATTGACGGTGACGACCATGACCGGCGCGATGGCAAAGACATCGCTGACCGTGCGCAGCAGGAGAAACCAGCCGGCGCCGATGACAATGGGCGGCACGACGAGGACGAAGCCGGCGCCGGTGTCGGTGGCATGTTCGAGCAATGAACGGGCACTGGACCGGCGGCGCAGCGACAGTGCCCGCCGAGCCATGATCAGCGACAGCGACAGCGCCACCGAAAGTAGCGCCGCCGAGAGGGCGAGACCGGCGCTGGTCAGGGTCGCCTGACGCACGGCACTCTCGCCCGCCAGCCGGCCGAGATCGGCGTCGAGGCCGGACGCGACGGTGGCCGCCATTGGTCCGGCGACGAACAGCAAGGCGAGCACGATCAGGACGGCGTTGAACGCTGTTTCTGCTTTGCCGGCCAAGTGATAGCGGCGCGGCGCGACAGGCAAATTGGCGTCGCCGGTCACATTGGCGCCGAGCCGCGTCAGCGCCGGCATGACGGCAAAAGTCAGCGCGATCTGCAGCACCGTCAGCGTCACCGCCCGCGCCGGATCGAAGTCGAAACGCAGTGCCTGATAGATGGCGACTTCCAGCGTCGTCGCCGCCGGCCCGCCGCCGAGGATCAGGACGATGGTGAAGGAGGTGATGCAAAGCATGAAGACAAGCCCCGCGACGCCCGGCAGCGCGGCGCGCAGCACCGGCCACTCGATCAGCCGGAAGGCTGGCCTCGCCCCCATGCCGAGCTGGCTCGCCAGCCGCCATTGATCGGCCGGCACCGTGCCCAGCGCTTCGAGGAACAGCCGGGTGGCCAGCGGCAGGTTGAAGAAGACGTGGGCGACGAGGATGCCCGGCAGCCCATAGATGTCGGGCCAGCTCTGGCCACCGATCGCGGCGAAATAACCGGCGCGGCCATAGAGCGCCAGTATGCCCAGCGCTGCGACAATCGCCGGCAAGGCAAGGGGCACAGTAAACAGCTGCAGGATGAAGCCGCGTCCGAAGAAGCGCGGATGCCGCGACAGCGCGCGGGCGACGAACAGCGCCGGTACGACGGAAAGCAGCATCGAGAGCGCAGCCTGCCAGAGCGTGAAGCGGACAACGCGCAGGAGATAGAGGTCAAAGGCGGACGCGGCGCCGGAAAGGTCGTGCGCGCCTTCGCGGATAAGGCCGGCGAAGGCGCCACCGATCAGCAGCGCGATTGCCGCAAGCGCGACAATGCCGGCCGTGATGCGGGGATCAGAGGGATAGTGCGCACGCATTTCGTGCTATCCAACCCTACATCGCATGTTGGCTGCTGACGGAAATATTTCACGGAGGTCGAGTTCCCGCCCACCCCCCTCTGTCCTGCCGGACATCTCCCCCGCAAGCGGGGAGATTAGCAGCTTCGCTCCCCGCCCCATCCTCGCCGCGTTGGAGGTTGGCGAAAGCTTCCGAGCGCTTGATCTCCCCCCTTGCGGGGGAGATGGCCGGCAGGCCAGAGGGGGGTGTTCAAGCGCCATCCTGAATTCCTACTTGCTCATCACCGCCAGCCATTCATCCACCCAGGCCTTGCGATTTGCCGCGACCTCTTCCGGGCTGAACAGCAAGGTCTTCGCCGGCTTGACCAGCCTATCAAAAGCCGGATTGAGCGGCTTGTCGGTTTTCCCGGCCGGGAACATCCAGTTGGTCTCCGGAATGACATCCTGGAATTTCGGCCCGGTCATGAAGGCCAGGAACTTCGCCGCCAGCGGATTCTTCGCGCCCGTGGTGGTGATGCCGGCGACCTCGATTTGCAGATACTCGCCTTCCTCGAACGAGGCCGCCTGGTAGCGCCCGGTGTTCTCGGCCACCATGTGGTAGGCCGGCGACGTCGTATAGGAAAGCACCATCGGCGCCTCGCCCTTGGTGAACAGGCCGTAGGCCTCGCTCCAGCCCGGCGTCACCGTCAGCACTTTGCCCTTGAGTTTCGCCCAGGCTTCCGGCGCCTTGTCGCCATAGACCGACTTGACCCACAGCAGCAGGCCGAGGCCCGGCGTCGACGTCCTCGGATCCTGGATGACGATCTTGTCGGCGGCATCGCCCTCGACCAGTTCCTTCAGGCTCTTCGGTGGGCTCTTCAGCTTTTCGGTGTCGTAGACGACGGCGAAATAACCATAATCATAGGGCACGAAAGTGTCGTCGCTCCAGCCGCCCGGCACGTTGTTTTCAGCCACCGCGCCATGTCGGACAAACAGGCCGGAAGCCTTGGCTTCCGCGGTGAGGTTGGTGTCGAGACCAAGCACGATATCGGCCTTGGTCGAGGCACCTTCGAGCTTGACGCGGTTGAGCAGCGCGACGCCGTCGGCCACCGAGACGAAGTCGACGCTGCAGCCGCACTCGGCCTCGAATTCCTTCTTCACCTGGGGCCCCGGACCCCAGTCGGCAGTGAAACTCTCATAGGTATAGATCGTGAGTTTTTCCTGCGCGGACGCAGAGCTTGCCAGCAGCGAAACAGCAAGCCCCAGCGCTGGGACAAGACGGGACAAAAACATGCGCATCGGCGCCTCCTTCATTCGTGTTGAAAGGAATTGAGGCGTCGGGCTGTCCGAAGCGTCTAATCCCTCCGCCGGTACAAACCGGATCAGGTTCAGCGGGTTGGCGAGACTGCCTCTCAGCCGGTCCGCGAAGATCGCGTCCGGCACCCCGTTAGAGCGTTTCGACACATAGGCCCGGCCAAGGTGCCACGCAAGTGGAAGTTTGCCCGAGCATGATCCCGGAAAGTGGAATCCGTTTCCGGAAAAAGATCATGCTCCAACAAAGAGTGATGGTGCCGCTCGGCCTTCCGTTTCGTCGGCGGGGCTGGTAAGGGCCAGCGGATATGAGCACATTCACCATCCTGCTTGGCGGCGATCTCGTCCGCACGCCGCGGCTCGACCGCCAGGTCGCGGGCACGCGCGTCATCGCCGCCGACGCCGGCATCGATCATGCCCGCCTGCTCGGCGTGATGCCGGAGCTGTGGGTCGGCGATTTCGATTCCGTGCCGGCGGACCTGCCTGCCGATCTCGCCGCCGTGCCGCGGGAGGTGTTTCCTCCCGAAAAGGACAAGACCGATGGCGAACTGGCGATCGCGGCGGCATTGGAACGCGGCGCCACCAGCCTGGTGCTGGCCGGCGCTTTCGGCGGCAAGCGCGCCGACCACGCCTTCCTCCATCTGGCGCTCAGCCTGCGGCTGGCCGAGGCCGGGACAAAAGTGCTGTTGACCAGCGGAGCGCAGGAAGGCGCCCCTCTGCTGCCTGGCAAGGCCGGCTTCGACTATGCCGACGGAACGCTGTTTTCGGTGCTCGGCTTTTCCGATCTTTCGGGCCTCACCGTGTCCGGCGCGAAGTGGCCGCTCGACCATGTCGAGGTCGTGTTCGGCTCGTCGCTGACCATCTCGAACGAGGTCAAGTCCAACACGACCGGGGGAGGCCTCGAAATCGCGCTCGGCCATGGCCGCGCGCTGCTGCTCGCCCACCCCTACCCCTTGCCTGAAAGCTGACATGGCCCCGCCCCTTCTCAACCTCGACGGCATAAGACTGACCTTTGGCGGCACGCCGCTGCTCGATGGCGCCGAACTGACGGCGTCCGCCGGTGACAAGATCGCGCTCGTCGGCCGCAACGGCTCCGGCAAGTCGACGCTCCTGAAGATTGCCGCCGGTCTGATCGAGCCGCAAGACGGCGAGGTCTTCCGCCAGCCTTCGGCAACGGTGCGCTATCTCCCGCAAATGCCCGACATGGACGGCTTTGCCAATGTGCGTGCCTATGTCGAGGCCGGGCTTGGGCCTGCCGACGATCCCTACCGCGCCACATATCTGATGGAGCATCTCGGCCTCGCCGGCACGGAGAACCCCAACGATCTCTCCGGTGGCGAGGCGCGCCGCGCAGCACTTGCCCGCGTCATGGCGCCCGAACCCGATATTCTGCTGCTTGACGAGCCGACCAACCATCTCGATTTGTCGGTCATCGAATGGCTGGAAGAGGAGCTCGTCCGGACGTCTTCGGCGCTGATCGTCATCTCGCACGACCGTCGCTTCCTCGAACGCGTCTCGCGCGCCACTGTCTGGCTCGACCGTGGCCAGACCCGCCGCCTCGACAAGGGCTTTGGCCATTTCGAGGAATGGCGCGACCTTGTGCTGGAAGAGGAAGAGCGCGAACAGCACAAGCTCGGCCGCCAGATCGTGCGCGAGGAGCATTGGCTGCGCTATGGCGTGACGGCTCGCCGCAAGCGCAACATGCGCCGCCTGGGCGAACTGCAGACCATGCGCCAGCGTTTTCGCGGCCATCGCGGCGCCGAGGGCTCGGCCACCATGGTGGCCAGCGACGCCGCCGAATCCGGCAAGCTGGTGATCGAGGCCAAGAACATCGAGAAGAGTTTTGGCGACCTGACCGTGGTCAAGGGCTTCTCGACCCGCATCCAGCGCGGCGATCGCGTCGGCCTTGTCGGGCCGAACGGCGCCGGCAAGACGACGCTGTTGAAGATGCTTACCGGCGAGATGAAGCCCGATGCCGGCTCGGTGCGGCTCGGCACCAATCTGGAAATCGCCACGCTCGACCAGGAGCGCGAGGCGGTCGATCCGGCCGAGACCCTGGCGCAGTATCTCACGGACGGGCGCGGCGAAAACCTCGTCATCAATGGCGAGCAGCGCCATGTCGTGTCCTACATGAAGGATTTCCTGTTCAAGCCGGAACAGGCGCGCACCCCGGTGCGCGAGCTGTCCGGCGGCGAACGGGCGCGGCTGCTCCTGGCGCGTGTTCTGGCGCGGCCGGCCAACCTTCTGGTGCTCGACGAGCCGACCAACGATCTCGACATGGAGACGCTGGAACTGTTGCAGGAACTTGTCGCCGGCTTTGCCGGCACGGTCATCCTGGTCAGCCACGACCGCGACTTCCTCGACCGCACCGTCACCAGCATCATCGCCCCGGACGGAGGCGGCCGCTGGATCGAATATGCCGGTGGCTATTCCGACATGCTGGCGCAGCGCGGCGGCACCCGGCTCGACGACCGCAAGGCGCGCGCCAAGGCCGAAGCCAGCGATGCGCCGGCGCCGGGCAAGAGCGAGCCGGCAGCGCCAAAAGGGCCGTCGAAGAAACTGTCGTTCAAGCAGAAATTCGCCCTGGAATCGCTGCCCAAGAAGATCGAGGCGGTAATGGCCTCGATCTCGCGTTTGGAAAACAACATCGCCGATCCCGCCTATTACGAGCGCGACCCGACCTCGTTCCAAAAGACCATCGCCGCCCTCGACAAGGAACGCGCCACGCTGGCCGCACTCGAGGAAGAGTGGCTGGAACTGGAAATGCTGCGTGAGGCGATGGAGGGGTAGCATTGCCTGCGGTCTTTTATGCGCGTATATTGTGCGCATGAAAGGAGGCATCTCCGTGCTTCAATCGACGCCAAAAACTCAGCGGACCTCTGTCAACACGTCCATTGACTCTCAGTTGATCAAGGACGCCAAAGCGTTGGGCATCAACATCTCCCGCGCTGCCGAAGCAGGGATCGCGAAAGCGATTGCGGCGGAGAAAACGCGTCGATGGCAAGAAGAAAACAGGGAAGCCATCGAAAGCTCCAACGAATATGTCCGAAAGAACGGACTGCCATTGGCTAAACACCGGCCGTTCTGATGGCGCGTTACGATTTCTATCGGAGTACCGAGAGCGACGGTTATCTTCTCGACGTGCAGTCAGATATGCTTGAAGGGCTGAGCACGAGGGTGGTCGTTCCTTTGATGCCGCCCGAGATTGCCCCGCTTCCTGGCCGCCGCCTGAACCCGACCTTCGCTATAAACGGCAAAGATCTTGTGATGGTCACACAGTTTGTGTCGGCCTTCAGCGCGTCCGAATTGCGGATGCCAGAGGGAAACCTTTCTAGACATCACGACGACATCGTCGCCGCGCTCGACATGCTGTTCCAGGGCTTCTGAGCGAAGGCAGCCGCCACTGCCGCCCGTCAACCTGCCGTCTTGGCCTGCCAGGCCTTCAGCGCCTCGTCGAACACCTTCTCGCCCGGAATGCCCTTTTCCATGGTCAGCAGCGCCCGGCGTCCGGTCTTGTAGACCACCGGCACGTCGATCCAGTCCTGGCCTCGAAGCAAGGTCATGTTGGCGTCCTCGTCGGCCTTGGTGTCGTTGAGCGCCACCAGGAAGAAGCCGTCGGCGATCTTGGCCGGAATCCCGATCAGCGGGCTGCCGGCATCCTGTTCCGAACTCTTCATGGCGACGCGCAGGATGTTGTCGACGCCACCGCCGTCAAAGCCCTCGGGCGTCAGGAAGATCATCTCGATGATGTGGCTGGCCGGCAGCGTCTGGTCGGTATTGCGGCGGATGGTCATGCGCAGCTGGATGTCCTTGCCGGGAATGGTCGCCTCGGCGCGGATCGCCGGCTCGGGCGGCAGGTCGCCGCCGGGCGATTCCTGCACCAGCGACCAGACGATGCTGCCGGGTTCGGCCGAACCTTGCGCGGTCGAGGTGCGTTCCTCGTAGAAGATCGCCTTCTGGCCGACCGCAACGGTCGGCGCGGGAGCGGCGGCCGCCGGCGCAGCGGGCGGCGTGGCGGCGGCATCAGCCGGTGCTGCCCCATTGGCCGGCGGAGCGACGCCATCGGCGGGCGGCGTTGCCGGTGGCGTGGCGGAAGCGTCGGGCGCCGGCGTGGCGGGCGCGCCCGTGGCTGCGGCGTCGCCGGCCGGCGGGGTCGCAGGCGCTGGAGCCGCAGGTGGCGCTGGAGCCGGGGGGGGCGGTGTGGTCAGCGCGGCGACGGACTCGCCCTCGCCGATGCCGCTTTGACCGGCCGCGGGACCGGGGTCGGTTTCACCGCCTTCGGGCGACAGGCGCTGGGTGAACTTCGTTCCCTCGCCGGCAGCGGCCGGTGCCGGTGCATCGGCCGCGGGCTTGGCCGGCGCCGGCTTTACCAGCGGTTCGGTCGAGACCGTCTTGGTGTCGCCGCCGAGGCCCAGCATCGAGCCAAAGGCATCCTTGTTCAGCCAGATGCCATAGCCGCCGCCGGCGACCACCAGAAGCGCGACGACAGCCGCGATCAACCCGCCATAGCTGCGCCTGCGCTCGGCGGGGCGCAGGCGTTGGAACGTGTCCGCCGCCGGCTGCTCGTCATTGGCAAAGACATCGGCGCTGTCGTCGTCGGCGTCCAGCTCCGCGGCTTGCTTGTCGATGGTTTCTGCACGCCCTGCAGGCGGTGTCGGCGCGGGCCTCTGCCAGCTCGGCTCTGTCCTGGCGGTCGGCGCCGGCTGCACGGGTTTCGCCGGCTGCCAGGCCGGCGCAGGCGTGGCGGAAGGCTTTACATGACTGGACTGGTTCTTGTTGCGGTCGATGGAGGAGAAGATGTGCTCCAGCTCCGCCAGTGGGTCGGATGCCGGCAGTGCCCTGGCATAGTCGCGCTCGACGCTCGAGATGGCATCTTCCAGGGATCGCTTCTGCGTGCTTATGGCTTCGGCGGCCAGCGGCGGCGAATACTCCGCAAGCTTCTTCGCCAGCATGGTACGAACGCTGTCATAGATCCGCGTACGCTTTTCGGGCGTTTCGTCGCCGTGCTTGTCGAGCGCCTTTTTCAGAATAGCAACGAAATCTGCCATGCTTCAGTCGACCTGTATTTTGTTTCCGCGCCGGCCCCCGCAAATCGGCCGCGATGCCCGGAAAGGCTTCAGAAAACTAGTCTTGAAACGGATCGGTCACAAGTATCGTGTCGTCCCGTTCCGGGCTGGTGGAAAGGAGCGCGACGGGTGCCCCGATCAGCTCCTCGATGTAACGGACATATTTGACGGCCTGCGCCGGAAGGTCGTTCCAGCTGCGCGCGCCGGCTGTGGTGCCTTTCCAGCCTTCGAGCGTCTCGTAGACCGGCTCGACACGCGCCTGCGCGCCCTGGCTGGCCGGCAGATAGTCGATCGTTTCGCCGTCGAGACGGTAGCCGGTGCAGACCTTGATCTCATCCAGCCCGTCGAGCACGTCGAGTTTGGTCAGGGCGATGCCCTTGATACCGTTGACGGCGACGGCCTGGCGCACCAGCACGGCGTCGAACCAGCCGCAACGGCGTTTGCGCCCGGTGACGACGCCGAATTCGTGGCCACGCGTACCGAGAAATTCGCCGATCTCGTTCTTCTGCTCGGTCGGGAACGGGCCTTCGCCGACACGCGTCGTATAGGCCTTGGTGATGCCCAGGACATAGCCGATGGCGCCGGGGCCCACCCCCGAGCCGGCGGCTGCCTGGCCGGCAACGGTGTTGGACGAGGTGACGAACGGATAGGTGCCGTGGTCGATGTCGAGCAGCGTGCCTTGCGCGCCCTCGAACAGGATGCGTTCGCCGGCGCGGCGCTTGTCGTCGAGGATTTTCCAGACGCGGTCCATATAGGGCAGGATCTCATCGGCGACCGAGGTCAGCTCGGTCATGATCGCCTCATGCGTGACTTCGCCATGGCCAAGCCCGCGACGCAGCGCATTGTGATGCGTCAGCAGCCTGTCGACCTTGAGAGGCAGCGTTTCCAAATCCGCCAGATCCATCACCCGAACCGCGCGCCGGCCCACCTTGTCTTCATAGGCTGGGCCGATGCCACGACGCGTCGTGCCAATTTTCGTCCCGGAATTGGAGGCGGCGTCCTCGCGGAATCCGTCCAGCTCCCGGTGCAGCGACAGGATAAGCGCCGTGTTTTCGGCTATTTTCAGGCGGTCCGGCGTGACCTCGACGCCTTGCGCCTTGAGTTTCGCCACTTCCGCGACAAAGGCGTGCGGGTCGAAGACGACGCCATTGCCGATGATCGACAGCTTGCCTTGCCGCACCACGCCCGACGGCAGCAGCGACAGTTTGTAGACCTTGCCGTCGACGACCAGCGTATGGCCGGCATTGTGGCCGCCCTGGAAGCGCACGACCACGTCGGCGCGCTCCGACAACCAGTCGACGATCTTGCCCTTGCCTTCGTCGCCCCATTGCGAGCCGACGACCACCACATTGGCCATGTTTCTTTTCCCTTGAGATGCCGCCCTGGCGGCCTGGATATGGTTCGAAACGACAGGCCTCTATAGCGTCAAGACCTCGCAAGCGCGACCTTTCTTTGCCGTCGAAAATGCCCTGAGGCACAACAATTTTCGGCTTTGACATCATTTACTTGCGTCGGCGGGGGCAATAGGCCGGCAAACACAACTTCCCAGGCGGCCGGAATCCCGCATGCATCGACGCGCCTACCTGTTCCTGCTGCTGACCACCTTGCTGTGGGGCGGCAATTCCGTCGCCGGCAAGCTGGCGGTCGGTCACGTCTCGCCGATGACGCTGGTCTTCCTGCGCTGGGTGCTGGCCGTCGCGATCCTGCTGCCGATCGGCTGGCGCACGATCAGGGAGGACTGGCCGGTGGTGCGCAAACACTGGTTCGTCCTGGCTGCACTTGGCGCCAGCGGCTTCACTCTGTTCAACACCATTTTCTACACCGCGCTCAACTACACGACGGCGATCAATGTCTCGATCGAACAGGCGGCGATGCCGGTCTTGATCATCATTGCCAATTTCTTCTTCTTCCGCCTGCGCGTGAGCTGGGCTCAGATTGCGGGCGTGGTGCTGACCATCTTCGGCGTCATTTGACTGCCTGCCACGGCGATCCGCGCCGGCTGCTCACATTGGAACTCAATTTCGGCGACGCCATCATGCTGGTCGCGGTCGTCCTCTACAGCAGTTATTCGGTCGGGCTGCGGCTGAAGCCGGTGATGCGCTGGCAGAGCCTGATGTTGTCCCTGGCGATCGCTGCCCTCATCACCTCGCTGCCGTTCTTCCTGTGGGAGGTCGCCGCCGGCAAGGTTATCGTCCCCGATATCAGCGGCTGGGTTGTCATCGTCTATACCGCGATCGGCGCTTCGGTCATTTCGCAGATCACTTACATCAGGGGCAACGAACTGATCGGCGCCAACCGTGCCGGGCTGTTCATCAATCTGGTGCCGATCTTCGGCACGCTGCTGTCAGTGCTGATCGTCGGCGAGACATTCCAGCTCTACCAGGCGCTGGCGCTCATCCTGGTGCTGGGCGGCATTTCGCTCGCCGAATACAGCGGGCGCAAGATGGCGGCACCGGGCCGCCGCGGATAACATTTGGCTGCTGCCGCGCTGCGCCGCCGTCGCGATAACTGCTGCCGCGCGCCGACCTGGAACATTTTACCTCTGGCGGAGTTTGCTTGCGTGGGAGGCAACAAGATGAGCCATAACCCTCGCAGCACAGCAAGCATTGCCGGTCACCCCATTCATCCAATGCTGATTCCGTTTCCGATCGCCTTCTTTGTCGGCACCTTCGTTTGCGATCTGATTTTCTGGCAAACAGCCGATCCCGGGTGGGTCACCGGATCGCTTTGGCTTCTCGGCGCCGGCCTGATCATGGGCGCCTTGGCCGCTCTTACCGGCCTGACGGATGTCCTCGGCGATGTTCAGATCCGCAATCTCACGACGGCATGGCTCCATGCCGGCGGCAACGTGCTCGTCGTGCTGATCGAGCTTTATAACTGGTACTCGCGTTATGTCGGTGGAGCGGCGGCTGTGATCCCGACCGGCTTTATCTTGTCGCTGATCGTGGTTCTGATCCTGCTGTTTACAGGGTGGAAGGGCTGGGAACTGGTCTATCGGCATCGCGTAGGCGTCTCCGACGGCTCAGACGAATTGACCTGAACCGGGCTCCGCGACGGCCGCCCCAATGATGGGGGGAGGGCCGCCGCATCCGCCACGCCGTCAACTACATTGCGTTGACGTCGAACTGCAGCCGCTTGGCCGAGTCGATGGACTTGTGCGCCTTGACCTGTTCCAGCACTTTCTCCGGGAACGGCGCGTCGAGATAGAGCAGCGCGATCGCGTCGCCGCCCGGCCGGTTGCGGCCGAGCTGGAAGTTGGCGATGTTGACGCCGTTCTCGCCGCACACCGTGCCGAGCAGGCCGATAATGCCGGGCGCATCGGCATTGGTTGTGTAGAGCATGTGCTGGCCGACCTCGGCGTCGAGATTGATGCCCTTGATCTGGATGAAGCGCGGCTTACCGTCGGAGAAGCAGGTGCCGGCGATCGAGCGCGTCATGTGCTCGGTCTTCACCGTCAGCTTGATGTAGCCGTCGAACACGCCCGACTTGTCGCGCTTGACCTCGGCGACGATGATGCCGCGCTCCTTCACCATGATCGGCGCCGACACCATATTGACGTCGGCGACCTGCGGCCGGATCAGTCCGGCAAGCGCGGCACTGATCAGGGCACGCGTGTTCATCGTCGCGGTCGAGCCGTCGAACAGGATCTCGACCTCGTTGATCGGGTCCTCGGTGACTTGGCCGACAAAGGCGCCGAGCACTTCGGCGAGCTTGACGAACGGCTTTAGCCGCGGTGCTTCCTCGGCCGTGATCGAGGGCATGTTGATGGCATTCGAAACCGCGCCCTTGATCAGATAGTCGGCCATCTGCTCGGCCACCTGGAGCGCGACATTTTCCTGCGCTTCCGCTGTCGAGGCGCCCAGATGCGGCGTTGCCACCACATTCTCCATGCCGAACAGCGCGTTGTTCTCCGCCGGTTCGACCTCGAACACATCGACGCCGGCGCCCGCCACCTTGCCGCTCTTCAGCGCCGCGACCAGGTCGGCTTCGACGATGAGCCCGCCACGCGCGCAATTGATGATGCGCACGCCGTTCTTCATTTTGGCGATCGCCGCCGCGTCGATGATGTTGCGCGTCTTGTCGGTCAGCGGCGTGTGCAGCGTGATGAAATCGGCGCGGGCGAAAAGCTCGTCCAGCTCGACCTTGTCGACGCCGAGTTCCTCGGCGCGCTTGTCCGACAGGAACGGATCGAAGGCGACGACATGCATCTTCAGGCCGACGCCGCGCGTGGCAACGATCGAGCCGATATTGCCGCAGCCGATGACGCCCAGCGTCTTGCCGGTGATCTCGACGCCCATGAAGCGGTTCTTTTCCCATTTGCCGGCATGGGTCGAGGCATTGGCCTCCGGGATCTGCCGGGCGAGTGCAAAGATCATCGCCACCGCATGTTCGGCCGTGGTGATCGAATTGCCGAAGGGCGTGTTCATCACGATGATGCCCTTGCGGCTCGCCGCGGGGATGTCGACATTGTCGACACCGATGCCGGCGCGGCCGACGACCTTGAGTCTTGTCGCTGCGTTGATCAGTTTTTCCGTGACCTTGGTCGCCGAGCGGATGGCAAGGCCATCATACTGGCCGATGACTTCGAGCAGCTTTTCCTTGTCCTTGCCGAGATCGGGCAAATAGTCGACCTCGATACCGCGGTCCTTGAATATCTGGACGGCGGTGGTGGAGAGTTTGTCAGAGACGAGAACGCGGGGCGCCATGGCGGCCTCCTTGAACTGGATTGTCGGGAAAGGGCGGCCCGCAGGCCACCACGAAATCTCAGGCTGCGGCCTTCAGCGAAGCCTTCTGCGTGGCGAAGGCCCAGTCGAGCCAAGGCAGCAGCGCTTCGAGATCGGAGGTCTCGACGGTGGCGCCGCACCAGATGCGCAGACCGGGAGGTGCGTCACGATAGGAGCCGATGTCGTACGCGACGCCTTCCTTGTCGAGCACAGAGACGATCGCCTTGGCGAAAGCCGCCTGCCCGTTGGCGTCGAGCGCCGCGACATCGGCGTCGGTGAAGGACAGACATACGGACGTGTTGGACCGTGTCGCCGCATCGACCGCGAGATGGCCGAGCCAGGACGACTTGTCGACAAAGCCATCGAGCACGGCGGCATTGGCATCGGCTCTGGCAATCAACGCATCGAGACCGCCGATCGACTTCGCCCAATGAAGCGCATCGAGATAGTCCTCGACGCACAGCATCGACGGCGTGTTGATGGTCTCGCCGTTGAAGATGCCTTCGATCAGCTTGCCGCCCGAGGTCAGGCGGAAGATTTTCGGCAGCGGCCACGCCGGCTTGTAGGTTTCCAGTCGCTCGACGGCGCGAGGCGACAGGATCAGCATGCCGTGTGCGCCCTCGCCGCCCAGCACTTTCTGCCAGGAGAAGGTGACGACGTCGAGCTTCTGGAAATCGAGCTTTTGCGCGAATGCCGCTGAGGTGGCATCGCAGATGGTCAGGCCCTTGCGATCCGCCGGTATGAAATCGCCATTCGGCACGCGCACGCCTGAGGTCGTGCCGTTCCAGGTGAAGACCACATCGCGGTCGAAATCGATCTTGGTGAGATCCGGCAGTTCGCCATAGCCTGCCTCGACCTTTCTGATATCGGCGAGCTTCAGCTGCTTGACGACATCGGTCACCCAGCCCGAGCCAAAGCTTTCCCATGCCACCATGTCGACACCGCGTTCACCGAGCAGCGACCACAGCGCCATCTCGACAGCACCCGTGTCCGACGCCGGCACGATGCCGATGCGGTAATCGGCCGGAACCTGGAGAATCTCGCGCGTCAGCTCGATCGCCTGTTCGAGCTTGGTCTTGCCGATCTTCGCGCGGTGGGAACGGCCGAGCGCAGCATTCTTCAGTGCCTCGACCGACCAGCCGGGGCGTTTTGCGCAGGGACCTGAGGAGAAATTGGGATTTGCCGGACGGAGTCCGGGCTTCGTATGCGTCGTCATCGTGGTCTATCCTTCCAGATAGTGGCCCCTCGTTGGGGAGGGGTGGCCCACGGACGGCGATATGCGTTCAGCCCTCAGGCGTCAAGAGGAAAGTTTTTGTCGCTGGCGGGATACCGGCGATACGGGATCAGCATGTCGTGGGCTAAAACGCAAACAGCGGATCGAAGAGATCCGCCGTTGGGCTTCCGAACAGCAAGCTTCCTACCAGAGGTCGTAGCGCAGGCCGAGCTTGACCTGATGATTGCTGATGCCCTTGCGGATCGGATAGGAGGTCAGGCTCTCGGCCGTGACATATTCGGCATCCGGCGCGGAGAAGTACTGGTAGCCGAGATCTACAGAAACATTCTTGGTCACCTGATAGGCCAGGCCCGCATCCAGCGTGTAGGCGAGGGAATACTGGGTCTTGTTGTCGTTCCGGACGAAATCATCCGTAGGGTCGACATTGTCGGTGAAGTAACTCGCCGACAGCTTGTATTTGCTCCGGACCAGCCCAATGCCGGCGCCGAGGTAGGGCGTGATCCCGACATAAGTGCCGAGATCGACATAGCCATTGACCATGCCCGACAGGGAATAATTCTGCAGCGATGCCGACGCGATGGTCGCACCACCCGGCGGCGGCGTCGCCGAATCGTCAAAGCCGACGCCGATCTTGTTGCCGGGCAGATAGCCAAGATTGACGTCGCCGCGCAGATAGTCGTTGAAGTGGTAGCCGAAGCCGATGCTGGCAAAGGCCGGATCCTGCTTCTCGCTGAAGCTCGCGGGGGCGAAGGTGAAATCCTGATCCTCGTAGCTCTTCTGCGCCAGATAAGAGACGTCGCCGCGCAGATACCAGCCCGAGCCGACCTCGACCGGTTGATAGTCCGGCGCCTGATCGACATAGATCGGCGGATCGTAGTCCGCGGCCTGCGCCGGCGTCAGCGGCACAAGGACGAGTGCGGCGAGCGCCGGCGCTGTCAGCGATTTGAAATTCATGGGTCCCCGGCTCCTGAAATTGGCGCCCGTCATTTTGATCGCAAGCGCCGTTTCACCAAGCATTGTTAACCATAGTGGTTAAGTCAGGGTTAAGGATAACGCGGCGTACCGAATTGATTTCAATTGGGTTTCTTCGGCACACGCGGCCGGTTGAAAACGCGCAAGCATCGGCAAACGAAAACCGCCCGGCAAGACCGGGCGGTTCGCGAATTCCTGGATTTCGAAGCGACTACTTGGTGTAGATCGGCTCCGGCTCTGGAACGTAGGGCTCCGGCGATGTGCAACCATTATTGCCGCCGAACTGATAGCGCAGACCGCCTCGTACCTCATGTGTGTTGATGCCATGGTCGAAGCCGGGCCCGGAACTGCTCACGTCGAAGTCGAACATGCGGCCCCCCTCAATGTGAGAGTAGCGATAGCCGGCATCCAGGATCACCCTGTCGGTAAGGCAATAGGACGCGCCGGCCATGAGCGCGTAGGCAAAGCGCCAATTCTTCGACCCGGGGTTGGTCTCGGTTGTGTTCGGGTCGTGGACGGTATCCCATTTGACGTGCGCGCCGCCGATGCCAGCGCCAACATAAGGCGTGATGCCGTGCCAGGTACCGATATCGTAATAGGCGTTGGCCAAGAGCAGCAATGCGCTCATTTTCGACACTTCGACCGATGTCGTAACGCCATCGTTGGTTGATCCGTTGAAGTCCGAAGCGAACCAATAGTCGGCTGTCAGGTCGGTACGGAAATGATCGTTGATCTTGTAGCCAATGCCGGCGCCGAGTGAGAAGCCGCCCTTAAGCTCGCCGGAATCGAAAACATTGCTGCCGGGAGGCGGCCCGTAGGTGATATAGTCGATGCCGCGCAAATCCGATTTATGATAGTCGATGTCGCCGCGGATGTACCAGCCGCCGAAATCGGCCGGCTGCTCGTAGGCGATCGGCGCCGGCGCCTCTTCGACCACCGGCGGCTCCGCCAGATCGGCGGCGAATACTGGCCCGGCCACACCTGCGAACAGCGCGGCAAGGAGGGCCTTTTTTGCTGTATTGAACATGTTTGTCACCCCTGAGAACCGTCGGGAAAGTCCAACTTGCCCGAATGTGATTGACCTCAGTTGTGGATAATGAATTGGAAAAGTTAAAAGGCGTTTAACCCTGTCGATTAACCACGAATTCTCGACATTTTAGCAAACAGTCTCTGCCGGCATAACGCGGGGACCAACCCTGGCCGAAACAAAAAGCCCGCCTGCAGGCGGGCTTGAAGTCTTGAGCCGGCAGTTCGCCCCTGCCGTTGGACGCAGCGCAATCAGGCGGCGCTGCGCGTTTCCGAAATAATGTCGACGATGTCGTTGACCACGGCCTCGACCAGCTGTGGGTCGTCGCCCTCGGCCATGACGCGGATCAGCGGCTCGGTGCCGGAGGGCCGTATGACCAGGCGGCCGGCCTTGCCGAGACGGTTGCGCGCGTCTTCGATCACCGCCTTGACCGTGGCTTCCTCAAGCGGCTTGCCGCCGGCGATGCGGACATTCTTCAACAGCTGCGGCACCGGCTCGAATTTCTTCGACAATTCGCTGACCGGCCGGTTCTGCCGCTTGATGCAGGCCAGCACCTGCAGAGCCGAGACCAGCCCGTCGCCAGTGGTCGAGAAATCGGACAGCACAATGTGGCCCGACTGCTCGCCGCCGACATTCAACCCGTGCGCGCGCATATGTTCCACGACATAGCGGTCGCCGACCTTGGTGCGATGCAGCTGCAGCTTCATGTCGCCAAGGAAGCGTTCGAGGCCGAGATTGGACATCACCGTCGAGACGACGCCGCCGCCGGCCAGTCGCCCGCTCTGGTGCCAGGACTCGGCGATCAGCGCCATGATCTGGTCACCGTCGACGATGGTGCCGTTCTCGTCGACGATGACGACACGGTCGGCATCGCCGTCGAGTGCGATGCCGATATCGGCGCGCACTTCATGCACCTTCTTCTGCAGGCCGGCCGGATGGGTCGAGCCGCATTCCTTGTTGATGTTAAAACCGTTCGGATCGACATTGATGGCAATGACCTCGGCGCCCAGTTCCCAAAGTGCTGCTGGCGCCACCTTGTAGGCCGCGCCGTTGGCGCAATCGACGACGATCCTGAGACCCGACAGCGACATTGAGCGCGGCAGCGTGCGCTTGGCGAATTCGATGTAGCGGTCATGCACGCCGTCGACGCGCTTGGCGCGGCCAAGTCCGTCGGAATCGGCGAGCGCCAGTTCGATATCCTTGTCGAGCATGCTCTCGATGCGCTCCTCGATCTCGTCGGAGAGCTTGTACCCGTCGGGACCGAACAGCTTGATGCCGTTGTCGTAATAGGGATTGTGCGAGGCCGAGATCATGACGCCGATATCGGCACGCAGCGAGCGTACCAGCATGGCGACCGCCGGTGTCGGGATCGGGCCGAGCAGGAACACATCCATGCCGGCCGCGCACAGGCCGGACACCATGGCGTTTTCGATCATGTAGCCGGACAGCCTGGTATCCTTGCCGAGCACGACGCGGTGGCGATGGCTGCCGCGCTGGAACGACAGGCCGGCGGCCATGCCGACCCGCATCGCGATCTCAGCCGTCATCGGAAACTTGTTGGCGCGCCCGCGAATGCCGTCGGTGCCAAAATAACGTCCTGCCATGCTTGCCAGAATCCCCGTCGGTTTTCAGCCGGCTCGTAATGCCACAATTGGTCCGAGCCCGACTATCACATTGTGTGATTGTAAATTACCAGTTCTTAGAAAATCATTGTAGCAGGCTGTTCGGAGCGTTGGGCAACGTACCATGACACGGTGTTGCCGCAATATAGCATTCACACTGGGCCACACCGCGCAGATTGGGCCGGTAAGCCGGACTGTTGGAGGGGGCAGATCGCAATGGATCCATCACCTTATCGGGAGAACGCCGTTTAACATCTGGCGCAGCCTAGCGTTGAGAGCTATTGATTTACACAGGTACAACCTATGGGCGCAGCAACGGGAGAAACGCATGCTCATCCACCGACTTGCAACTTTGACGGGTCTTGCCGTCGCAACCTTGTTCATGGCGGCGCCCGCCAGCGCGCTGACCATGGCCCAGTGTAGTACCAAGTATAATGCCGCCAAGGACGCCGGCACGCTGAGGGGGCAGACCTGGAATCAGTATCGGAAGGCCGAGTGCGGCACCGACGCGGCGGCCACCACCGAGACCGCAAAGCCGGCGGCCAAGAAGGCCGCTGCGGCCAAGACGGACACGACCAAGGCCGCCGCTGCTGATGATGGCGCCAAGGGTCTGACGGCCAAGGAATGCAGCGCTAAGTACCAGGCTGCCAAGGCCGCCGGTACGCTCAATGGCGCAAAGTGGAACGACTTCCGCAAGACCGAATGCGCCGCCGGCGCATCCGCCTCGGCAGAACCGGCCAAGGCCACGACCAAGGCCGCAGCCACAACCGACGATGGCGCCAAGGGCCTGACGGCCAAGGAATGCAGCACCAGATACCAGGCGGCAAAGGCCGCCGGCACGCTGAACGGCGTGAAGTGGAACGACTTCCGCAAGACCGAATGCGCCGCCGGGGCTTCGGCCGGGGAAGCACCCGCCAAGGCAAACACCAAGGCAGCTGCCGACAGCAGCGGCAAGGGCCTGAGCATGGCCGATTGCAGCGCCAAGTACCAGGCTGCCAAGTCTGCCAATACGCTGGGTGGCAAGAAGTGGAACGACTTCCGCAAGGCCGAATGCGGCGCCGGCGCAGATGACGACGACACCGTGCCGGCTCCGAGCGAGGCGACCTATACCAGCGAGCCCGAGAAGCCCTCGGTCAGCGCTCCGAAAGGTGTCAAGTTCCCGGCCGCGATCTCAAAGAAATACGCCGGCGAGACGCCGGCCAAGGGCCGCATGCATACCTGCCTCGAGGTGTATTATGCCAACAAGGACGCCAACACGCTGAATGGCCTGCGCTGGATCCAGAAGGGCGGCGGCTTCTACAGCCTCTGCAATGCCAAGCTGAAGAGCTGATCGCGTAGCCATATTCTCCAGACAATGGCCCGCGCATCGCAGCATGCGCGGGCCTTTTTATTGCGCTCGAAGACACCTGGCGTTGCTCGCGTTTACATATCGCGGAAGGTGTTGGCATCATCTATTCGCCCACACTGCCCACCGCAGACTTATGGTTGGTTCGCAAAGATTCCAATTGAACATATGAAGAACAAATGGTATACAAAAGGACATCGAACTTTTGTCAACCAGGAGGGTCTTATGTCCAGATTGAAATTGGCGGCATTGGCTGTGACGGCATGGATTGCTTGGAGCGTCGCCCCTGCAAGCGCACTGACGATGAAGGAATGCGGCGAGGCCTATCGCACAGCCAAGGAAGGCGGCACTCTGAACGGCATGGATTGGACCGCTTTCCGCACAGAGAAGTGTGCGACGTCAGCTGCGGAGAGTGCCAATGCGGATGCGGTCAAAACCGAGCCGCAGTCGCAGAAGGAAACCAGCGCGGCGGTCGCCCCCGCTGTAGCGCCGATGGGCGTGACATTCCCGACCAGCCTCGCCGCCGAATTCAAGACCGAGAAGCCCTCGAAGGCGCGGATGAAGACCTGCCTGCAGGGCTACCACGGCAACAAGGACGCGGGTACGTTGAACGGCCTTCGCTGGATCCAGAAGGGCGGCGGCTATTACAGCCTCTGCAACGCCAAGCTGAAGAGCTGATCGACCAGCAGCGTTTGAAGATCGAAGGCCCCCAACCGCAAGGTTGGCGGGCCTTCTCTTGGGTCTTGCCCCGTCAAGCGCCTTGTTTCGAGAGCAGTGCGACCAGGCTTGTAAGATCGGCATTGGCCTGGCCGGCAGCCACCCCGCGCTTCATGAGGCTTTGCATCGGCAGGACGAGTTCGGTGCTGACATCAGCCGACCTGCTGGCATCGATGACATTGATGTAGGCATCAGCCTGCATGCCCAGGTTGGAAACGACATTGCTGGTGTGATCGCCACTGTCGATCTGTTCCGCCCATTTCGGCAGCAGGCCTTGCATCGACTGAAGCCAGGAGGCCAGCAGCGGCATGAACTCGCCGGCCGGAATTCCTGCTGCGCCCGTCAATGCCAACGCCTGCAGAACGCCCGCGAACATGCCGTACATGGCCGGTCAGAAGCGAGATATCATAGAGCGGCGCGAGGCCAGCATCCTCACCGAGGAATTTGCTGGTGCCGAGCGCTCCGAGCTGCCCCGAACAGGCATCGAACGCCTGGCGCGAACCGCTGTAGAGAATCAAGGCGTGCGGCCCGCCGATCATCGGTGGCACCGCCATGATGCCGCCGTCGATATAGCTGGCGCCCTGGCTCACCGCCCAGCCCGACATCGCCCGCGCCTGCTCGGGCGTGCCGTTGGTGAGATTGACCAATGTGCGGCCCGACAGCGCGTCTCGGCTTGGGCCGAGCACCTCACGAGCGGTGTCATAGACAAGCAGGCACGCCACGATCAGTGGACTCGATCTCACGGCTTCCTCGACACTCTTGGCCACAATGGCGCCCTTGGCTGCCAAAGCCTCAGCCTTTGCCGGAGAACGGTTCCACACCGTCACCGCATGCCCCTGGTTCAGAAAGGCTTCGGCAAGCGCCGTGCCCATGGCGCCGAGACCGATTACTGTTATGTCGCTCATTCTGCTTCTCCTTGGTTTGGTTGCGCGGTTACGCCGGTGTCGGGCTCAGGTCCTGGCCAAGGCCACCGTCCACGGTCAGCCGCGCGCCCGTGGTGAAGGTCGCGTCGAACGCCAGGAACAGCACTGCGCGCGCCACCTCCTCCATCGTGCCGTGGCGCTTCATCGGCGCGACCGCGTCGCCGATCGCCATGAAGGCGGCCCGCTCCTCGGCCGAGGCATCGGCCACACCCATCGCCGGCGTATCGATGAAACCAGGGCTGACCACATTCACGCGGATGCGGCGCGGCAGAAGCTCGGCGGCCAGGACCTTGGCGAAGGCGCGCAGTGCCGCCTTCGATCCGGAATAGACGCTCATGCCGCCGGTGCCGGATTCGTCGGCGATCGACGAGGTGAAGACTATGGCGCCACCATCCCTGATGAGGGGCAGCAGGCGCTGCGCGGTGAAGAAAGCGCCTTTGGTGTTGATGTCGAAGGTGCGATCGTAACTGTCCTCGGTGACCCGCTCCACGGGTTCGAGATTGGCCACCCCGGCATTGACGTGAAGGAAGTCGATCTGGCCAAGCTTCTGCCCCACTTCGGCACCGAGCGTGACGATATCGGCCATGTCTGAGATATTGGACCGCACGACATGAGCTCGCGAAAGCAGCTTGGCTCGCGCGGCCTCGATGTTGCGCTGGTCGCGGCCGGTGACCAGGACCTCGGCGCCGCTTTCGATCAGGGCTTCGGCAACGGCGAGCCCCATGCCGTGCGTCCCGCCGATGACAACGGCCTTCTTGTTTGCGTATCGTGTCATGATCCATCCGTTTTTGACAAAATCCGGCCGCCGACGGCCTTTGCAGGTCGAAGCGAGGTACCGATATGATGTTGTGGTGTTCGCCGATGCCGGCGAGCTGGTTTGAAGCTATGGACCGGCTTGGTTTTTCTCAAGTACCGACAAAAATGTAAGCTACCCACCGATTGCTCAGAATTGGATGAAACATGGGAAAGAAACAGCCAGATAGTTGCGGATTGGGGCCGGCGCTGGAGGTCATCAGCGGCAAATGGAAGGCGCTACTGCTCTGGCAGATTCACAAGGCGCCGGCACGATTCGGTGAGCTGAAGCGGCTGGTGCCTGACATCAGCGAAAAGATGCTGATCCAACAGCTGCGCGAAATGGAGGCCGACGGCATCGTCCATCGCGAAATCTTTCCCGAGGTGCCGCCGAGGGTCGAATACTCGATTACCGAATTCGGCATCGAGCTGGACAATGCCCTGATCCCGCTGGCCAGATGGGGCAAGCAACATGCTGGCCGGACTGACGGTGTGCGCCCCGGCAAAGCAAATGCATCCGTCCCGCATGCTCTTTGAGAGACCCTGAATAGCAAAACGCCGCGGATTGAGCCGCGGCGTTTTCTTGCATCAAGTGATGTCAGCTCAGCTCGACGGCTGAGGCTCCATGCCGCCTTCGGGCTCGGGACCCTTCTTGCGGCGGCCGGACTTCGGCACAGCCGAGCCGCGGCTTGTGGGGGTGTCATCCCCCAAATCTCGCGCGGGCTTCTGCCCGGCGATCAGCTGCTTGATCTCTTCGCCCGAAAGCGTCTCGTATTCGAGCAGGCCCTGCGCCAGGGCGATCCATTCCTTCTTCTTCTTGGTCAGAATGGACTTGGCCGTGACATAGGCCTCGTCGATCAGCCGGCGCACTTCGGCGTCGATGATCTGCGCGGTCTCTTCCGAGACGTTCTGCGTGCGCGCCACCGAATGGCCGAGGAAAACCTCTTCCTGGTTGTCGCCATAGGCGACATGGCCGAGCTTGTCGGAGAAGCCCCAGCGCGTGACCATGGCGCGCGCCAGCTTTGTCGCCTGCTCGATGTCCGAAGAGGCGCCGGAGGTGATGTTCTCCTTGCCGAACTTGAACTCCTCTGCGACGCGGCCGCCCATCATGATGGCAAGCCGCGAGATCATGTATTTGTAGCTCATCGAATAGCGATCGCCTTCCGGCAGCTGCATGACCATGCCGAGCGCGCGACCGCGCGGGATGATGGTCGCCTTGTGCAGCGGATCGGCCGACGGCACGTTGAGCGCCAGGATGGCGTGGCCGGCCTCGTGATAGGCCGTGAGTTCCTTTTCGGCCTGGGTCATGGCCGACGAGCGGCGCTCGGCGCCCATCATGATCTTGTCCTTGGCGTCCTCGAACTCGGCCATAGTGACAAGGCGCTTGTTGCGGCGCGCCGCCATCAGAGCGGATTCATTGACCAGGTTCATCAGGTCGGCGCCCGAGAAGCCCGGCGTGCCGCGTGCGATCACCTTGAGGTCGACATTCGGCGCCAGCGGCACGTTGCGCACATGCACCTTGAGGATCTTCTCGCGGCCGACGATGTCGGGGTTCGGCACCACCACCTGGCGGTCGAAACGGCCCGGACGCAGCAGCGCCGGGTCGAGCACGTCGGGCCGGTTGGTGGCGGCGATCAGGATGATGCTCTCGTTGGACTCGAATCCGTCCATCTCGACCAGCAGCTGGTTCAGCGTCTGTTCGCGCTCATCATTGCCACCGCCGAGGCCGGCGCCGCGATGGCGGCCGACAGCGTCGATTTCGTCGATGAAGATGATGCAGGGAGCATTCTTCTTGGCCTGGTCGAACATGTCGCGGACACGGCTTGCGCCGACGCCGACGAACATCTCGACGAAGTCGGAACCCGAAATGGTAAAGAACGGCACATTCGCTTCGCCGGCGACGGAGCGGGCGAGCAGCGTCTTGCCGGTGCCGGGAGGTCCGACCAGAAGCACGCCGCGCGGGATCTTGCCGCCGAGGCGCTGGAACTTCTGCGGATCGCGCAGGAACTCGACGATCTCCTCCAGATCTTCCTTGGCCTCGTCGACGCCGGCGACATCCTGGAAGGTGACGCGGCCATGCGCCTCAGTGAGAAGCTTGGCCTTCGACTTGCCGAAACCCATGGCGCGGCCAGAGCCGGACTGCATCTGGCGCATGAAGAATATCCACACGCCAAGGATCAGGATCATCGGCAGCCACGAGAGGAGCATGCTGATCAACCCGCCCGAGCCGTCGTTCTCAGCGCGCGCATTGATGGTGACGTTCTTGTCCTGCAGCCGCGAGACCAGCTGCGGATCGCCAGGCGAATACGTCTGGAAGCCGTTGGCGTTGTCGCTATAGGTGCCCGTGATGCGGGGTCCAGTGATGACCACCGTCTTGACCCGGCCCGCCGCGACCTCCTGCAGGAACTGCGAGTAGGGAACGTCGGTGGAGGCCCCACGCGTCTGTGGCGTCTGGAACAGATTGAAGAGAGCAATGAGCAGGACCGCTATGATCGCCCAGAGCGCGAGATTGCGATAATTCGGATTCATCAATTGTCCCGTTGGTGCCCGCTGGGACACGCGTCATGAGAGGAAACTTGCGCCTAACATAGGGAGAGCGCCCCCCCTTGCCAAGCATAACAGCACGTCTGGGTTAAGCTTTCGCGCCATGATCAACCGGCACTGTGGCGGCCAAAGGGCAAGCCGGGACAGGCGGTGCGCCGATCAACTCGGCGACGGCCTGCGCCAACACCAGATCGAAGCACGGCAGGAAACGGGCAAAGGGGGCAACGGCGGGGCTGACGGCGGCTGCCGGCGCCCACGCTACATCCTCTGCAAAACCACGGCATTCGCCGCCGCGCCACAGCGCCGGTTCCGCAGCCAGGGCGGCGCGCACAAGGCTTGGCGGCGCGCCATCCCCGGCAATCGGCGTTCTGGCGGCGGCAGCGGCGCCAAGCGGCGCGATCAACCATGCACCCGGACTGTCGCCCAATGTGATCGCCCCGGCTTCGATGTCTGGCGTGATCCGCCGGCGACCGTCCCAGAGCAGAGTGCCAGCTGCCGGCGCGGAACGCGGCAGGTCGCGCGATTCACGGCGCAGGAAGATGCCGTTTCGCCTGATATCGACCACCGTCCGCGACAATGTGGCGCAAAGCGGTCCGGCCCGCATTTGCTCGAACAGCGCTTCGCCGCGCGCCTGGTCCGGCAACAAGGCGGTGCCGCCCGTCGCCGCCAGCAGGACACGCAGCGCATAGACCGCGGCTCGCGTGTCGTCAGCTTCGGCAAGACCGGGATCGAGACGGATGAGACCCCTCGCCGGCCGGCTGGCAAATTCACCGATCAGGGCGGCGGCGCGGCGACCGAGTTGTTCGCGCTCGCCGGCGGCCCGCCTGGCCAGGCCGATCGCTTCGGCAAAACGCTGCCCGCTCCGGTCTTCGCCGAGCACGGCGCGGATGCGCGCGCGTTCGAAATTCGTGTCGATGTTGGTCGGATCCTCGACCCAGCCGACATGTTCGCGCTGCAGGAAGGCGCGCAACGCCGCGCGCCGAGCGCCGAGCAGCGGCCGCGCGATCCAGGTCCGCCAGTCATAGAGAGTGGCAGGCGCCATGCCGGCCAGACCTCGGCCTGCAAGCTCTCGCCCATCATTCCGCGCGGCTCGCATCAGGACGGTCTCGGCCTGGTCGTCGGCGGTGTGGCCGGTCACGATCACACCAATGCCTTGCGCCTGCGCTGCCTCGGCCAGGAACCGGTAGCGCGCCTCGCGCGCCGCCGCGGGCAGGCCGGCCGACGGCTTGGTGCCGGACCAGTTGAGCGTCCGGTGCGCGATGCCGCGCTCGGCACAAAGCTTTGCCACGCTGCGCGCTTCGGCTGCTGCTTCCGGACGCAGGCCGTGGTCGATCGTCACCGCCAGCAGCCGGGCTGTCGGGGCGCTGCGGCCGAGGTGAGCCTTGAGGAGAAGAAGGAGGGCGGTCGAGTCGCTGCCGCCGGACACGGCCGCAAGCGCGCCGTTGGTAAAGTCGATCTGCGAAAAATTCGAAAGGTCAGGCTCGGTATCGAGCATCAATGCATGTCGCGCAAAAGTGGTCCCGGTTCTGGGACAACACGGCAAAGACTAGCACGCCGCCAGCGCCCTCTCCTGCTTGACGCGTTCCTTGAGCGCGGCCGAAATATCGGGATAGCGCTTGCCGATCTCGCCGAAGGTGGCGCAGGCGACATCCTTCTGCTTGAGGCCGACCAGCGACACGCCAAGCTTCAGGAGCATGTCAGGCGCCTTCTTGGCCTTCGGATAGTCCTTGCTGGCGGAGAGGAAAACCTCGGCAGCGTCATGATACTTCTGCTGGCCAAGCAGCGATTCGCCAAGCCAGTAATGCGCGTCCGCCGCCTTGGCGTCCTTCGGGAACCGGGCGATGTGGTCGCGAAAACCCTGCTCGGCGGTGCTGTAGTCGCCCGACAGGATGAACTGGTAGGAGTTGCGGTAGATCTCTTCCGGGTTGTTGGTGGCAGGCAGCGCCGCCACCACCGTGCCGTCCGACTTGCCGGTCTTAGCCCCGGCAGCCGGCGCCTCGGCGGCGGGAGCCGCACCTTCCGCCGGCGCCGCTGCCTGCGTGTTGCCGCCGGCGTCGATTACATTGCCGTTCTTGTCGACGGTGATGGTGCCGAAGGTCTTGGGCGGCGTGCCGTTGATCACCTTGCCGGGATCGCCGGTCTGCGATTCGACGATGACCTCGCCGACGCTCTGGCCGCCATCCGACTGCGCGCCGGCATCGGCCGGCGCCTGGTCTGCCGGGGCCTCGGCGACGCCGGTGCCCGCGCCACCGTCCTGCGGCGCGGCCTCCGATTTCTTCTGGGCCGGCGGCTGCCCGCTGGAGCCGCCTTCCAACTGCTGGAAGCGGAACTCGTTGTCTTCCTGCTGCTTGCGCATCTGCTCCTGCATCTGCAGGATCTGGAAGTTGAGTTCCTCGAGCTTGCCGTTCATCTGCCGGAGCTGATCTTCCAGCCCCGCGGCGGCGGTGCCGTCCTGCTGCTGCGCGATCTGTTGCTGCTCCGGCTTCTCCTTCTTGCCGAAAATGCCGAGCGTCGGCAGATGGAAGGAAAAGCCGCTATCCGCGGGTTGTCCGGTGCCGCTCGCAGAAGCCGCGAAGCCTGATACGAGCAGCAGCGCAAGCGTGCCGCTCAAGACCGATCTGAAATGCATGTGCCTCTCGCCGTGAATATCGTGAGCCTGTTCGCGCCTTCCGATCACAGTGGGACCGGCACGACGCCCTCGGCTCTTAGCAGGAGGCGAGACTTCGGCCAAATTTTGTTTCCGGGTTTGTTTCCGGGGCCGAAACTGAAAAAGGCGGCCACAAGGCCGCCTTTCGCATGGAGGTGTTGCAATTATGCGACTAAGGCCGCCGTCTTACTCATCAGGAGCCGGCGCCGGAGAGCGTGGTGACGGCGCGGCGATTCTGCGACCAGCAGGAGATGTCGTCGCAGACCGCGACCGGACGTTCCTTGCCGTAGGAAATCGTCTTCAATCGGCTCGCCGAGACGCCCCTGGCGACCAGGAAGTCGCGAGTGGCGGCGGCGCGGCGGGCGCCGAGAGCCAGATTGTATTCACGTGTGCCGCGTTCGTCAGCATGGCCTTCGACGACGATGGCGTACTGCTTGTACTGGTTGAGCCACTGTGCCTGCCGCGACAGCGTCGTCTGCGCATCGGCGCGGATCGCGGTCGAGTCCGTGTCAAAGAAGATGCGGTCGCCAATGTTGACGGTGAAGTCCTGCGCCGAGCCCGGCGTTGCGGCACCCGCGCCATTGAGACCGAGATCGGCAGCGTTGTTCGGGGTTTTCTTCGAGGCGCAACCGGTGATGGCGAGCATCGCGATCAGGGCGATCATCGCCGGGTTTCTGGTAAGTGCTGCGATACGGCCCATGCCGCCTCTCCTTCGTATTCGAGTGATCGTATTTCGAGTGATTTCGTTGATCACCCAGTAACCACGTTTGGGTTAACCGGCATTCAAGAAATACGGTTAATGTTTGGTTTCGATCGTCCGTCCACGACCTTCAAATCCACGGTCACAGTTGGCGCGGACCCTAGGCGGAAATGCGGCCGAAACGCGACTAATGAATGGAAAAGGGGCCAAACGGGCCCCTTTTTAGCAGGTGTGGCAATTCGGCCGAACCTACTCCAGCAGCGGCGACCAGGCGGGATCCGACGCGAAATTCGCGGTCGGGATCGACTGTTCGTTGCGGCCGGTGAGATCGACGGAAACCAGTTTTGGGCCGCCGGCGGAGTCGCGGAAGAACATCAGCACGCGGCCGTTGGGCGCCCAGGTCGGTCCCTCCTGCTGGAAGCCCGAGGAGAGGATGCGCTCGCCCGAACCGTCGGTCTTCATGACGCCGATCTGGAATTCGCCGCCGGTCTGCTTGGTGAAGGCGACGAGGTCGCCGCGCGGCGACCACACCGGCGTCGAATAGACGCCGTCGCCGAACGAAATGCGGGTCTGGCCCGAGCCGTCGGCGCCCATCACATAAATCTGCGCACGGCCGCCACGATCGGAAGTGAATACCACCTTGCTGCCGTCGGGCGAATAAGAGGGCGAGGTGTCGATGGCGGTCGAGTTGGTCAGCCGGGTGGTCGAGCGGCTTCGCAGATCCATGGCGAAGATGTTGGAATTGCCGTCATCGCGCAGCAGGCTCATGATCACCTTCTGGCCGTCGGGCGAGAAGCGCGGCGCAAAGGTCATGCCGGGAAAGTTGCCGACCAGTTCGCGCTGTCCGGTCTCGATCTGCAGCAGATAGACCCGCGGCTGGCCGCTTTCGTACGACATGTAAGTGATTTCCTGCCGGTTCGGCGAGAAACGCGGTGTCAGCACGATCGAGCGGCCGTCCGAGAGATAGCGCACATTGGCGCCGTCCTGGTCCATGATGGCGAGCCGCTTCTTGCGCGCATTCTTGGCGCCGGATTCGTCGATGAAGACGACGCGGGTGTCGAAATAGCCCTTCTCGCCGGTGAGCCTCTCGTAGATCGCATCGGCGATGATGTGGGCGACGCGGCGCTGATTGGCATCATTGGCGAAGAACTGTTCGCCCGACATCTGTTGGCCGGCAAAAGTATCCCACAGTCTGTATTGGGCGCGGATACGGCCGTCCGCCTCCTTTGCGACACTGCCGGTAACCAGCGCCTGCGCATTGATCACCTTCCAGTCGTCGAAGCGCGGCTGCGCATCCGGATTGGCGATCTTCTCGATGAAGGCGTTCTTGTCTATCGGTGCGAACAGGCCTGAGCGTTTCAGGTCGGCGCTGACGATATCGGAAATCTGGGCGCCAAGCTCACCTTGAAAATCGGTGATTGCGATCGGCAACGGTTCGACATTGCCCTTGTTGACGTTGATCTCGACGAGTGCTCGCGCCGGCAAGGTGGCAACGGCAGTCATGCCCAGCGCCATGGCTGCAATCGTCAGGAGCGGCTTGAGGATGGATTTCATGTCTTCTCGCTTCTCGTAACTGATTTTGTGGATACCAGGCCTAGAGCCCCAGCATCTCCCTGGGGTCGAAAGTGACTCGAACCTGGGCCCAGATATCATGCTTGCCGGCAGGAACTTGCAGGCCAGCCATGTTTGCCTTCTGGACGGCACGTACCGCACTCTCGTCGAATTGGCGGTTTCCGCTCGATTTTTCGACGGTCGGACGGCCTTCGAGCTTGCCGGAGGCATCGAGATTGAACACGATCACGGCGACGAAGTTTTCCGAGCCCTCAACCCCCACCGGAAGGGTCCAGCTATTGCCCAGCTGATCCGACAAAGTGCCCATTTCGGCCTGCGACAGTTTCTGGCCCTGGGTCTTGTCGGCGCCGAGCGACGCCTGCTGCGTCGAGCGCTTGGCGCCGCCGCCAGAAGGCTTCTGCTTGTCGAGCAGAGCAGTGATCTCACCTTCATTGAACTGCTTTTCCTCGGACTTCGGCTTCGACGAGGCTTCCTTGACCGGCTTGTCGGCGTCCTTGCGGTCCGGAGCCTTCGCGCTTTCAGCCTGCGCCGGTTGCGGCTTCGGCCGTGCTTCCGGAGCAGGAGCGGAAGTCGGAAGCTGCGCTTCTTCCAGAGGCTGCTGATCCGATATGGCTTCGGCGACCGCGTCGGGCTTCACGCGTGGCTTCGGCTCTATGGCGGCGGTCGTGTCCGGCTGCGGTGTTGGTGCAGGCTCCTTCACCGGGGTCGGCTTCGGTTCAACCTGTTTCACCGGCTCGGGCTTGACCTCTTCCTTCGGCTGCGGCGTTGGTGCCACCTCCGTCGCCGGCGTCGGCTTCGGCACTTCCTTCGGTTTCGGCGCGTCCTCGGGTTTCGGCTTCTCGGTCGGCGTCGGAGCCGGAGCAGCCGTCGCTGTTTTCTCCACCGGCTTCGGCTTGGGCTCGTCCGTCACCGGCTTGTCGGTATCAACGCTGTTCTCGCCGATCTTCTGTGCATCTGGCACGATGTCGGGACGCTTGGTCGGCATCGGCGCCGGCTTTTCATGCATCACCGCCTTCTTGTCGCCCTGCAGCGTCTGCGCAATGGCTTCCATGGGAACGATGTCGACCGCTATCGACTCGACATCCGTGGACGGCAGCGCGGCCGGCGCCGACAGGGTGAACAGGCCGAAAGCCAGTGCCACCGTATGCAGTATCACCGATGTGGTGAGGCCGGTCTTCATCGTGCGTCTACTGATCCTGTTGCTGCAGTGAAATCAGGCCGATATTCTTGTAGCCGGCGGCCTGGATGAGGGCCATGACCTCCATCGCGGCGCCATAGTTGGTCGCCTTGTCGCCTCGGATGAAGATGCGCTCTTCGTAGCCGGTCTTGGAAATCGCCTGCAGTTTGGCGACCAGCTCTTCCCTTGGGATTTCGGTCTCCTGCAGGAAAATCTTGCCGGCCGCGTCGATCGAAACGGTGATCGGCTGGGTGTCGGCGTTCAGAGCCTTGGCCTTAGTCTCCGGCAGGTCGACCGGCACGCCGACCGTCAACATAGGTGCGGCGACCATGAAGATGATCAAGAGCACCAGCATCACGTCGACCATCGGCGTGACGTTGATTTCCGACATCAATGCATGGTGGCGGCCGCGCCGCCTGTGCCCGCGTCCGCCGCGTCCTGCCATGCCAACCGACATACCCATCTTCTTACCTCAGCCCTTAGGCGCTACTTTTTCATCGATTTGGCGCGAGAGTATGGCGGAGAACTCATCCGAGAACCCTTCCATCCGCACCGCGATCTTGTTCGCGTCGGATGACAGCTTGTTGTAGGCGATAACCGCCGGTATGGCGGCGAGAAGACCGATGGCCGTCGCCAGCAGCGCTTCGGCAATGCCGGGTGCAACAACCGCGAGACTGGTGTTTTTCGAACCGGCAATCGCCTGGAACGAGGTCATGATGCCGATGACGGTGCCGAACAGGCCGATGAAGGGTGCAGCCGAACCGGTGGTGGCGAGAAAGCCGAGACGGCCCTCCAGCTTCTCCATCTCGCGCGTCAACGCCAGGTCCATCGCCTTGTCGATGCGGGTCTGCAGGCCGAGCGGCGATTTGGCCCCCTTCTCGAAGCTCTTCTTCCATTCGCGCATGGCGGCGACGAAGATCGCACCCATGCCCGTGGTCTTCCGGTCGGCAAGCGTGCGATAGAGCTCTTCCAGCGACTGCCCCGACCAGAACACCTGTTCGAAGCGATTGAGCGACAGACGCATGCGGGCATAGCTGACCAGCTTGTCGACGATAATCGCCCAGGTCCAGACCGAGGCGCAGAGCAGACCTATCATGACCAGCTTGACCACCCAGCTGGCCTGTGTGAACAGCGCCCAAATCGACAATTGCGCTGCCGGATCGGCGAGTGCGGTAGTTTCCATGCTTCAGTCCTTAAGATTTTCCGGGCATGGCTGGCGGCTGGCCCATGGGCATCCCTTGTGGTCCGTTCGCGCTTGGCTTCCGGATTAACCCCAAAATGCACCGTTGGCGGCCTTTTCAGGGCAAATATTGGTGAAAGGAAGGCGCGCGGATTCTTCCAATCTTCACCAATCTCTTCATGAACCGTTATGGTTAAGGATGGGTTAGGAAATATGGCGCGGCGCATTGCCGCGCCCAGCGACGCCGCAGGCCGTCCATCCACAATCGAATGCGTTGCCGATTGGCCGCTCGTTGCCGGCCGGCAGCCTTGATATCAGCTTGCTCCTGGTAGAAAGGCCGCGATCCATTCTTTCGGAAAGCGCTTCGGCCGGCCGTTCTCGCCAATGATCGCCGCCTCGACCTTTGCTTCGACCAGTACCTCTGTCCCGCGTTTCAATTGCTGCGCCATGACGATGCGAGCGCCGGAAATATCCTGCGTTGATGTGTCGATGGTCAGGATGTCGTCCATGCGGGCAGGCGAGCGGAAATCTATCTCCATCCGCCGTACCACCCAGACGATCCGTTCGCCGTGCTTGCCTTCGTGAAGTTCTGTGTGGTGGACGCCCGCCAGCCTGAGATAGTCCGAGCGGCCGCGCTCGAAGAATTCGAGATAGCGCGCGTGGTAGACGACGCCGGAAAAATCGGTGTCGGCATAATAGACTCGCGCCATCAGCCGATGGCCGAATTCCGTCAAGGCTCCGGAAAGCCCGCCGGCAAGCGCCGCCGATTCACCATGATCGTCCATCGCGCTTTCCTTTTTGCCCCCGGCGGGGCACCTGTCTTGCCAAAATCACCAGCGCAGCAAACCGGATGGCACTGTTGACGGCGATGATCAAGACCGTGATAGCAGCGCTGCTGGTGCTGGCGGCGTCTGCGCTTCCCGGTCAGGCCGCTAGCTTTTCGATGAAGCGCGGCCTCAACCTCGACCAGTGGACGACCTGGGTCGGGGAAGACAAATGGAACGACCGACAAGCCATCCTGCCCTATCCGGAATGGCGCAAGTTCCTCAACGAGAATGACCTCAAGGCGCTGAAGGCCGCCGGTTTCGACTTTCTGCGCATGCCGGTCGATCCCTCGCCGTTTATGTCGGACCAGACACTGGCGCTGCGTGACGACCTTTATGCCAGCGTGCGGGACTCGGCGCGCATGATCAACCGGGCCGGTCTGAAAGTGATCGTCGACATGCATCTGATTCCCGCCGGCGGCGGCCGCGAGATCGGCATGGGCCAGGTGATGGACGATCCCGCAACCTTCGACGCCTATGTCGAGGTCGTCCGCAAAATGGCGCGCACGCTGGCCTCCGAGGACCCGGCGCAGGTCGCCTTCGAGCCGATGAACGAGCCGATCGTCGACTGCGACAGCGATGGCGCCAGCCTGTGGCCGGAGCGTCAGCAAAAGCTGTTGGCGGCCGCGCGCGCCTCGGCCACCAGGCTGACGCTGATCCTGACCGGCGCCTGCTATTCCAATGCGGCTTCGCTGGTCAGGATCGATCCAAAGTCGGTCCCCGACGACAACCTCATCTGGACCTTCCACTCCTACGACCCGTTCCTGCTGACGCATCAGGGCGCGACCTGGGCCGGCGATTTCATTCTTTATGTTACCGGCCTGCCCTATCCGCTGACCGCGGTGCCGCGCGCCGAGCTCGATGCGACGCTGGATGCGATCCGCGCCAAGATAAAAGCCGAGGCGCCACGGACCAGACGGAACGGCCTGCTCGCCTATCTCGATGAACAAGTCGCCAGCATGGACACGGACGAAAAGCTGCTCGGCGTCATGGATGCGCCGTTCGAAAAGGTCGAGGCCTGGGCGAAGGCCAACGCCATCAAGCCGGAAAACATCACGCTGGGCGAGTTCGGCATGATCCGCCAGGAATATGGCAATCCCTATGTGATGCCGCCCAAATACCGCGCGGCCTATGTCAAGGACATGATCGCGCGCGCCGAGGCGCATGGCTTCTCATGGTCGGTGTGGAGTTTTGGCGGCGCCTTCGGCATCGTCGATGCCTTCAACGGCGAAAAGGCCGAACCCGCCGTGATGGATGCAATCCGCTCGCTCCATTAGCCCTAGGCATGTCGAGATCCAGATCAGGCCGAGTCGGAAATGAGGGGTCCGAGAACCGGAACGGAGCGGACTTTGGTCCGTGACTACCGGAAGCGCAGGAACACCTCATTTGCAGGCCGGCATCACCTGAATACCGGCATGCTCTAACCGAGGTCGATCTGCAGGATCTCCGGCCGCATGCCAAAGCGCACCGGCGCGATGCTGAAGCCGAGCCCGCCTGACACGATCAAATTGCGGTCATTCTCGACGACATGGCCATAGGCAAAGCGGTTGCCGAAGCGGGACGGCACCACCGGTGAATAGCCGAACAGCCTGACCTGCCCGCCATGTGTGTGGCCCGACAGCGTCAGCGAAACCCGCCACGGCACTTTCGGGAAAATGTCAGGCTCATGCGCAAGCAGGATGATCGGTGCCTGGTCGGTGATCTTTGCCAGCGTGCCGTCGAGATCGTCGAGGCCTTCAAATTTGTCGCGGCCTGCGGCCTTGTTCGGCAACAGGGCCAGCTGGTCGGCGAGTCCGGCGATCCAGAAGCCGTATCCATTCTTTTCCAGACGCACAGCGTCGTTCTCCAGAACCGAGATGCCGGCTTCCTCCAATGCCTTGCGCGCCACAGTCGGCCCCGCTCCGGCCTGCTGCGCGAAAGGATCGTGCCACCAGTCGTGATTGCCGAGGATCGACAGGACACCAAGCGGCGCCTTCAGTCCTGACAAGGCCGGCGCCCATTCATGGGCCTCCACCCGGTTCGTCACCAGGGACATGCCTGAGATATAGTCGCCGAGCAGTACGATCAGATCGGGCTGCAGCACGTTCGCACCCTCGACGAGCGAAGCGATCCGCTCAGGCGTCATCCAGGGGCGGCAGGCGTGAATATCGGCAAGTGCTACAACGCGCAGCTTCAAGCCCGCCGGCCAATGCGGCGGGGTCAGCCGGTAGCGCTTCAAATGGGTCAACAGCATCGGCTCGATGCCGACCGCATAGGCACTGAGCGACGCCAGCGAGAGGAATGAACCCCCGACGAATTTCAGGAACCCGCGTCTGGTGATCACTTTTCTGGCTCCGACCTTGATCGGAGCAGTTCGCGCCGACACTACGACGCCCGATAGCATCCAAGAATGCGCCTTCACGCTGGCAAGCTTGAGGAAATTCTGCACAGAAATCCGTTCCGAAGAACAAATCTCCGTTACTCTTCCTGGAACAGGTTGATCTGCTGCTGCGCCAGATCCTTCGGCGCGTCGAGGCCGAGATGGCGCCAGGCATTGGCGGTCAGCACGCGGCCGCGTGGCGTGCGCTGGATGAAACCCTGCTGGATCAAATAGGGTTCGATAATGTCCTCGATGGCGTCGCGCGGCTCGGACAGGCCGGCGGCGATCGTTTCGATGCCGACCGGCCCACCACCGAAATTGCGCGCGATCATCGAGAGATAGCGGCGGTCGAGCGCGTCGAGGCCGAGCGCGTCGACCTCGAGCCGGGTGAGAGCTTCGTCGGCAATCTGCTTGTCGACGTGACCGTCGCCGGCAACGGAGGCGAAATCGCGCACCCGGCGCAGCAGCCGGCCGGCAATGCGCGGCGTACCGCGGGCGCGGCGCGCAATCTCCAGCGCGCCGTCGTCGCCGAGCGGCATTTGCAGGATACGGGCGCCGCGCCGCACGATCTGCTCCAGTTCCTCGACAGAATAGAAATTGAGCCGCACCGGAATGCCGAAACGGTCGCGCAGCGGGTTGGTCAAAAGGCCGAGCCTGGTGGTGGCGGCGACGAGCGTGAAGCGGGCAAGATCGATCTTGACCGAGCGTGCCGCCGGACCTTCGCCGATGATCAGGTCGAGCTGGAAATCCTCCATCGCCGGATAGAGGATTTCCTCGACTGCCGGATTGAGCCGGTGGATCTCGTCGATGAACAGCACATCGCGGTCTTCCAGATTGGTGAGAAGTGCGGCGAGATCGCCGGCCTTGGCGATCACCGGACCGGAGGTCGAGCGGAAATTGACGCCGAGCTCGCGCGCCATGATCTGCGCCAGCGTTGTCTTGCCAAGCCCCGGCGGCCCGACGAACAGCACATGGTCAAGCGCCTCGCTGCGGCCCTTGGCGGCCTCGATGAAGACTTTGAGGTTGGCCCGCACCGCGGCCTGGCCGACGAAATCGGCGAGCGTCTGCGGCCGCAAGGTCTGCTCAGCATCCTCGCCGCGCTTTTCCGGGGCAATGAGGCGGGGTGAAAGGCTCATGCGGCCTTCCTCGCACAGGGCAAAGGACCGGACAAGCAATCACTCACCGCGCCAGTTCCTTCAGCCCGAAACGAATGAGCTTCGAGGCATCGGCGTCCTCGCCGGCCGTCTTCAGCGCCGCCGCGACAGCATTGGCTGCGGTGTCGCGCGAATAGCCGAGATTGACCAGCGCCGAGACGGCGTCGGTGATCGGCGCCGGCGCCACGCCTTCCCCGAGTTCCTGCTTAAGGCCGATGGCGCCGGAGGCGGTTCCGGCATAGGCCGGCGCCTTGTTCTTCAATTCGGTGACGATGCGCTCGGCCACCTTCTTGCCGACGCCGGGCGCGCGGCTGACCATGGCGATGTCGCGCAGCGCGATCGCATTGGCGAGGTCGACCGGCGCCAGCGTCGACAGGATGGCCAGCGCCACCTTGGCGCCGACGCCTTGCACATTGCTCATCAAGAGCCGGAACCATTCGCGCTCAAGCACCGATTGGAAACCGTAGAGCCGGATCATGTCCTCGCGCACATAGGTCTCGATGAACAGCACCACCGCCTCGCCGGGCGAAGGCAGCGCGGCCAGCGTGCGCGCCGAGCAATAGGCGACATAACCGACGCCGTGCACATCGATGAGGCAGAAATCCTCGTCGATCTCGTCCAGCGTGCCTTTCAATTTGCCGATCATGCGTGATCCCTCATGCCAGCGCCATCCTGTAGGCGACGCTTTGCCGGTGATGCGCGTGGCAGATGGCGATAGCTAGCGCGTCGGCGGCATGTTCGGTGTCGAAAACGGCTTTCGGCAACAGCACCTTTACCATCATGTGGATCTGCTTCTTGTCGCCATGGCCAACGCCGATCACCGCCTTCTTGACGGCATTGGGGGCATATTCGGCCACAACAAGGCCGGCGCGCGCCGGCACCAGCATGGCTATGCCGCGCGCCTGGCCGAGCTTCAGTGTCGCCACCGCATCCTTGTTGACGAAGGTTTGCTCGACGGCCGCTTCCTGGGGCATGGCCGCATGCAGGATCTCGGCCAGCCCGTCATGCAATTGGCAGAGCCGTGTCGCCAGCGCCGCCTTGTCGTCGGAGCGTACAGTGCCGGAGCTGATAAAGCGCAGCGAGTTGCCGAGGCTCTCGACGATGCCCCAGCCGGTGCGCCTCAGCCCCGGATCGATACCGATAATGCGAATCGCTTCCCTCATGCGCGAAGTCTACCTCCGGCGCACAGCGATGTCAGCGAAATGTGAACAAACCGGAAACGGGAAGCGTTTAACCTCGAGCGAAAGCCGTGTTCAGCAGCGTGATCTGGTCGGAAACCGGATTGGCGCGGCGGGCGGCGGCAGGCGTCTCGGCAAACGCGCCGCCATAGATCTCTTCGTCCATGCGGCGCACCAGCGCCTGCAGGCGCAGCGAGCGGGTGACGAGGTCGAGGAAATCCTTCGGCAGTTCGCCCCAGCCGACCGCTTCGTCATGCGCCGAGGCGGTGTCGAGACGCACCTTGGATTTTTCCGAAGCGACCTGGTCGCGGGTCATCTCGCCGGAATTTGCCGCCCGCTGCAAAAGCAGCCAGGAGGCGACCTGCATCAACCTTGTGGTCAGCCGCATCGATTCGGCCGCATAGAGCGTCGCCGCCAGCCTGGACAGCTTCTTGGCCTCGGCCCGGCCCTTGCCGTCAAGATACTCGGCTGCCTGTTCGACCAGGCCCATGCCTTCCTGGTAGAGCGGTTTGAAGGATTGGGAGAAAACCCGGCGTTCCGCCAGCTTGATGGTTTTCGCGATGCCCTTCGAAGGCTCGTTCATCGATACGCCCCTGCACTGCCCCGTCGGCTGATTCGGCTTCTCGCCGTCACGCCGGCACCCTAGATGACTGAAGCTTGAAAATGCGCTTCGCCGCCGGTGAAGGCAAGCACATGTTTAACAAACGGTTAACGCCTGTGCAGGGGCGCCAAGCGGACCAAAAGCAGACAAAAAAAGAGCCGCGGATAAGGCGGCTCTCAGGAGTTTAACAGGGAGGCGTCAAACGAAGTGGCTCCAACCACTCGGTAAGAATCCAGATCACTGGATGGACATAGTAAACACCTGTAAAGCTTAATGAACCCTTAACGGCGCGGATATTTCTTGATCGACCGCTGCCCTTCTGTGCCGTATCAGCACAACGGCCCCCGGAGCCTGATCGTCAGCTTGTTCATGCCTTCTTCCACACAGCCGGCAAGGAAATGAAGGCGAACAGCAGCATCGCCGCATAAAAGCCCATCGAGGAGGAAGCCAGCACCGGCTCGATCTCCGGATGGCCGGCAAGTTCAAAGTAAAGCCCGATCATCAGTGCGATGCCGCAGATTGCCGTCAGCCAGAAATGCACGACCGCAATCGTCTTTTGCCCGACCGCTGGAAACAGGTGGTAGAAGAAGGCAAACACCGCCGACATCAGCCAGCCCGCCACCATGGTGTGCGCGTGGGTCGGCATCTGCCCATGGTCATTGGAGATTGCCATATGCAGGCCGAGCGCCATGCCGCACAGGGAATAGATGACGGCCAGGGTGAAGAAATTTCGTGCTACGCCTTGCATGGGATACCCTCGATGGTTGTTGCAGACTTGGTCCGACCGCGCGCGGCCAAAATGGAGCGTCGGTCGCGAGCGGCTTAGTCCCCGCAGGTTTCAGGATCATGCCGCGAAACCAGCCAATGCCGACACGGCGTCCATCCGGCAAATGCCGGGTATTGTGCGGGCTGGCGGTAAAATCCGGCGACGGCGCCACCGCAACAAGCCGGCACCCACGCGGCATCTTCTGGATACATGTACGGAGATAATCCGCCCTCCTTCGGAAGCAGACGCGCGAAAGCAGTTTACCCCCGGAACGATGCACAAGGAGCGGCAATGGACTGGTATTCTCTCTTCAAATTCCTGCATGTCATGGCAGCGATCCTCTGGCTCGGCGGCGGTTTCGCAATGCTGCTGGTTTCGATACTCGCCGATCGCGACGGCGACGACGAGACGCTGATGGTCATGCTGAGAACGACGGACAAACTCGGCTTGCGTCTGTTCGTGCCGGCGTCTATCGCGACCCTGGCTTCTGGTCTGGTGCTGACTTCGCTATGGACCGGCTTCTCCGACCTTTGGGTCGTCATCGGCCTTTGCGGCTACGCCGCCGCGTTTCTGACCGGTATCCTCGTGCTGAAGCCTTCGTTCGAAAAGCTTGCCACAATGCTTGCCGCGGACCGCATGACCCCGGCTGCCATATCGTTTGGGCGCCGCATGATACGGATCGTCAAGTTCGATTTCGTCATCATGATCGTCGTCGTCGCCGACATGGTGCTGAAGCCGACCGCGCACGACATCGCCACTCTCGGCGCCATGGCGGTCGTGGTCGTTGGTGGTGCATCGCTGACCTTTGCGAGCGCCCCGCGAACCAAACCGGCAGCCGCCTGAGCGGGATTTAGAGCAGGCCGGCGATCCCGTCCCAAAGCAGCTTGACCGCGACCACGGCCACGGTCGCGTAGGTGAAGGGATAAAAAATCTCCGGCCGCATGCGCCGCACCAGCCAGGCGCCGGCGATGGTGGCCAGCGGCGCCAGCGGCATCAGCACGGCCGACGCCGTCAGGTTGGCGGTGTCGAACTGGCCAAGCGCGAAGTAGGGGATCAGCTTCAGCGCGTTGGTGGCGGCAAAGAAGATCGCCGATGTCCCCGACAGCACCTTCGGATCGAGCCGGATCGGCAGCGCATAGACCTGGAAGGGGGGCCCGCCGACATGGGCGACGAAGCTGGTGAAGCCGGCGACGGTGCCCCAGAAGGCGGCGGCGATGCGGTTGGGCGCCGCCGCATGGTCGGAACCGTGGCGGAACTGGAGATAGAGCCAGCGCAGCACGAAGATCAGCGCGACAGCGCCGACGATCAGCCGCACCATCTCTTCGGTTACGAGCGCTGCCGTCAGCCAGCCGAGCCCAATGCCGATCACCGCGCCCGGCATCATGTCGACCAGCATCTTTCTGTCGTAGACGCCCCACCACGTCCACACCGAAACGATGTCCATCAGGCACAGGATCGGCAGCAGGATGGCCGCCGCCTGCACCGGCGGCATGGCCAGCGCCATCAAAGGCACGCCAACGAAGCCGACAGCGCCGCCGAAGCCGCCTTTCGACAGCCCGACAAGTATTACCGCCGGAATGGCGGCGGCATAAAACCACGGATCGGCGAGCAGACCTGACATGAACTGGAAAAGCTGGAGGGAAGACGGTTGCCCTGCAATAGCCCAGAAACCCTTGCGCCGCGACCGGGAAAATGCCGGCCGTGTCGATCAACTGTGCGTAAAGCGACGGTTCCGGATTTACGGCAAGATCGCCGCCGATGCATAAGGGCGCCGTCCGATGCATCAGGTTTTGGCCCCAGGTTTTGACCCCAGGTTTTTGACAATGAGCGAACCCCACATCCGCCGCGCCGAAGCGGCCGACCTGCCTGCCATCGTAGCCATGCTCGCCGACGATCCGCTTGGCCTCAGCCGCGAGGATGCGACCGAGCCACTCGCCAAGGCCTATCGCGACGCCTTTGCCGCCATCGACGCCGACCCCAACCAGTTTCTTGCCGTGATGACGGATAGCGGCCGCGTCATCGGCACGTTGCAGATCAGCTATCTCGCCGGGCTGTCGCTGCAGGGCGCCTTGCGCGGCCAGATCGAGGCTGTGCGCGTCGTCGCAGACCGCCGCGGCGAACGGCTGGGACAGCGTCTGCTGGAATGGGCGATCGAACAGTGCCGTGAACGCGGCTGCAAGATTATCCAGCTGACCACCAACAAGAGCCGCCAGGACGCGCATCGCTTCTATGACCGGCTCGGCTTCAAGGCCAGCCACATCGGTTACAAATTGGAGCTTTAGTTCAGTGGCGGCGGACGGCGCCGGATCGGCTGCGCCTTGATGATGGCGGTGCTGGTCTCCGCCTTGTCGGCGATGCGGTCGAGAAGCTTGTCGAGCTCGCCGATGGAGCGCACGTAGAGCCGGGCCACGAAACAGTCGTCGCCGGTGACCTTGTCGCATTCGCCGAATTCCGGGATCTCCTCGATCAGCTTCTGCACGATGTGCAGCTTGCCCGGCAGTGGCCGCACCCGCACGATCGCCTGCAGCGGAAACCCCAGCGCCTCCGGCTCGATCTCGATGGTGAAGGCGCGGATGACGCCGCGTTCCTCGAGCCGCCGCAGCCGTTCCGAGACGCTCGGCGACGACAGCCCGACCTGCTGCGCCAGATCCTTCAACGAAGTCCGCGAATCCAGGATCAGGATGTCGAGAAGCTTTCTGTCCAACTCGTCCAGCATTTTCATCTCCTAGCAAAAGGGCAGCGCGCGCCTTATTAAATAAGGTGTTGTGCGCTTATCACCTTTCATAAGGCATATAAACCCTCAAGGCGGCATGAGATTATGGCCTCAACAGATAGAGGTATTGTCATGGACAACACGGTACGCGGCACGATCGAGATGACGGCGGCGATGACGATCGTCGGCACGATCGGCTGGTTTGTCGTCATGTCGGGCCAGCCCGTCATGGACGTGGTGTTCTGGCGCTGCGCTTTCGGAGCGGTGGCGCTGCTGATCACCTGCGCGGCACTCGGGCTGCTGCGCGGCAGGCTGACGCTGCGCATTGTTGCCATCGCCGCTCTTGGCGGCGCGGCCATTGTCATCAACTGGCTGTTGCTGTTCAGCGCCTTCTCCCGCGCCTCGATCTCGATTGCCACGGCGGTCTACAACACGCAGCCCTTCATGCTGGTCGGCTTCGGCGCGCTGTTCTTCGGCGAGCGGCTGACCCTGGCCAAGCTGACCTGGCTCGGCATCGCCTTCGCCGGCATGCTGCTGATCGTGCAGACAGGGCCCGATGCGGGTGTCGGTTCCGGCATAACCGGCACAGATTATGTCATCGGCATCGTCATGGCGCTCGGAGCGGCCTTCTTCTGGGCTGTCGCGGCAATCGTCGCCAAGAAGCTCAAGGGCACCCCGCCGCATCTGATCGCGCTGATCCAGGTCTGCGTCGGCGTCGTCATGCTGGCGCCCTTCGCCAACCTCTCGCATTTGCCCGCAGATGCCTGGAGCTGGGCCATGCTGGCCACGCTTGGCGTCGTTCACACGGGCCTGGTGTACATATTGATGTACGCCGCCATCCAGAAACTGCCGACGCATCTGCAGGGGTCGCTGTCCTTCATCTATCCTGTCGTGGCGATCCTGGTCGATGTCATGGCTTTCGGCCACCGGCTGCATCCGGCCCAGCTCGTCGGCGCCGCCGCGATCCTGGTCGCCGCCGCCGGCATGAACCTCGGCTGGACTTTGTGGAAAGCCAAACCAACGGTCGAAAGCCCGCAAGCCGTCAAATGAGCGGCAGAGCGTCTTCTTGCGGGCTATCGTAAACCAAAGCCATCTCATCGATCCCCGCCCGCCTGTTCAAGGCGGGCGCTTTGTTCTATGCCGCAATGCAACCATCTTCGCCCGGCATAGGCGAAACCCGGGATCGAAAGCCATGAACGACGCAACACCCCCCAACCGCTGCCGCATCGTGCTGATCGCACCCAAGGACGCTCCGGCGCAGCGCATTGCGGCTGCCTTCGACGGCGGTGATATCGCTTCCCTGATCCTGCCTGAGAACGGCATGGACGAGGCTGCCTTCCAGGCCTTCGCAGAACAGATCGTACCGGCCGCGCAAGCGGCCGGCATCGCCGTCGTCATCGCCGGCGATACCCGCATTGCCGGCCGTGTCCAGGCCGACGGCATTCATGTCGAGGTTTCCAAGGACGCGCTCGCCGAGACCATCGAACACTTCCAGGGCAAGATGATGGTCGGCGCCGGCGGCGCCAAGACGCGCGACGACGCGCTGGAACTCGGCGAAACCAGGCCCGACTACATCTTCTTCGGCCGCTTCGGCTACGACAACAAGCCGGAACCGCATCCGCGCAACCTGTCGCTCGGGCAATGGTGGGCGGACGTGATTGAGATCCCTTGCGTCGTCATGGCCGGTTCCGCCATCGCTTCGGTAGAAGCGGTGGCCGCCACTGGCGCCGAGTTCGTGGCGCTGTCCAGCGCCGTCTTGGCCGAAGGCGCCGATCCGAAGGCGGCGATTGCCGCCGCCAATGCGCTGCTCGACCAAACCGCGCCGCGCTTCGAGGGCTGACGTGCGCCGACCTGGACTTCCTCTCGCGGTTCTCGTTGCGGCCTTGATGAGCGGGGCAGCGATCGCGGCGGAAACCGTTCCGCTGCCGCAGCCGAGGCCGGACACCAGCGCGCCCGCCCTCAGCGTGCCGGATGCGGTCGCCCCCGATACGGGTGCCCCGAAAGCCGGTGCCACGGATTCCGGCGTCCATATCGAAAAGCCGATCGACACCCCGCTGCCGCAGCCCGCGACAACCGCGCCGCTGCCGTCGGCCGACGCGATCAACCCAGAGCGTTTCGGCGCCAAGCCGGCGGACCCCGCCTATGGCGCTTTCCAGCGCGGTCTTTACAAGACCGCCTACAATCTGGCGCTGGTGCGGGCCAAGAATGGCGACCCGGCGGCGCAAACGCTGGTGGCCGAGATCCTGTCGCGCGGGTTGGGCGTGCCGCTCAACCCAGCGGAAGCCGCCAAATGGTATGCGCAGGCCGCCGAGCAGGGGATTCCTGAATCGCAGTTCCAGTATGCGCTGATGCTGCTCGACGGCCGCTACGTCAAGAAGGACGAGAAGGGAGCTTATGCGTTGATGCAGGCCGCCGCCGAGGCCGGCAACCGGCTGGCGCAGTTCAACTTCGCGCAATTGCTCGTGCAGCAGGATCCGGGCGATGCCGGCATCGCCAGGGCTGTGCCTTATTATGAGCGTGCCGCGGCGACAGGGCTTGCCGACGCCCAGTATGCGATGGCGCAGGTTTATGCCAATGGCGTCGGCGGCAAAACCCGCGACGATGCAAAGGCCCGCAGCTTGCTGGCACAGGCTGCCAGGCAGAACTACGACACCGCGCAGATCGATCTTGCCGCCTGGATGATCGAGGGCCGGGGCGGTGTTCGCGACCTGAAATCCGGCTTCAACTGGATGAAGCAGGCAGCTGAAGGCGGCAATGTCGCTGCCCAGAACCGGTTGGCAAAGCTCTATATGGGCGGCATCGGAACCGACCCCGACCTGATCCTGGCCGGGGCCTGGTATGTGGTCGCCCGCCGCGCCGGCCTTATCGATCCGGAGATGGACGATTTCCTGCAAGGGCTGACCGACGATCAGACAAAGCAAGCCTTGCAGAAGGCCAACCGCCTGCCCTGACACGCAACGTCACTGTGTATGATCCAGCACGACCTTGCCGAAGGGAGAGCCGTGTTCGAGATGGCGAAAGGCCTGCGCTGCCTCTGCCCATGGGAAGACCCGGTCGATCACCGGCCGCAGCCGATTGACGGCGAGCGCCCGGTTCATCGCTTCGAAGGACTCGCGCGAGCCGACCGGTATGCCGCGTGCTTTCACCTGGCGTCGGAAGATGTCGAGCGGATTGATCACCCCTTCGCTGCCGCCGAGATAGCCGATGACGTTGATCTGGGCGCCGCGCGCCGACGCCTTGAGCGACTGCGCGAAACTCTGGGGACCACCGACTTCGATGATGTGGTCCGCGCCGCGGCCATCGGTCAGCGCCAGCACGGCCGACGACCAGTCCGGATTGTCGCGGTAGTTGATGCCGTGATGCGCGCCAAGCCCCTTCGCCCGGGCAAGCTTCTCATCGCTGCTCGACGTAACAATGACGCGCGCGCCGGCCGCCCTTGCCAACTGCACGGCAAACAGCGACACGCCGCCGGTGCCGAGGCTGAGCACGGTTTCGCCTGGCTTGAGCTTGCCCTCGGTGAACAACGCATGCCAGGCAGTGACCGCGGCGCAAGGCAACGTCGCCGCCTCGACATCGCTGAGCTGCGCCGGGGCGATGACCGCCGCCTGTTCGTCCAGCCGGGCGAATTCGCTTAGCAGCCCATCGATGGGGCCACCGCGCTGGTATGAGGGTTCGGCCATGGCGAAGCTGCCGCCGACCCATCGCTGCCAGAACGTGCCGCAGACCCGGTCGCCGACCTTGAAGCGGCTGACCTCGGAGCCAACCGCAACGACCTCGCCGACGCCGTCGGAAAGCGGCACCAGCGGCAAGGGGAATGTCGTGTGATAGCTGCCGCGCGCGATCTCGACATCGCGGTAGTTGAGCGCCGTCGCCTTGACGCGGACGATCATCTCCTGACGGCCGGGTTCCGGCGTTGGCCGTTCGACCATCATGAGATTGTCGATGCCGCCTGGGCTCTGCAGTTCGATTGCCTTCATTGTCATTGTCCTTCCGTTTGAAAGGAAAATCGCTTGCCAGGCGGTGGATTTCAAATTCATAATGTTCAGAATGATTATGCTTGCAAAACATCGTTCTGACTATGCTTGAGGAATTGCGCACGCTCGCCCTGTTTGCCGAGGAGGGCTCGATCCAGAAGGTCGCCCGGCGCCTGCCGCTGACGCAGCCGGCTGTGACCCGGCAAATCCAGCGGCTGGAGGACATGCTTGGCACGACGCTGCTCGACCGCCGGCAAAAGCCGCCGCGACTGACGCCGACGGGGCTGGGAGTGCTGGCGCGCGGACGCGATATCATCGCTTCCGTAGAAGCGCTGAAATCCTTCGCCGGAAAGACCGAGCCGGAAGGTCTGTTCCGCCTTGGCCTCGCTCATGGCCTCTCGGACCGCGACATCGCCGGGGCCATCGCCAACGCCGCGGCGGCGTTCCCGAAAGTGTCGCTACGGCTCAAGACCGGCTGGAGCGCCGAACTGATCGATCAATTCGAACGCGGCGAGCTCGATGTGACGATTGTTCTGCGATCGTCGGACAAGCCAGGTCCGGAAGCGCTTGGCACTGAACGTCTTGGCGTCATAGCTGCGTCCACCGTCGCCGATCCGGAAGACGGTGGCCGGACACCCATGCCGTGGGTGCTTAGTCCGGCACCTTGCGACGCGCGCCAGAAGCTCACGTCCGTTCTGGTCGGCGGAAGGCGTTATTTCGAGATCGCGGCGGAGATACAGGATCCGGCCTTGCAGATGGAATGGGTCCGTCGGGGGCACGGCCTTGGGCTAGTGCCGTTGCGTCTTGCAAGGCGCGGACTTCCCGACGGCCTCATGCTGGTCAACACGGAAGATGTCGACCTTTCCTTGCAGGTCGCCGCACTTCGTTCGCCTCATCTCAACCGGCAGACTGAGGCTGCGGACGCCATCGTCGAGGCCGTCGGCAAAGTCATTGCGGCCCAGGTTTGAGGCTACCAGCCCTTGTCGGGCGATCTGGCATCCCTTGCCTCTCCTGCCGATTTGTGGTCTTGGGAGCCCGAAATCGCTTATCCAGCGACCATCCTCATATCAACGGCCAAGCCGTTGCTAGCATCCCGGATCAATCTCATCATGGCCAAGATCAATGGCAACGAAATCCGTCCCGGCTATGTCATCGAGCACGATGGCGGCCTTTGGGTGGCGGTCAGGACCAACACCGTCAAGCCCGGCAAAGGCGGCGCCTACAACCAGGTCGAACTTAAGAACCTGATCAACGGCACCAAGCTCAACGAGCGCTTCCGCTCAGCGGAGACCGTCGAGCAGATCCGGCTCGATCTGAAGGATTTTTCCTTCCTCTACGCCCAGGACGACGCGCTGGTGTTCATGGACACGCAGAGCTACGAGCAGCTCGAGCTGGCGAAGGATTTCGTCGGCGACCGCGCCGCCTTCCTGCAGGACGGCATGATGGTGACGGTCCAGCTCTATGAGGACAGGCCGATCGGCATTTCGCTGCCCGACCAGGTGACGCTGACCATCACCGAGGCCGACCCGGTGGTGAAGGGCCAGACGGCCGCGTCCTCGTACAAGCCGGCGGTGCTGGAAAACGGCATCCGCGTGCTGGTGCCGCCATTCATCGGCGCCGGCGAACGCATCGTCGTCGACACCAACGAACTCACCTACATGCGCCGCGCAGACTGACGCGTAGGCAGGAACAGATACGATGGCACGCTCCGCACTTCTCAATGTCATGGTCCAGGCCGCCATGAAGGCCGGCCGCTCGCTGTCGCGCGACTTCGGCGAGGTGCAGAACCTGCAGGTGTCGATGAAGGGACCGGGCGACTATGTCAGCCAAGCCGACCGCAAGGCCGAGGACATCCTGTTTGCCGAACTGTCGAAGGCGCGGCCGGGCTATGCCTTCCTGATGGAAGAGCGCGGCATGATCGCAGGGGACGACGACCAGCACCGTTGGATCGTCGACCCGCTCGACGGCACCACCAATTTCCTGCACGGCATTCCGATCTTTTCCATCTCGATCGCGCTGGAGCGACAGGGCCAGTTGGTCGCCGCCGTCATCTACAATCCGGCAATGGATGAGCTCTACACCGCCGAGCGCGGCGGCGGCGCCTTCATGAACGATCGCCGGCTGCGCGTTGCCGGCCGCAGCAAGCTCACCGACTGCGTCATCGGCTGCGGCGTGCCGCATCTCGGCCGCGGCCAGCACGGCAATTTCCTCGTCGAGTTGCGCAATGTGATGGCCGAGGTCTCGGGCGTGCGCCGCCTGGGTTCCGCGGCGCTCGATCTCGCTTATGTCGCGGCCGGCCGCATGGACGGCTTTTGGGAAACCGGCCTGTCGGCCTGGGACATTGCCGCCGGCCTGCTGCTGATCCGCGAGGCCGGTGGCTTCGTCTCCGACATGGATGGAGGCCAGGATATGCTCGAGGCGGGTTCGCTCGTCGCCGGCAACGAGGTCATCCAGCGCGCGCTGCTCAAGGCGGTGAAGAAGCCGCTTTCGGCGCGCTGATCACTTGGCATGCCGGCGCGGCGTGCTGAAGCGCCGCGGTCGCAAAACCGCAATCAAAGCTTGAAATACTGCCCGGCGGCCGCCCAGATAAGGGTGACGCAGGATTTTTTATGACGAGCATACCTTCACTATCCTCGCGAGAAGCGCAGCCAGACCAGCCAGTTGAAATCCCTTATGTCGGGCGTTGGCACTACTCGCGTGCGGAGATGATCGCCGATGGCATCGTCCATGCGGTCGGCATCGTGCTGGCGATAGCAGCCGGCTCGGCCTTGCTGGCACTGGCCGCCTTCCATGCCGGTCCCGGCGAATACATCGCCGCCGCCTTCTTTGTGGTGTCGCTGCTGACTGTGCTGTCGATTTCGCTGACCTACAATCTGTGGCCGGTGACGTCGCCGGCGAAGTGGATCTTGCGGCGCTTCGATCATGCGGCGATCTACCTCCTGATCGCCGCGACCTACACGCCCTTTCTGGCCCAGCTCGACGGCTCGCCGCTGGCGCTGCCGATGATTGTCCTTGTCTGGACCGCTGCTTTGACCGGCATTGCCATGAAAGTGTTCCTGCCCGGCCGCTTCGACCGTCTGGCCATTGTCTTCTATCTCGCCATCGGCTGGAGCGGCGTCGTCCTGGTCAAGCCGCTGGTGGCGACGTTGCCGACGACTTCGATCGCGCTGATTGTCGCCGGCGGCATCGTGTACTCCTGCGGCGTCATCTTCTTCGCCTGGAAACGCCTGCGCTTTCACAATGCCCTCTGGCACGGCTTTGTCGTCACCGGCGCCGGGCTGCATCTTGCCGCCATGGTCGACTGCCTGGTCGTCAACCGCCTCTGAACGGCGTGGTGCGGCCCGACAGTCGGGCAATATTGCCAAGCGCCATTCAATTTGGTCACAATTCCGTTTAGAGTCGCGAATTACGTGATCGGCGGCAATGGAGCGGTTCCAGGGAAGTATGAGCGGCTTCCCGTTCGGAATTGCGTCAAGGCAAATAGAGCATCGGAAACGGGGCACGAATGGCTTTTCTCAGATCCTTCGGCGTGGGCAGGCGTTCTGATGTCCTGATGTACGATCCGCACAAACTGTCGAGCCCGCAGGTCTTCCTCCTGACCATGGTCATCTTCCTGGTCATCGTCGCCTTCATCGCCGCCATCCTCACCCGCCAGATCTCGACCGCTTTCGGGAGCAATCCCGGCCTCAATGGCCTCATCGTCGGCGTCCTTGTGGTCGGCATCCTGCTTGCCTTCGCCCAGGTCGGACGACTGTTTCGCGAAGTGCGCTGGGTCAATTCCTTCCGCGCCGGTTCCGAAACCACCGAGCCGGTGCTGCTGGCGCCGATGAAGGCGATGATCGGCCGCTCCTCGACGGTCGCCTTCTCGACGTCTTCGATGCGCACCATGCTGGATTCGATCGCCACCCGCCTCGACGAAAGCCGCGACACCTCGCGCTATCTCGTCGGGTTGCTGGTGTTCCTCGGTCTGCTCGGCACCTTCTGGGGCCTGCTCAACACCATCGGCTCGATCCGCGAAACCATCGAATCGCTCGATCCCGGCACCGGCGACGCCGCCGCGGTGCTCGATTCGCTGAAGCAGGGGCTGTCGGCGCCGCTGGCCGGCATGGGTACGGCCTTTTCGTCCTCGCTGTTCGGCCTTTCCGGGTCGCTGGTGCTAGGCTTCCTCGACCTGCAGGCCGGCCGCGCGCAGACCCGCTTCTATACCGAGCTTGAAAACTGGCTGTCCTCGGTCACCGATCTCTCCTCCGACATCGCCGTCGCCGACCCGGCCAAGACTGAATCCTCCGACGAGATCCGGGTCCTGTCGGAACGGCTGCGCAGCATGCAGGAAAGCGGCGGCGGCTCCAATCCGCGCGTCGCCACCGCCATGGCCAATCTCGCCGACGGCATTTCCGGACTGGTCAAGAACATGCGCTCCGAGCAGCAGATCATGCGCGACTGGGTCGAGGCCCAATCGGACGAGCAGAAGGCGATGCGCAACACGCTGGAAAAGATCGCCGACGCGCTGAAGAAACCCGGGGTCCACTAGCATGGCTCTCGCCAGGGGCCGGCGCACCGATCGCCGGATCGACTATTGGCCGGGCTTCGTCGACGCGCTGTCGACGCTGCTGCTCGCCATCATGTTCCTGCTCACCGTTTTCGTGCTGGCGCAGTTCCTGCTCGGACGCGAACTCTCCGGCAAAGATACGGCGCTCACGCGCCTCAACTCGCAGATCAACGAACTGACGCAGTTGCTGGCGCTGGAGCGCTCGAGCGCGCAGGACAAGGACGATTCGCTGGCCAATCTGCAGGCGTCGCTGTCGGCCGCCGAAGCTGAGAAGAGCCGGCTCGAGCAGCTGCTGGCACAAGGTGCCGGCGCCGGCGACGCCGCCACCCAGCGCGCCGCGGAACTCGGCGGCGAACTCGACAGCCAGCGCCAGATCAGCCAGCAGGCGCTGAGCCAGGTCGAGATCCTGAACCAGCAGATCGCGGCACTGCGCAAGCAGATCGGCGCGCTCGAGGACGCCCTCAACGTGTCCGAAACGCGCGACCGCGATTCCAACACCAAGATCGCCGATCTCGGCCGTCGGCTCAACGTCGCGCTGGCGCAGCGCGTGCAGGAACTGAACCGGTACCGCTCCGACTTCTTCGGCCGCCTGCGCGAAATCCTCGCCGATCGCGAGAACATCCGCATCGTCGGCGACCGCTTCGTCTTCCAGTCGGAAGTTCTGTTCCCGACCGGCTCCGAAGTGATCAACGATGCCGGCAAGGTCGAGATGAAGAAGCTCGCCGACGCCATCATCGAGTTGCAAAAGGAAATCCCGCCCGAGATCAACTGGGTGCTGCGCGTCGACGGCCACACCGACAACAAGCCGCTGTCCGGCGCCGGCCGCTATCGCGACAATTGGGAATTGTCGACGGCGCGTTCGACCTCGGTGGTCAAGTTCCTGATCGAGAACGGCGTGCCCGCCAACCGGCTGGTTGCGGCCGGCTTCGGCGAATTCCAGCCGCTCGACCCCGCCGACACCGAAGACGCCCGCAACAAGAACCGACGCATTGAACTGAAACTCACCGAACGGTGATTTTCAGTCACGCGAAATTGTTTGCCAGCTCAACTCTAGGGCGAAACGCCAGGCCGGCAAGGCCTGAAAACATTATCTTTCTTTAATTACACTTCGCGTTTCCGGGCTCCTACTTTGACGCGCAGGGCCGAGAACCGCCGGCGATGCCTCCCATCGCGACGCGACGGAACCGGACGGCCCGCTTCCGGAAGGCGGAGCGAAAGCGCTTGCCCCTTCCATAGCAGGAGGAGACGCACATCATGCGCTCTTTGAAGACTCTCAGGACCGCAACCCTCACGACACTTCTGATCACTGTTCCACTCGCCGGCGCCTATGCCGCCGGACATCACAAGGGCGCCCTCGACGCCAGCGACCCGACCGACATGACCGGTCCGCGTGTGACCGGCCTGATCGAGCAGGTGCGGGGCGTCGAACAGGGCATCGCGGATGCGCGCGAAACCAAGGGCATCTCGACCTCGGAAGCGCAGTGGCTGCATCTGCGTGCGGCGCATATCGGCCAGGCCGCCGAACGGGTCGCCGCTTCGGACCATGGCCGGATCCCGGCCGCGCAATATCACGATCTGCTGCGCCGCCTCGACAATGTCGATCAGAGGCTGATGTCCGACACCGGCAGCGGCTTCATGATCGGTGATGGCTCCGACGGCGGGAATTATCCGAACGGCTGAGATCCGCTCTGATATCTCCAGGAATGAGGAAGGGACTGTCTGACGCCCCCGGATCTGGCTCCGAGGGCGTCTTTTTTGTCACCAGCCCAGCCACAGCGCAGCGAGGGCCAGCACCGCCGGCACGGTCTGAATATAGAGGATCTTCCGGCTGGCAGTCGCCGCGCCATAGAGGCCGGCGACGGCGATGCAAAGCAGGAAGAACACCTTGATCTGGAATCCCGCCGCGCCGAGATAGAGGCCCCAGATCAGCCCGGCGGCAAGGAAGCCGTTGTAGAGCCCCTGATTGGCGGCGAGCACCTTCGATGCGCTGGCGAAGTCCGGCTTGAGGTTGAACGCCCTGTGCCCGCGCGGTGTGTCCCACGCCACCATCTCCAGATAGACGATAAAGAGGTGGATCAGGGCCACCAGCCCGACCAGGATATTGCCGATCATCTTAGTCTCCCCTCCATGGCGGTGTTCCACCGTCAGCCAGCATTCCACGCACCAGCTCACCGGCGCAAGCTGCATAGCCACCTTTGAGGGTTGCCAATCCTGGCGCGTTGGTATCTTTTCCCGCGGTCCAAAACGCGGAACCTGTCATGTCTTTTCAGAAGCTCGATGATCTCGGCCACAAGCTCGAAGCGCTGGAACATGCGCTCGCTATCCTCGGCGCCGACGAGGCGACCCACATGGCCGTCGGCGGCGGCGAGAAGCGCGCCGAAGCCATGTCGTCCCTGGCCGGGATGCTGCATATCAGGGCAACGGCGCCGGAGATCGCCGACTGGCTCGCCGCCGCCGAACAGGAGGCGCTGAACGAGGAGCAGCAGGCGGCGGTCCGCGAACTGCGTCGCCAATACACCAACCTGACCTGCCTGCCGGTCGAATTCGTCGAGCGCCAGACGGTGGCGCGTATGCGCTCCGAGCAGCTCTGGCGCGACCTGCGCGGCAAGAATGACTGGGCCGGATTCCTGCCGGCGCTCGAAGGTGTCATCGCGCTGGTGCGCGAGGAAGCCGCCCTGCGCGCCGACGCGCTCGGCCTCGATCCCTACGACGCACTGATGGAGCAATACGATCCTGGCAACCGCGCCGCCGACATCACGCCGGTCTTCACCGAGCTGAAGACATTCCTGAAGGGCTTCGTGCCGGAAGCGCTGGCCGTACAGGAAGCGCGACTGGCCAAGCGCCCGCTGAAGCCGCTCTCCGGCAGCTATGCGATCGACAAACAGCGCGAGCTTGGTCTCGCCATGATGGCTTCGGTCGGCTTCGACCTCACCCATGGTTCTCTGTCGGTATCGCACCATCCCTTCTGCGGCGGGGTGCCGAGCGACGTTCGCATCACCACCCGCTACAAAACGTCCGATTTCCTGTCGGCTTTGATGGGCGTGCTGCACGAGACCGGCCATGCGCTCTACGAGCAGAACCTACCGAAGGCCTGGGCGCACTGGCCGCTCGGCAAGGCGCGCGGCATGGCGGTGCATGAAAGCCAGAGCCTGTTCGTCGAAAAGCAGATCGGCCGCAACCCCGAATTCTGGCGCTGGGCGCTGCCGGTGGTGGAAAAGCATCTCGGCGAGGCCTGGTCGCTGGACGACATCCTGCCGCATGTGCACCGGGTCGAGCGCGGCCTGATCCGCGTCGACGCCGACGAGGTCACCTACCCGCTGCATGTCATCCTGCGCTACGAGTTGGAGCAGGAGCTGGTCTCGGGGCGGCTGCAGGCGGCCGACCTGCCCGAAGCCTGGGACGCCAAGATGCGGGAGTATCTTGGCCTTTCGACCATCGACAACCCAGCCGACGGACCGATGCAGGACGTGCATTGGCCGGGCGCCGCCTTCGGCTATTTCCCGTCCTATACGCTGGGCGCCATGATGGCGGCGCAGCAATGGGCTGCGCTGACGCGCGACCATCCTTCAGCCGACAGCGATCTCGCCAGGGGCAATTTCGCCGCCATCAATGACTGGCGCCGCGACAAGATCTGGTCGCAGGGATCGCGCTGGTCGACGCCCGAACTGCTTGAGCGCGCCACCGGCGAGAAACTGAATGCCGCGCATTTCACCGAGCATCTCCGCAAGCGGTATGGTCCCGCCTGATTGCGGGTTGCTACTCCGCGGCACCCCTGAAGGCGCTTGCTCCGGTTTCGAACTGCAGCTTGGCCAGCCTTGCATAGATTCCGCCCTTGGCGACCAGGCTCTGGTGCGTGCCTTCCTCGACGATGCGGCCGCCATCCATGACCAGGATGCGGTCGGCCTTCAGCACGGTCGCCAGCCGGTGGGCGATGACGATGGTGGTGCGGCCCTGCATCAGCCGTTCCAGCGCCGTCTGCACCAGCGTTTCGCTTTCGGCGTCGAGCGCCGACGTGGCCTCGTCGAGCAGCAGGATCGGCGCGTCGCGCAGGATGGCGCGGGCGATCGCCACGCGCTGGCGCTGGCCGCCGGACAAGGTGACGCCGCGCTCGCCGACCTGGCTGTCGTAGCCCTTGTCGAGCCTGAGGATGAACTCGTCGGCCAGCGCGTCCCTGGCGGCGGCCTCGATCTCGGCATTCGTCGCGCCCGGCCGGCCAAAGCCGATATTGTCGCGCGCGCTTGCCGCAAAGATGGTGACGTCCTGCGGCACGATCGCAATGCGCTCCCGCACTTCAGCCGGATCGGCTTCGCGCACGTCGACGCCGTCAATGGCGATGCGGCCGGTTTCTGGATCGTAGAAGCGCAGGATCAGCGAAAAGACGGTGCTCTTTCCGGCGCCCGACGGGCCGACGATCGCCACCGTCTCGCCGGGCTTGACCTGAAAACTCAAGCCGTGGACGGCGGCACGGTCCGGCCTTGCCGGGTAGGAGAAGGAGACGTCGTCGAAACTGATCGCGCCTGTCGCCTTGGCGGGCAGCGGCAGCGGATTGGCCGGCGGTTGAATCGCCGGCGTCTCGTCGAGTATCTCGGTCAGCCTTTCGGCCGCACCCGCCGCCTGGGCAAGCTCGCCCCAGACTTCCGACAGTGCGCCCAGCGCGCCTGCGGCAAACACGGAGTAAAGCAGGAACTGGCCGAGCGTGCCGGGCGACATCGTGCCGGCAAGCACGTCACGCGAGCCGAACCACAACACCGCCACGACCGAGGAAAAGATCATGAAGATGGCAAAGAAGGTGAGCAGCGAGCGGGAGAAGATCGACGAGCGCGCCGCCTGGAAGGCGGCTTCCACCGCGGCCGAGAACCGCCCGGTGACCAGCGTCTCGTTGGTGAACGCCTGCAGCGTGCGCACCGCGCCGATCTGCTCGCTGGCATAGGCGGTCGCTTGCGCCAGCGTGTCCTGCGCCTGCCGTGACCGGCGCCTCACCGAACGGCCGAACGCGACCAGCGGCAGCACGATGAGCGGAATGGCCGCGATCACCAGGCCCGACAGTTTCGGGCTGGTGACGACCATCATCGCCACCGCGCCAAGGCCGAGGATGACGTTGCGCAACGCCACGGAGGCGGTGGCGCCGACCGCGGATTTCACCTGCGTGGTGTCGGCGGCAAGCCGCGAGACGATCTCGCCCGATTGCGCGGTGTCGAAGAAGGACGGCGAAAGCGTCGTGACATGCGAAAACACGTCGCTGCGGATGTCGGCGACGACCCGCTCGCCGAGCGTGATGACGAAGTAGTAGCGTCCGGCCGACGCCGCCGCCAGAATGGCTGCCATCGCCACCAAAGCGGCGAAATATTCGGCGATGAAGACGGTGCCGGAAGCACTGAAACCGTGGTCGATCATGCGCCGCACGGCCAGCGGCAGCGCCAGCGTCGTCGCCGCGGCGATGGCGAGCGAAATGAGGGCGCCTATGACCAGTTTGCGGTAGCGGAATATATAGGGATACAGGCGCCTGAGCGGCCCGAGCGAGCGCCTGCGCCCGTCTTGCTCGCCGCTGATGTCCGCCATGACCGTTTCCTCTGGCCGCTTCCAGGTGGGCGCGTTCAATATGCGCCTGCCGTGGCCTTGTGATTCAATTCCGGCTGATGTATAGGCTCGCCGACCGTTTTAGAAGCCGTGGCTTTTCAATAGCTGCGGCTTCGAGTTTTAAAAAGGGGCGCATCGACGCAGGCCGCGGGCCAGTCTGTAGCGCCACAAGCCAGGAAGCACGACAATGAAGGCCGATATCCATCCCGACTACCACACCATCAAGGTCGTCATGACCGATGGCACCGAATACTCGACCCGTTCGACCTGGGGCAAGGAAGGCGATACGATGAACCTCGATATCGACCCGACCACGCACCCGGCCTGGACCGGCGGCCAGCAGACCCTGCTCGACCGCGGCGGCCGCCTGTCGAAGTTCAAGAAGCGCTTCGAAGGGTTCGGCCTTTAAAGTTTACCTGTATCGCTGAATCAAGAACCCGCCTTTGTGGCGGGTTTTTTGTTGCCGCCAAAGTCAGTCGCTTCAAGCTTACGCGCCGATACCGCCCGCTTGTGGGGAGGTCGGCCCAAGGGTCGGGTGCGGTCCGACGCCTCCACCCTGCTGCTTCGAAGCGACCCTTCCCAGAGTGGTGCGAGCCTACCCCTCCACCAATTCCCGCAGCGCCATGCGCTTGTAGGCGGCGACCAGCCTGTCGCCCTCCTGCCGGTCGACCGAGATCGCCAGCCGCACGGCAGCCTCGCCCATCTGCCAGACCAGAAACGCTGTGGTCTCCAGCGCCACCGGATCGGCGCCGGGATGCAGCCGCTTCAGCACCATGGTCAGGAATTCGGCATTTGCCCGGCTGTCGGCGAGTTCGAGCTGGCGCAGCGCCTTGTCGGCCTGCGTGCCCGACCAGATGTCGCGCATCACCGGCTCGGCCAGGAACAGCTGATAGTAGATATCCACCAGCTCCGAAAACGCCTGCCGCAGGCCCTCGGCGTCGACGACATCCTTGAGCGCCGAGGAGATGCAGGCCTGGCTTTCGGCGGTGTAGCGCTCGGCCAGCGCCCAGACGATCGCCCGCTTGTCGGGAAAGAACTGGTAGAGCGAGCCGATCGACACCGCGGCCCGTTCCGCCACCTCGCCCATGCGCATGGCGTCGCTGCCTTGCTCGGCAATCAGCGCCGAGGCTGCGGCCAGCATGCGCTCGACCCGCTCGCGGCTGCGCTGCTGGGTGGGCGCCCGTCGCGGCGATGCGACCTGCTCCTGGGCAGATGCGGGCGTTGCTGTGTCTTCCATGACGGCCTCCGGTCTCGACAAAATCTGCCAACAGACGGCTTGACTCCCAAAATACGAGGGTTTATCACGTTTTGCAAATGTGAGGATTACTCATATTTGTAAACAGAGGAAAACCACAATGACCGACACCAAACCAGTCCTGATCCTCGGTGGCACTGGCAAGACCGGCCGTCGCCTCGCCGGGCGGCTGACCTCACAGGGCATTCCCGTGCGCATCGGCTCGCGTTCCGGCAGCCCTCGCTTCGACTGGGAGGTTCCGGCGACCTGGGAGCCTGCCATGCAGGGCGTGGGCGCCGTCTACATCAGTTACTATCCCGACATCGCCGTGCCGGGCGCCGCCGAGACCGTCGGCGCCTTCGCCAGGCTTGCGGTGGCAAATGGCGTCACCCGCATGGTGCTGCTCTCCGGCCGCGGCGAGACCGAAGCCCAGCGCGCCGAAGAGATGGTCAAAGCCTCGGGCGCTGACTGGACCATCCTGCGTTGCGCTTGGTTTTCGCAGAATTTCAGTGAAGGTTTTCTCGTCGAGTCCTTGCGGCAAGGCGAAGTGGCTTTGCCTGTCGGCCCTGTTGGCGAGCCCTTCGTCGATGTCGACGACATCGCCGATGCTGCCTTCGTTGCGCTGACCGAACCGGGTCATGTCGGCCAGCTCTATGAGTTGACCGGGCCGCGGCTGCTAAGCTTCGCCGACGCGGTTGCCGAGATCGCCAAGGCGACCGGCCGCGACATCCGCTATATCAAGATCTCGCATGACGAATTCACCGCCGCGACGGCGGCATACGAACTGCCGCCCGAAATCGCCTGGCTGCTCAACGAGCTGTTCACCGAAGTGCTTGACGGCCGCAACGAGACGCTGACCGACGGCGTCCAGCGTGTGCTCGGCCGCGCGCCGAAAGACTTTTCCGCCTACGCAAATGAAACCGCTGCAACCGGCATCTGGAGCAACTGAGATGATCAAGCTTCTTCCCACCCTCACCATCATCGCCGCCATCGGCTCGGGCGTCGTCGGCGGCGTGTTCTTCGCCTTTTCCAACTTTATCATGGCGGCGCTTGCCCGGCTGCCGGTCCCCCAAGGCATCGCAGCGATGAATTCGATCAACATCACGGTGATCACGCCCACCTTCATGACGGCGCTGTTCGGCACCGGCCTGCTCTGTCTGGTGCTTATCGCCGCCGTTCTCATGGGGTGGCGCCAGTCCGGCTCATACTGGCTGCTTGCCGGCGCCGTGATCTATTTGATCGGCAACCCGATCGTGACCATGGTCTTCAATGTGCCGCTCAACGATGCGCTCGCCGCCGTCGACCCGGCCAGCGCCAATGGCGCAGCCGTGTGGGCGAACCATCTGAATCAATGGGTGATGTGGAACCACGTCCGCACCATCACCGCCATCGTGTCGATGGCCTGCTTCATGTTCGCATTGCTCTGAAAAATGACACTTCGCAAACGCAAGGACCTCGCCTCAAGCGGGGTCCTTTTGCGAGTGACCCTTGCGGTCGGAATGACCGAGATCGCGGCCCGGATCGATGACGTCGCGCACCAGCTGCTTGAGCTTGGCGGCATCGGGAAAGCCGCCGTCGCGCTTGCGGTCCCAGACCAGCACATCGTTGCAGGAAACGGTGAAGATGCCGCCTGTGCCCGGCACCAGCGTCACTTCACCAAGATCCGTGCCGAAGGTGGAGAGCAGTTCCTGCGCCATCCAGCCGGCCCGCAACAGCCACTGGCACTGCGTGCAATAGGTGATGACCACGCGGGGCCTCTCCGGCACACTCATGTCTGGGCCTCCTGTATGCGCACCGTGGTATTTGCGAATCGATCGTGTATCGGGTCGTCGCCCAGAGCTATGGATATCGCAATCCAGACCGGCCAGATCAGCACCAAAACGAGGGCAGCGGATGCAACCACTATTTCCAGGCTGGAGTAATCCTGCACGCCACCGGGAGCGGTGCCCCAAGCCTGAAAAGCATACCAGCTTCCCGTCAGGACGATCGGTAATGCGCCGAGAAACTTGATAAGTTGCCGCCGAACAGCCTTTCTCGCCGGCAGGCCGGCCCTATGTCTGTCGTCCTCATCATGTACAGTGAGCTCCGTGAGCCGCTTGCCGATTGATTGGCCGGACTTCAACTCCATAATGAGGAGATAAGACGCCAGAGCGATCAGCTCGAGGAAACCCAGGTCCAATGCTGCAGGCCTGAAATTCCCTTGCGAATCCAGATCGATCGAGATGGAGGAGGTTTCTCCAGGCTTTGAGCCCGGCGCCGTACCCACGCTCCATATGGCGACCGGCAAACCGAGTACTGATGTTCTACACACCTGCCAATCATAACGGGCAAGTGTCGGGGCACCGTGAACCGTACCCTCCTGGCATAGTTTCCAGTTCAGCCAAAAGCTGCCTTTTACGCCACCGTTGGTCAGCAGAAATAGAGCCCCTACGAGCAAATAGAGGGCGATCAGGATTACAAGGTAGTCGATGAGTGCAGCGAGAAACCGTCGCCATATGCCGGGCCGGCGAGGCCAGGCCACCGCATCGGCAAAACTTGCCTCTTTATAGTCGGTCATCGGCCCCCCCTGATAACTGACTAATCTATAGGCAGGCCGCCGTCATACAGCAATATTCGCATCCGACTGTATTGCACGGACCTACGCCGCGCTGAGCTTGGCCATGGTCTCGTCGTCGACCTCGAAATTGGCGTAGACGCTCTGCACGTCGTCATCGTCCTCGAGCGTTGCCACCAGTTTCATCAGCGATTGCGCCCGCTCTTCGTCGACCGGGACATTGTTCTGCGGCTGCCAGATCGGCTTCACCGATTCGGCCTCGCCAAGCGAGGCTTCCAGCGCCTTAGACACTTCGCCCATACTCTCGAACGCACAGTAGATGGTGTGGCCTTCCTCGTCGGACTCGACGTCATCGGCGCCGGCCTCGATCGCCGCGTCCATCACCTTGTCGGCGCTGCCGGCGGAGGCCGGATAGTAAATCTCGCCGGCGCGGTTCCACATGAACGACACCGAGCCGGTTTCACCAAGCGCACCGCCGGCTTTGGTGAAGGCGGCGCGCACATTCGAGGCCGAGCGGTTGCGGTTGTCGGTCAGCGCCTCGACGATCAGCGCCACGCCGCCCGGCCCATAGCCTTCATAGCGCACCGCTTCGTAATTCTCGGCATCGCCCATCGACGCCTTGTTAATGGCGCGCTGGATGTTGTCCTTCGGCATCGACACCGCCTTGGCGTTCTGAATGGCCAGGCGCAAACGCGGGTTCATCGACGGATCCGGTGTTCCGCTCTTGGCGGCGACGGTGATTTCGCGCGCCAGCTTGGAAAACATTTTCGACCGCACCGCATCCTGGCGGCCCTTGCGGTGCATGATGTTCTTGAACTGTGAATGGCCAGCCATGGCACCCCTGTCGTCTTAGGCTAAGAGCATCCCGAAACGAGGTGATCTCACCTCGTCTTCCGCGATACTCGAACTCAAATTTTCAGAGCCGTCCAAGGTGCAACGCGATGGATGCACGGCGTTCTCTGTCGGAATGGCCGGCTTATAGATAAATCGGCTCAATTCGTCCAGCCGCGCCGGTTCAGCCCTCCAGATCGGACTTCAGCCGGTCGATAATGCTGAGCGCATGGCCGGCATACTGGCTGATCCAGCGGTCGTGGATGTGCTTGATCGGCAGCGCGTTGAGATGGTTCCAGCGCTCGCGCCCTTGGCGCTTTGCCACCACCAGTTCGGCTTCTTCCAGCACCTTGAGATGCAGCATGACGGTGCAGCGATCGATGTCGGGAAACGCCTCGCACAACATGCCGGTCGTCTGCGGCGCATCCTTCAGCTGATCCAGCAATTCGCGACGGCGCGGATGCGCCAACGCCTTGAAAACGTGATCGTCCGCGGTTTGGCTTGACATGTTATGTTTATATAACATGTCGTCGAGCCAATCAAGGAAGGAGCTGTGGATATGTCTCTTGGATTCAGAGTTTCCGGACGCATCGGCAAACCGGTCGCAGAAGTCTTCGACGCAGTCGTCAATCCGGAGAAGCTCAGCGGCTATTTCACCACCATCGGCGGCGCCAGCGCGCCGCTGAAGGCCGGCACCGGGGTGGTCTGGTGGGGCAAGGTGCCCGTCGAAGTCGATGAGGTGATCAAGGACCGCCATATCGTGCTGCGCTGGGATGCCACCGATGCCGAAGGCAAGCCCGCCTACAAGACACGCATCGAGATGAACTTCGAGCCGCTGGACGATGGCGGCACCCTTGTGACCATTGCTGAATCCGGCTGGCCGGAAGGCGTGGTCGGCCTGCAGAAATCCTACCTCAATTGCGAGGGCTGGTCGCAGATGCTGGCCTGCATGAAGGCCTATGTCGAATACGGCATCAATCTGCGCGACGGCTACTACCGCGGCGAGATGAGGGGCGAGCCGGCCAACGAGACAAACAGATGAACCGCGCAACGGAGCCCGCAATGACCGCGAAGATCACCGGTGGCATCAACATCGCCATGAAGGTGCCGCCGCACCAGTACGAGGCGACGATCGCCTTCTATCGTGATGTCGTCGGCTTGAAGCCAGTCACCGCCAAGACGCCGGCCATCGGCTTCGAGCTTGGCCCAAACCGTCTGTGGATCGACGAGGCGCCGATGCTGAGCCAGGCCGAAGTCTGGCTTGAGCTTTTCACCGACGATTCTGCAGCCATTGCGGATCATCTCGCCAAGGCCGGCGTCGTCCGTTGCGACGCGGTCGAGCCCCTGGGCGAAGGCTTTCGCGGCTTCTGGATCGCCAACCCGGCCAGCATCGTTCACACGGTGCGCGAGCCTGACGCCTGGTGAGCGCAAACCGGACAAGAAGGAGCATCGATGGAAATTCACAAAACGCCGACTGCCGAAGCCGGCATGCTGATTAAGCGGCCGGTCGACGAGGTCTTCGAGGCGATCGTCAACCCGGCCATCACCACGAAATTCTGGTTTACCCACAGTAGCGGCCGGCTGGATAGCGGCAAAGAGGTTCGCTGGGAGTGGCGCATGTACGGCGCCTCGGCGATGGTCAATGTCAGCGAGATCGTCGAGAACAAGAAGATCGTCATGCAATGGAGCGATCCGCCGACCACTGTGGTGTGGACATTCACGGAGATGCCCGGCGCCGAAACGCCTGACGGTGCGACCTTTCTTGAGGTCAGCAATTTCGGCTTCGCCGGCACCGCCGACGAGCAGGTCAAGCAGGCGGTCGGCTCGACCGACGGCTTCGCACTGGTTCTTGCCGGCGCAAAGGCATGGCTGGAACAGGGCCTGTCGCTTGGCCTGATCGGCGACCGCTACCCAAACGGCATGCCGGGGCGCTAGGGCCGCCCCTGCGGCGCCAGCCTCAATGCCCGCCGCCGGATTTTTTGCGCCGCCGCGCCAGCATGTTCAGGCCCTCGACCAGGGCGGAAAAACCCATGGCGGCGTAGATGTAGCCCTTCGGCACATGATAGCTCATGCCGTCGGCGATCAGCGTCATGCCGATCATCAGCAGGAAGCCCAGCGCCAGCATGACGATGCTCGGGTTCTTGGCGATGAAGTTGGCCAGCGGCCCGGCCGCCAGCATCATCACGCTCACCGCCACGATCACGGCGATGTACATGATGGCAATCTCGTCGGTCATGCCGACGGCGGTGATGATCGAATCGATCGAAAAGACGAGATCGAGCAGCAGGATCTGGAAGATGGCGCCGGCAAGCGAGATCTGCAGCGTCTCGCCCATCATCGTATCCTTGTGGTCGTCGGGATCGACGGCGTGGTGGATTTCCTTGGTCGCCTTCCAGACCAGGAACAGGCCGCCGGCAATCAGGATCAGGTCGCGCCAGGAAAAGCCATGGCCGAACGCTGTGAACACCGGCGTCGTCAGCTGCACGATGATGGAGATGGTTGCGAGCAGCACCAGCCGCATGATCAGCGCCGCCGAGATGCCGAGACGGCGGGCGCGGGCGCGCTGCGCCTCAGGCAATTTGTTGGTCAGGATCGAGATGAAGATCAGATTGTCGATGCCGAGCACGACCTCGAGGACGATCAGCGTCAGCAACGCGACCCACGCGGTGGGGTCGGAAACAAATTGAAAATGCGGCGCCAGGAATTCAACGAGCTGCATGGAGGTCGTCCCCTCTACGATCTAGAGCAGTTTCGTCGCCAGTTAGGTACTATATTCCACCATATCAATGTCACGACCAGAAGGATGGCGCGGTTTCTTCAAGCCGCGGCCCGCGACGAAACGGCGCGATCTTTTCGGCCAGGCCCGTCCGGTCGGAAATGTCGACGCCGACGCCGCACAATGTCGCCGGTCCGGTGGCCGCCTCGAAGCGGCCTTTCGGAACTTTCGACAGGAAGCGGTTGAGCGGCTCTTCCTTGTCCATGCCGAGCGAGGAATCATAGTCTCCGCACATGCCGGCATCGGACATGTAGCCGGTGCCGCCATTGAGGATCTGGTGGTCCGCCGTCGGCTGGTGCGTATGGGTGCCGATGACGAGGCTGGCGCGGCCGTCGACGAAATGCGCGAAGCACATTTTCTCCGACGTCGCTTCGGCATGGAAGTCGATCACCACGGCATCGGCCTGCTCGCCCAGCGGACAGGCGGCAAGCTCGCGCTCGCCGGCCTGGAACGGATCGTCGAGCTCGGGATGCATGAACACCCGGCCCATGATGTTGGCGACCAGCACGCGCGCACCGTTTTTGGCGATATAGACGCCGGAACCGCGCCCCGGCGTGCCCTTGGGGAAGTTGGACGGGCGCAAGAAGCGCTCCTCGCGCGGCGCGAAGACCAGTGCGTCGCGCTGGTCCCAGACATGGTTGCCGGTGGTGACGACATCCGCACCGGCGGCGATGGTGTCGCGAAAAATGTCTTCGGTGATGCCGAAGCCGCCGGCGGCGTTCTCGCCATTGACGATGACGAAGTCGAGTTTGAAATCCGAGATCAGGCCGGGCAGTTGTTCCCACACCGCCGTACGTCCCGATTTGCCCACCATGTCGCCGAGGAAGAGAAGTCTCATGCCCACTTCTATCCAGAGGCACGGACGCTAGGCAAGCGCTACCCGGGCGATTGGCGCTAACGCCGGCCGAAAGTACCACGCTGCTGTTGAGGCGGCTTGGCGCTCGCGCCCGCAACGCGAACTGCCGAAGGCATCATCGGTGACGCCGGCGGTGCGGTGCGTCCGCGCAGCCAGAAGAACCACACGTAAAAAACAGTGAACCCACCAGTAGCGGCCAGGAGCAACAGCCCGCCGCGCCAGCCCTTCATCGCCGCGGTATCGAGGATCGATGGATTGGCAGGGTTGTAATACAACTTCACCGCGTCGCCTTTGGACGCCTTGTAGAGGCCGATGTCCTTTCCCTTGCCGGACCACGTCATCGGTGCATCGTTCGCGACATAGGTGACAGCGACGTTGATGCCTTTCGTGGTGAGGCCATTACCCTGGGCTTCGCTGTAGGAACTGACATCCGTCACTGTGGCAACCGTCTGATGCCAGGCGAACTGGTGGTGCAGGGCCGTTCCGGAAATGTGCAATGCCATCGCGAACAGCGTCACTGCTATGAGGACGAACGGCATCAGCAGGAAGCGTGCGAAGACAAACATGATGGCCGCCATCGGCTCGGACTGTGTTGCCGGAATACTATCCGGCACGTCTTGGAAACGCGTTAAGCGGGATCGCGGTCTTTTAAGCGATGTCGAAGCGGCGCAAACCGCTCTCGGTCAGTATTTCCGGGATGATGACGTCGTGCGCCTCATCCGGCACGAGACCCACCTCCTGGCAATCGAAAGCGATGCCGATCAGTCGTGGCGGCTGGCCCTTGTCGATCAGCCTGGCGATGGCGCGGTCGTAATAGCCGGCGCCATACCCGATGCGATGACCGCGGCTGTCGAAGGCCGCGAGCGGCACCAGCATCACCGCGGGATCGAGAACCTCGGCCTCCGCATGCGGACCGACCGTGCCAAAACCCATCTCGACCATCGGCGCGCCGCGCACCAGTTCGCGAAAGACGATGGTGGTCTTGTCGAGGATGGCCGGCAGGCAAAGCCTGGCCCCCTTCTCGCGCAAGGCGAACATCAGCGGCCTGATGTCGACTTCCGATCGCATCGGCCAGAAAGCTGAAACGATCTGACCCGGCTCGATGGCGAGGTGGTCGCGCGCCGTCTCGGCCATCTCAAGCGCGATCTCCACCCGCCACAGCGGATCGAGCGCATCGCGGCGGCCGAGTGCCTCGAGGCGCAGCTGCTTTTTCAGGGCTTTGGGAGATGTCATGCGCGGACGATAGAAAAGGTCGGATCTGGGTGACGTTTCATGAGCGACGTTTTCTACCACATCATCCGCCAAACTGGGCGGATACAGGTAAGTGACGATCCACACAACCGGTGGAGAGAGCGATCCCGGGAACCTACAAAGTAGGTGGGCGCCGTATGAGAAAACCCACGGGTCTTCCCAGGGACAGCTCCCTAAGGATCGTTAAGGCCCCGGGGAAAATGTTCTCCTGCCGGGAAGCGCAGACCGCCAAGCCCAATATAGGCGGCTGGTCGGTCAAGCGCTAGTGACATGAGCCGATGTTTCCATTTCGATCTCACACCCTTGCGTCGCAGCCGGCTCGCCCTTGCACAGGTCAAGCAGCGTCCTTATGGTCGCGCTCACCAACCGAGGAGCAAGTATGCGTTTCGAAGGCACGGCGGCCTATGTCGCCGACAAGGATCTGATGGTGGCGGTGAACGCCGCGATCGCGCTGGAGCGGCCATTGCTGGTCAAGGGCGAGCCGGGCACCGGCAAGACCGAGCTTGCCCGCCAGGTGGCATCGGCGCTCGGCCTCGACCTGATCGAATGGCACGTCAAGTCGACCACCCGTGCGCAGCAGGGACTGTATGAATATGATGCTGTCTCGCGGCTGCGCGACAGCCAGCTCGGCGATGCCAGGTTCAACGACATCAAAAACTACATCAAGCGCGGCAAGCTCTGGGACGCCTTCGCGGCCGGTAAGAAGGTCGTGCTGTTGATCGACGAGATCGACAAGGCCGATATCGAATTCCCCAACGACCTGCTGCAGGAACTCGATCGGATGGAGTTCTTCGTCTACGAAACCGGCGAAACGATCCGCGCCGCTGTGCGCCCCATCGTCATCATCACTTCCAACAATGAGAAGGAACTGCCCGACGCCTTCCTGCGCCGGTGCTTCTTCCACTACATCCGCTTTCCCGATGTCGACACGCTGCACAAAATCGTCGACGTGCACTATCCCGGCATAAAGCAGAATTTGGTGCGTGCTGCCCTGACCCAGTTCTACGAAATCCGCGACGTGCAGGGGTTGAAGAAGAAGCCGTCGACCTCCGAGGTGCTCGACTGGATCCGCCTGCTGGTCGCCGACGACATCGCACCCGAGGATCTGCGCGCCGACCCCAGGAACGCGCTGCCGAAACTGCACGGCGCGCTGCTGAAGAACGAGCAGGACGTGCATCTGTTTGAGCGCCTTGCTTTCATGGCCAGGCGGCAGGGATAAGGATCGGCGGGCGGGCTGAGCGCTATGAGCGGGCTTCGGCCGATCACTCGGCCGCCGCAAGCCCTGTCTCCTGCGGCGCGACGCGCTTCGGCCCGAAGATGACGAAGCCGATGACCGACAGGGCGAGAACGCCTACTCCCGCAATAGAGCATGACCCAGCCGAAACCGTTGACCAGGGCGGCATACACGATGGCGCCGGACGGGTCGAGGGCTGCGAGCTTCGGCGTCCCCTGCGCAAGGCCGTCCAGATTGCCGGTGGCGATCCTTTCCGCCAGCGCCCGCAACTCATCCGGCTCCAAAGCCGCGCCGAGTGTGGTCCGCAGGTAGGAAACGATACCTTGCGTCAGCAGCAGGCCGAGCACCGCGATGTTGATAGCGAGCGTGATCAGGCGTGCGCTGATGTCGATGCCGGACGCCATGCCGGCGCGATCCGGCGATACCGCGCCGGTCGTGGTGTTTGTGGTCGGCGAATTGGTGAGACCGATGCCGATGCCAGCAATCAGGGTGCCCGGCAGCATGGTCAGCCAGGTGGCGCCCTCGAGCCTGGAGCCGATCCACATGGCGATGAAACCGATCGCTAGCGTCAGCAGACCGAGCGGGATGGCAATTCGCGCCTGATAGCGCGCGCGAATGCGCTCGGCGATCGGCGGCATCACCATGAACGGCAGCGTGTAGACGAGCAACAGCAGGCCGGTCGTCGTGCTGTCGTAGCCGAGAACGCCGGAATAATAGATCGGCAGATAGATGATGAACGGCCAGTAGCTGAAATTCATGCCGATGGCGCCCATGATCGCGCCGGAAAACTGGCGGATGCGGAACACGGAGAAATCGAACATCGGATAGGGATTGACCCTCTCGGCGACAAGGAAAGCGATGAACGCAGCCACGGAGGCTGATATCACGCCGATGCGGGCGCTGGTCCCGAGATCCGCACCCTGCGTGATCAGATAGGAGAAGCCGAACACAGAAGCCGACAGCGTCAGCATGCCGGCCCAGTCGAGTTTCTGGGCATTGTGATCGCGCGATTGCGTGACGCCGGCGCCGATAAAGGCGAGCGCCAGGAGCGCCAGCGGCACGTGGATGAGGAACACCCACTGCCAGTTCGACAGCGCCACGATCAGGCCGCCAATGGCGGGACCGAAACCAAGCCCGATGCCTGAGACGACGCTCCAGGCAACAAAAGCCTTGCCGCGTTCGCGGCCATCCTGGAACTGATGCGACAGCACGGCGACGCTGCAGGTCAGCATCGCGCCGCCGGCGAGACCTTGCAGGAAGCGGGCGGCGATCAGCAGCGCCGCACTCGGCGCCAGACCGCACAGCAGCGAGGAGAGGCCGAAGGCGACGGTGGTGATCACCATCACGCTCTTGCGGCCGAAACGGTCGGCCAATGTCCCTGTCGCCATCAGCACCGTGGTGCAGGCAATGGTGTAGGCGTTCATGATCCATTGCAGGTCTTTGAAATCGGCGGCGAGCACGCTTTCCAGTTTCGGCAGGATCACCGGCACGCTGGAGATTTCGAGCCCGAACAAGAGCGACGCCAAGCACACGCCGGTGAGCGCGATGGTGTTTCGTTGAATTGGCATATCGATCTCTTTCCATCGGAACATGCGGCGCTCTTCAAACCGCGACCAGTTTGACATAGAGGAGACTTGACCATGAAAAAAGACTATGCTCGGCTATATCAGAAATGACAAAATCGAATGGTTGGCCAATGGAGTGCTGCGATGACCAGTCTTGATGTGGACGCCGTACGAACCTTTGTGATGGTGGCCGATCTGCAGAGCTTCACCCAGGCGGCCACGGCGCTGGGCAGCACGCAGGCGACGATCAGCGTCAAGCTGCGCCGCCTTGAGGAGAAGCTGGGCGCGCGATTGATTGAAAGAACGCCGCGCCGCGTCAGCCTGTCGGCACGAGGCGCCGTCTTCCTCCCCGCCGCGCGCGACTTCCTTGCCGCGCACGAGCGCGCCATGGCGGAGTTTGCGTCAGCACCGTGCCGGCTTGCGCTCGGCTTTGTCGATCATGCCGCCGGTCCGGCGCTGTCCATTCTGATTGCCCAGCTCCATGCGCACGATCCATCGCTGACGCTCAGTTTGAGGATCGATACCAGCACGGTGCTCAAGGAAGCTTTCGATCACGGCGAGCTCGACGCGGTTATCGTGCACCGCGAAGGCGACAGCCGTCCTGGCCGGACCTTGTCGCGCAACCACTATGGCTGGTTCGCCGCACCTTCCTTCGAGTGGCAGCGCGGAACGCCGTTGCGCCTCGCGCTCTTAAGCACCGTGTGCAACTGTCCGGATCGTGTGCGGGCGGTCGAGGCGCTGGACAAAGCAGGCATCGCCTGGGAGGAGGCCTTCGTCGGCGGCGGCGGCGCGGCCGTCAACATTGCGATATCGGCGGGCTTTGCCGTTTCGGCGCTGGCTCACTGCGTCGCTCCGCCCGGCCTGATCGAGGTTGGCCGCAAACTTGGTCTTCCATCGCTTGACCCTTCCGAAGTGGTGCTGCATTCGCACAATCTGGCGCCGCGCGCGCGTGACGCGCTGCAGATGCTGGCAACCGCATTTCGCGAGTACAATTCGCCGGTGGATTAGGCGATGGTGTTTCCGATCTGATTCCGCCGGAATCCGATAAGGCTTTGGAGGAACCGAAATGACCGAGATCACCGTCCGCCCGCTGGCGCTGGCCGACCATGCCGACTGGCGGCGGCTGTGGACTGCCTACCTCACCTTCTACGAGACCAAGCTGCCGGACGAGGTCTACGACATCACCTGGAAACGACTGTTCACGGAAGGTGAATTCGAACCGAAGGGGTTTATCGCCACGCTCGACGGCAAGGCGGTCGGCCTGACCCATTATCTCTATCACCGCTCCGGCTGGTCGGAGAAAAACAACTGCTACCTGCAGGACCTGTTCGCCGACCCTGATGTGCGCGGCAAGGGCATCGGTGCGGCCCTCATTGAAGCGGTCAAGCAGGAAGCCGACAAGATCGGCGTCAAGAACGTCTATTGGATGACCCACGAAACCAACGCCACAGCGCGCAAGCTCTACGACCATGTCGCGCGGCGGACAGGTTTTATCGAGTATGATCTGCTATGATGCGAGCGCGATCGAAATAACGCGGAAGGAGCCGAATGATCCGCTATGTCGGAATCCTGGATGGCAGTGACGGCGTTTGGGGAGTGCGGATGCCCGATCTCGCCGGCTGCCACGGGGCCGGCGCAAACCCGGCGGAAGCGATAGCCGATGCCGCCTCGGCTATGCGCGAATGGGCGGAAGCCCGCATCGCAAAGCACTTGCCCATGCCCAACCCACGTACTGTGGCAAATCTTCTGCAATCCGGCGAAATCGACAGTGCCCGTGGCGACTCAGCCGTGACCGTTCGGCATAGATAACGGCCAACCATGTTCCTCCCCTTCTTTCTCGAACTAAAGGCCGCGCGCGTTCCCGTTTCGCTCAGGGAATATCTGTCGCTGCTGGAAGGGCTGGAGGCCGGGCTGGTCGACTATGACGTCGAGGGTTTTTACTACCTCGCCCGCGCCGCGCTTGTGAAGGACGAACGCCATATCGACCGCTTCGACCAGGTGTTTGCGCATGTCTTCAAGGGGATCGAGGCGCTCACCGGCCCCGATGCCGTCGGTGTCGCCAACATCCCTGAGGAATGGCTGCGCCGGCTCGCCGAAAAGCACCTGACCGAGGAAGAGAAGAAACTGATCGAGGCGCTCGGCGGTTTCGACAAGCTGATGGAGACACTGAAGGAGCGGCTGGAGGAACAGAAAGGCCGCCACCAGGGCGGCTCGAAATGGATCGGCACCGGCGGCACTTCGCCTTTCGGCGCCTATGGCTACAATCCCGAAGGCGTGCGCATCGGCCAGCATGAAAGCCGCAATCGCCGTGCGGTGAAAGTCTGGGACAAGCGCGAGTTCAAAAATTTCGACGACGCCGTCGAGCTCGGCACCCGCAACATCAAGGTGGCGCTGAAGCGCCTGCGTCGCTGGGTGCGCGAGGGTGCGGAGGAAGAGTTCGACCTGCCCGGCACCATCCATGCCACCGCCGAGCACGGCTATCTCGATGTGCAGACGCGCCCCGAACGGCGCAACGCCGTGAAGCTCTTGATGTTCTTCGATGTCGGCGGCTCGATGGACGACCACATCAAAAGCGTCGAGGAGCTGTTTTCGGCCGCCCGCGCCGAATTCCGCCGGCTCGAATATTTTTACTTCCACAACTGCCTTTACGAGGGCGTCTGGAAGGCCAACCGGCGCAGGCATGCCGAGGCCATCCCGACCTTCGATCTGCTTCACAAATACGGCCCCGACTACAAGGTGATCGTCGTCGGCGATGCCTCGATGAGCCCTTACGAGATCGCGCATCCCGGCGGTTCGGTCGAGCATTGGAACCCGGAAGCCGGCAGTGTCTGGCTTGGCCGCCTCATCCAGCAATGGCCGAATGCGGTCTGGCTGAACCCCGAAAACCAGAAAAACTGGGGCTTCACCCATTCGATCGCGATGATCCGCGATCTCTTCGGCGGCCGCATGTTCCCACTGACGCTGGCCGGGTTGGAAGCCGCGACGAAGCAGCTCTCACGCAAGCATTGATATGAGAGGAAAACCGATGACCTGCTTTCTTTGCCCGCAATGCGGCGTCCAGTTCGCGGCAACGCAGACCCCTCCAGAAAATTGCCCGATCTGCGAGGACGAGCGGCAATATGTGCGCTGGGAAGGCCAGGCCTGGACCACTGGGGAAGAACTCTCTGCCGGGCATAGGCTTGTGATGAAGGACGATGCCGGCGTTCTCGCTTTCGGCATCGAGCCGCGCTTTGCTATCGGCCAGCGGGCGCTGCTGGCGCAGACGCCGCACGGCAATGTGCTGTGGGATTGCATCTCGATGGTGAGCGACGAGGCGGTAGCCGAAATCAACCGTCGCGGCGGCCTGGCCGCGATCGCCATTTCGCACTGCCACTATTATTCGGTGATGGTCGAGTGGTGCGAGGCGTTTGGCGGCGTGCCGATCTATCTCCATGCCGACGACCGCCAGTGGATCATGCGGCCGCACAACGCCATCGTCAGCTGGGCGGGCGAGACGCTGGCCATAAACCCGTCGCTGACACTCGTGCGTTGCGGTGGCCATTTTGCCGGCGGCCAGGTGCTGCATTGGAAACGCGATGGCGGTAACGCCCTGCTGTCCGGCGACATATTGCAGGTGACGCCGACGCGTCGCCATGTCAGCTTCATGTACAGCTATCCGAACTACATTCCGCTCAATGCGCCGGCCGTGCGACGCATCGCGGCGGCACTTGAGCCTTTCGAATTCGACGACATCTACGGCGCGTGGTGGCAGCAGAACATCATCGGCGGCGCAAGAACGGCATTTCATGCGTCGATCGCCCGCTATCTTCAGGCGATTGGGTAGGAGCTCGGCTGAAAATGCGAGCAAAACACGTAACAAACGCCTATCTCTAAGCGAATATAGCTTGCAACCAACAACAAGCCGCCAAGGCTGAGGAGATCAAATGGACACCCACACCTACCCTATCACCCGCACCGACGCCGAATGGCGCGCCCGCCTGACGCCCGAGCAATATGCGGTCATGCGCGGCCATGGCACCGAACGGCCCGGAAGCTGCGCGCTGCTCTACGAAAAGCGCGCCGGCACCTTTTCCTGCGTCGGCTGCGACCAGCCGCTGTTCGAATCCAAGCTCAAGTTCGAGAGCGGCACCGGCTGGCCGAGCTTCAATGATCCGGTGCCCGGTTCGGTCGAAAACACCGTCGACCGCAGCTACGGCATGGTCCGCACCGAATGCCACTGCGCCCGCTGCGGCAGCCATCTCGGCCATGTCTTCGAGGACGGCCCGCCGCCGACCGGCCTGCGCTATTGCATCAACGGCGTGGCGCTGAAATTCGAGCCGGCGGCTTAAGCCGCGGCTTGACCACCATCTTCAAAGGGCGGCTTCGGCCGCCCTTTTTCGTGTCAATCTTCTCAGACAACCACCACCAGGATCAGCCAAAGCGTAGCCCCGAGCGTCATCAACGAAGCCTTGGCGCCACTGGATTTTTCCGTGGTTCGCCAGACGGCAAAGGTCAGAAAGATGTTGTAGGGCACGGGCGCGAAATGCACCGCCAGGACGACGGCGAGCGGCAGCTTCAAGCCGAGCAGAATGAGCGCGGCCACCGACGAGGTGATGTTGATCGCCGTGCCGACAAGGACTAGATCGCGCCAGAACAACCGCTCGACCGGAACCGCGCCTTGCCAGCGCGAGCCGAAGAAGGATCCGATGCTTTGCACCAACACCTGATAGCTATCCCTCTCTCAGCACGTCGGTGACGGCGCGCTCGAAGCGCGAGCATTCCGTCACCAGCCAGTCGGCCATGGCCGGCCAGTTGTCCTCGGCATAGCAGTTCACCCGCCACATCGAATTGATGCCGAGGGCCTCGCAGCTCTGCTCCGGCCTGAGCTTCAGCCTGTCTTCGATTGCCGGTTGGAACGGCTTCAGCCGCGACCAGACCCCGGTCGCGCCGAACATCTCGTTACGGCCGAAAAAGACGCCAACTTGGCTTTGCGCCGGCGCGACATACATGGACAGGACCAGAGCGAAGTCAGGCAGCCCGCGCTGCCAGAACCAGGGTCCGCGCCGCGCCATGGAAGCGCGTTCCTCCGGATGCCGTTCGGCGAACAGCGCCCAGAAGCTGCGTTGGCGGAATTCAGAGGCGCGGCGGGCGCCGAAGTCGAATTCGCTCATGGTTCGATGCCCGTTCCAGCATCATTCCTTGGCCCGAGACTGTTTCGAAATTCGCTCCGGCGATATCAGCCGGAGTAGAATTTCCAGACAGCCTTACACCATGCCGAGCGCGGCCTTGTAGAGATCGAGGATGGTTTCCTCTTCCTGGCGCTCGGCCTGGTCCTTCTTGCGCAGCCGGATGATCGACCGCATCGCCTTGGTGTCGAAGCCGGTGCCCTTGGCCTCGGCGAACACTTCCTTGATGTCGTCGGCGATGGTCTTCTTTTCTTCCTCGAGCCGCTCGATGCGCTCGATGAAGGCGCGCAACTGGCCGGCGGCAACAGTCTGGCTGGTATCTGTGATGTCGTCGGCCATGTTTTTTCTCCGCTACTTTTTAAGCACCGCGATTCTGGCGCGGTAAATTGGGAGCGGGTTCGATGCCCGAGCAGGCGCGGCGGGTCAAGCCATTATCGGCGCTTCGTGAACGGCTGCTGCCAGCCGTCCCCAGTGTGATGGATCCGCGCGTCAGCCAAACGCGATCAACAGATCCTTCGCATCGATCTGATCGCCGGCCTTGACCAGCACTTCGGCCACGGTGCCGTCGCGCTCGGCATGCAGGGCCGTCTCCATCTTCATGGCTTCGATCGACAACAGCACGTCGCCGGCCTTGACCGCTTGGCCGGCGGCAACCGAAAGGGCGGAGACCACGCCCGGCATCGGCGCGCCGACATGCGCCTCGTTGCCGGGCTCGGCCTTGCGCCGAGCCTTGGCCGCCGAGGCACCATGCGCCCTGTCAGGCACCCGGACACGGCGCGGCTGGCCGTTGAGCTCGAAGAACACGGTGACCATGCCCTTCTCATCGACGTCGCCGATCGCAAGGCAGCGCACTACAAGCGTCTTGCCTTTTTCGATGTCCAGGAAGATCTCGTCTTCGGACTTCATGCCGTAGAAATAGGTCGGCGTCGGCAGCACACTGACCGGCCCGTAGGTTTCCTGCGCGGCGGCGAAGTCGGTGAACACCTTCGGATACATCAGCCAGGACGCGAATTCGTACTCCGAAAGCTTGCGCTCCAGCTTCGCCTCGATCTCCTTGCGGCTGGCCTTGAGGTCGGCCGGTTTGAGCAGCGAGCCCGGCCGCACGGTGATCGGCTTGTTTTCCTTCAGCGCCTTCTTCTGCAGCTTCTCAGGCCAGCCGCCGGGCGACTGGCCGAGATCGCCGCGCAGCATCGAGACGACCGAGTCCGGGAAGGCGATGTCCTTGGCCGGGTTTTCGACGTCGGCAACGGTCAGATCCTGGCTCACCATCATCAGCGCCATGTCGCCGACCACCTTGGACGACGGCGTCACCTTGACGATGTCACCGAACATCAAATTGACGTCGTGATAGGCTTGTGCCACCTCGTGCCAACGCGTTTCCAGCCCCAGCGAACGCGCCTGTTCCTTGAGGTTGGTGAACTGGCCGCCCGGCATTTCGTGCAGATAGACTTCCGAGGCTGGCCCCTTGAGGTCGCTTTCGAAGGCCGCATACTGGTTGCGCACCGCTTCCCAGTAGAAGGAGATGTTGCGGATCCATTGCGGATCGAGGCCGGGATCGCGCTCGGTTCCCTTCAGCGCCTCGACGATCGAGCCCAGGCAAGGCTGCGAGGTGTTGCCGGAGAAGGAATCCATCGCCGCGTCGATGGCGTCGACGCCACTTTCCACGCCCGCCAGCACCGTCGCCGCCGATAGGCCTGACGTGTCGTGGGTATGGAAATGGATCGGCAGGTCGGTGGCTTCGCGCAGCGCCTTGAACAGCACGCGGGCGGCGGCAGGCTTCAAAAGCCCGGCCATGTCCTTGACGGCGATGATATGGGCGCCGGCTGCCTGCAATTCTTTCGCCAACCCGACATAGTATTTGAGATCGTATTTGGCGCGCGCCGGATCGAGGATGTCGCCGGTGTAGCAGATCGCCGCTTCGACCAGCTTGCCCTCGGCGCCCACCGCGTCCATGGCGACGCGCATATTCTCGACCCAGTTCAGGCAGTCGAAGACGCGGAACAGGTCGACGCCGCCGGCCGCTGCCTGGCTGACGAAATGTTGCACGACATTGTCGGGATAGTTGGTGTAGCCGACGCCATTGGCGCCGCGCAGAAGCATCTGCAGCAAAAGGTTGGGGGCCGCTTCGCGCACTTTGCTCAGCCGCTCCCACGGATCCTCGGTGAGGAAGCGCATGGCGACATCGAAAGTGGCGCCGCCCCAGCATTCCAGCGACAGCAGCCGCGGCAGCGCCCGCGCATAGGTGCCGGCAATGCCGGCAATGTCATGCGTGCGCATGCGGGTGGCGAGCAGCGACTGGTGACCGTCGCGCATCGTCGTGTCGGTGACAAGCACCTCTTTTTGCTCACGCATCCAGGCAGCGAATTTCTCCGGCCCCAACGCGTCTAGCTTCTGCTTGCTGCCATCAGGCACATTGCCGTTGAGATAGGGCACGACAGGCGCTGCCGCATCGGTCTTGGGCATCGGTCGGCCGCGGGTTTCGGGATGGCCGTTGACGCTGACGTCGGCCAGATAGTTGAGCAGCTTGGTGGCGCGGTCCTGCCGCTTCACCTGCGCGAACAGCTCCGGCGTCGTGTCGATGAACCTGGTCGTGTAGGAATTGTCGGCGAAGCGCGGGTGGTTGATGATTGCCTCGAGGAAGGTGAGGTTGGTGGCCACGCCGCGGATGCGGAACTCGCGCAGGGCCCGATTCATGCGGGCGATCGCCTCGGCCGGTGTCGGGGCCCAGGCAGTCACCTTCTCCAGCAGCGGATCGTAGAAGCGGGTGATGACCGCGCCCGAATAGGCGGTGCCGCCGTCGAGGCGGATGCCGAAACCGGCGGCTTCGCGATAAGCGGTGATGCGGCCGTAGTCCGGAATGAAACTATGCTCCGGATCCTCGGTCGTGATGCGGCACTGCAGCGCGTGACCGTTCAGCCTGATGTCGGCCTGCGCCGGCACGCCCGACTCTTTCGTGCCGACGGCAAAGCCGTCCAGTATGTGGATCTGCGCCTTGACGATGTCGATGCCGGTCACCTGCTCGGTGACGGTGTGCTCGACCTGGATGCGCGGATTGACCTCGATGAAGTAGAATTTGCCGGTGTCGGCGTCCTGCAGGAATTCCACCGTACCGGCGCCGATATAGCTGGTCTCGCGCGCGATCTTGAGCGCATAGCCGCAAAGCTCCTGGCGCAATGCCTCGCTGAGATAGGGCGCCGGCGCCCGTTCGACGACCTTCTGGTTGCGGCGCTGGATCGAGCAGTCGCGCTCGAACAGATGTACAGCGTTGCCATGCGTGTCGCCGAGCACCTGGACCTCGACATGGCGAGCGCGCTCGATCAGCTTTTCGAGATAGACCTCGTCCTTGCCGAAGGCGGCCTTGGCCTCGCGCTTGCCTTCCATCACCTCGCGGGCGAGGTCGGCTTCCGCGCGGATGGCGCGCATGCCGCGCCCGCCGCCGCCCCATGATGCCTTGAGCATCACCGGATAGCCGACTGTCTTGGCGAGCTGCTTGACTGCTTCCATGTCGTCCGGCAGCGGTTTGGTTGCCGGCACCACCGGCACGCCGACCTCGATGGCCAGATTGCGCGCGGCGACCTTGTTGCCGAGCCGGCGCATCGTGTCGGGCTTCGGCCCTATGAAAGTGATGCCGGCCTCGGCGCAGGCATCTGCGAATTCAGGGCTTTCCGACAGGAGGCCATAGCCCGGGTGGATGGCGTCGGCGCCGGACAGTCTGGCGACCCGGATCACTTCCTCGATCGACAGATAGCTTTCGATCGGCCCCATGTCCCTGGCCAGATGCGGCCCGCGCCCGACCTGGTAGCTTTCATCGGCCTTGAACCGATGAAGCGAATATTTGTCCTCCTCGGCCCAGATCGCCACGGTTTTGAGGCCGAGCTCGTTGGCCGCGCGAAAGACGCGGATGGCAATTTCGGACCTGTTGGCGACGAGGATCTTCGTGATGGCCAAGGAAGGAGGCTCCGGACAGGGAGGGATGGGGGCAGAGGCATGATTAACGCGAAAATGCTGCAGTGCAACCGAAATCGGGGAGAGATTAAACCGATTTAAATGGGATTCTAGCACCTCTGCTCGAAAAGCTGCGTGCGATTGGCGTCGCGAGGTGACGCTAATTGTCGTGCCCGCACAAATTCGACCCCGGCTAGCGGCTTATCCAGCCACCCTCGCTGCGCCCTGTCACCAAAGAAAAATGCCCGGCGCGAGCGCCGGGCATTCCATAGAGCTGTGTCCCGAATTACGACTTCGGGAACCAGGAGATCTTGCCGTCCGGACCCTTCTTCCATTCGTACATGATGTAGCCCGGGAGCTTCGGATCGCCCTTCGCGTCATAGGCGAGATCGCCCAGAACGGTCTTGAACGGACCCTTCTCGTGCAGCGCCTTGGCCACTTCCACGGGGTCGTTCGACTTGGCCACGGCAGCGGCCTCGGCGATCACCTGCATGGCGGCGTAGGAGTAGAGAGTGTAGGCTTCCGGCTCGAAGCCCTGGGCGCGGAACTTCTCGACCAGTGCCTTGTTCTCGGGGATCAGACGCGGATCTGGACCGAACGTGTTGAGCGTACCGATAACCGCATCGCCGGCGATCGCAGCCAGCTCGTCGGTCACGATGCCGTCGCCCGACATCAAGGTAGCCTTGAGGCCCTGGTCAGCCGACTGGCGGATGATCAGGCCGGCTTCGGTGTGCAGGCCGCCCCAATAGATCAGGGTGACGCCGGCGTCCTTCATCTTGGCGATCAGCGCCGAGAAGTCCTTGTCGCCGACATTGACGCCTTCATACATGACTTCGGTCAGACCGGCTGCGTTCATCGCCTTCTTGGTCTCGTCGGCAAGGCCCTGACCATAGGGGGTCTTGTCGTGGATGACGGCAACCTTGGCGTCCTTGAAGTTGGTCGCGATATAGCCGCCGGCGATGCCGCCCTGCTGGTCATCGCGTCCGCAGGTGCGGAACACGTTCCACAGGCCGCGCTCGGTGAATTTCGGGTTGGTCGCCGCAGGCGTCACTTCGACGATGTTGTTGTCGACGTAGACTTCCTGCGAAACCGGGATCGAGACGCCCGAGTTGAAGTGGCCGATCACGAATTTCACGCCGTCGCCGACGAACTTGTTGCCGACCGAAATGCCCTGCTTCGGATCCGAGACGTCGTCGCCGACTTCGAGCTTGATCTGCTCGCCGTTCATGCCGCCTGCTGCGTTGATGTCGGCAACGGCCGCTTCCGCACCCTTCTGCAGCTGCGCACCGAAGGCCGCATTCGGACCGGTGATCGGACCTGCGACGCCGACGATAACGTCAGCCCATGCATTGCCACCGAACGCGACAAGCGCGGTCAGGGCAACGGCGGACAAAAGTGATTTCTTCATTTAAACGCTCCCATTTACGAGGTGGGCGTGGATGAAACTTTCATGCGATGCCCACCCTTATCGCAGAAAGCGTACTTTGCCGATTTTCAGGCCCTTGTCACGCCGATTCATCCCCGGAACGGCGTTAATGATGAACGTCAACCTTTCGGTTTCCAGCTTAAGATCGAAGCCCGTTCGTAAAGCCAATTATACTGCGTCACCATCTGGTTCGTACGCGTGTATTGATAGCCGACAAATCCCAATATCATGAGCACGATTGTGTCCACGACATAGTATTGCAGCGAAAACATCGTGCCGCCGAACAAGGCATGATGGATGAACCTGATGCCTATGCCGAGACCCAGCAGATAGGCGAACAGCGCCGGCAGGCTGCGCCATGTCTGGGCGCTGGCCTTGCCGGTCATCCATGCCGCCCAGCCGCCGAGCAGACAGGTGACGAAGAAGAACTGCCAGATGGAAGGTTCCTCGTGAAGAATGCCTTGCATGATGAAGACTCCCTAGCATGATCCCGAAAAGTTGCAGACTTTTCGGACAAAGGTCATGCGACAAACAAACAAGTTGGAGCGGAATACCGTATGCATACATTCCGCTCCAAAATCAGTGATGGCCGCCTTCGAGATAGGCCGCCCGCACTTCCGGATTGGCGAGCAATTCCTTGCCTGTGCCGCTCATGGTCACGTTGCCGTTGACCATGACATAGCCGCGCGTGGCGAGTTTGAGCGCGCCGAAGGCGTTCTGCTCGACCAGGAACACGGTCAGCCCTTGCGTGCGGTTCAGCTCGCGGATGGCATCGAAGATCTGCTTGACGATCAGCGGCGCCAGACCCAGCGACGGCTCGTCGAGCAACAGCAGCTTAGGCCGCGCCATCAGCGCACGTCCGATCGACAGCATCTGCTGCTCACCGCCCGACAGCGTGCCGCCGCGCTGGGCAATGCGCTCCTTGAGGCGCGGGAACAGCGCGAACACCTTCTCGGCATCTTCGTCATAGTGCTTGAGATTGTCGAGACCGGCGCCCATCTGCAGGTTTTCCATCACCGTCATGCGCGGGAAAATGCGCCTGCCTTCCGGCGACTGCGCAATGCGCATGCGGGCGATCTCGTGCGTCGGCATCTGGGTGATGTCGGTGCCGGCGAAAGTGATTGAGCCGGCACGAGCGCGCGGCGCACCGAAGATGGTCATCATCAGCGTCGACTTGCCGGCGCCGTTGGCGCCGATCAGCGCGACGATCTCGCCCTGGTTGACGTGGACATCGACGCCGTTCAGCGCCTTGATGTTGCCGTAGTAGGTCTCGACGCCCTTGATGTCGAGCAGCGTTGTCTCGGCCATCACTTACGCCCTCCGCGCGGCTTGCCTGTCGGGGATTTGGTGGCCGCCGGCTTGGACTTGGCCGTTAGACGCTCGGACGGTGCTCTTGGCGCGGAGTTGGCTCTTGTATCGTATTGGGTGGCCTTTGAAGCTCCCTTCGACACTGTGACCCGCTCGCCCTGGCTGTGGCCGATCGTGTCGCTTACCGGGCCGGCGAGATAGGAAGACGATGTGCCTGGTCCGTGAGCCGAATCCGGCCCGATGTCCAGCTGCTCGATGACGTCTTCATCGCCGACCTCGGTCAGCACCGTCTCGACCTCCTCGTCGTCGACGCCGAGATAGGCGGCGATGACGCGCGGGTCGGTACGCACCGATTGCGGGCTGCCGTCGGAAATCTTGCGGCCATATTCAAGCACCACGACATGGTCGGAAATCTGCATGACCACCGACATGTCATGTTCGATCAGCAGGATCGAGGTACTGCTCTTGATGTCCATCAGCAGCGAATTCAGCGCAGCCGACTCCTTCGGATTGAGACCGGCCGCAGGCTCGTCGAGGCACAGAAGTTCGGGCCCTGTGCACATGGCGCGCGCAATCTCGAGGCGCCGCTGCGCGCCATAGGGCAGGTCGCCGGCCGGATCGTCGGCGCGATCGACAAGATCGGCCTTCTCCAGCCAGTGCTTGGCAAGCTCCACCGATTCAGCCGAGGCCCTGCGGTAGCCGCCGATCCCGAACAGGCCCAGGATCGTATAGCCGGATGCCTTCATCAGCTTGTTGTGCTGGGCAACCAGCAGATTCTCCAGCAGCGTCATGCCCGAGAACAGGCGGATGTTCTGGAAGGTGCGCGCCACCTTGGCGCGCGCCGGGATCTCATGATTGGGCAGCCGTTCGAGCAGGAAGCTCGAGCCGTCGGCCCGGTTGAGCGTAATCATGCCTTCCGACGGCTTGTAGAAGCCGGTGATGCAATTGAAGACGGTGGTCTTGCCGGCGCCATTGGGTCCGATCAGAGCGGTGATCTCGCCGCGCTTGGCCTGGAACGACAGATCGCCGATGGCGATCAGGCCGCCGAACTTCATCGAAAGATGCTCGACCTGGAGGATGGCGTCTTTCATACCCGGATTGGTCTTCTGAATGGAGGTCGCGCTCATCAGCCGTGCCCTTCCTTGGTGAAGGAGGAGGAGACCGCTTTTCGTTCACTGAGGAAGGCCGTCGGTTCACGGCTGCCGACAAAGCCGCGCGGCTTCCACAGCATGACGATGACCATCGCCATGCCGAACAAAAGCATGCGGTAAAGCTCCGGCGTGAAATCTTTTCCGAAGACACTTTTCAGGAAATCGAGTTCGCGCAGTGCCTCGGTGCCGCCGATCATCACCAGCGCGGCGACCGCGATGCCGACCAGCGAGCCCATGCCGCCGAGCACCACGATGGCCAGGATGATCGCCGATTCCAGGAAGACGAAGGATTCAGGGCTGACGAAGCCTTGCCGTGCGGCGAAGAAGGCGCCGGCAAAACCGCCGAACATGGCGCCGGTGGCAAAGGCGGTGAGCTTGGTGGTGGTGGTGTTGATGCCAAGCGAGCGGCAGGCAATCTCGTCCTCGCGCAGCGCCTCCCAGGCGCGGCCGACAGGCATGCGCCTGAGCCTGATGGTGACGAAGGCGGTCAGCAGCGCCAGCCCGAGAATCAGATAGTAGAGGAAGATCTTGTAGTAGGCGCTCGACTGGGCAATGTGCAGCACCTTGCCGATGTAGTTCGGGTCGGTCGAATTGAACGTCATCAGGCCGAAGAAGGTGACCTTCGGGATGCCGGAGATGCCGGCCGAGCCGTTGGTGACTTCACGCCAGTTGATCAGCACCAGGCGGATGATCTCGCCGAAGGCCAGGGTCACGATCGCCAGGTAATCGCCACGAAGCCTGAGCACCGGAAAGCCGAGCATAACGCCCCAGAAGGCGGCCATGGCGCCGGCGGCCGGCAGCAGGATCCAGAACGACAGGCCGTATTGCGATCCCAGCAACGCATAGGCATAGGCGCCGACCGCGTAAAAGGCGACGTAGCCGAGATCGAGCAGGCCGGCGAGGCCGACGACGATGTTCAGCCCCCAGGCCAGCATCACATAGATCAGGATCTGGATGCCGAAATTGTCGACCCACTTCAACGAGCCCTGCAGGCCGCCGGTTATCGACCACGCGTAGATCGACAGCACAACGACGACGAGGATCGGGTATAGCACCAGCGCCGCAATGCCGAGCTTGGTGAAATTGGCGTGGATGAAGGAGCGGAAATAGAAGATCACGCAAGCGAGCGCGTAAATGACGGCCAATGCGCGCAGGAACTGAAGGTAGCCGGCCAGATCGGGCCCCACCAACGCCGGCAGGGCGCTGCCAGACGCAACCAGGACAACCGCCAACACGACGGCGACGATGAAGGCCGGAAGCAGGAAGAAGCGCGACGCGACGCTCGCCGGCAACAGGCCGGTGGCGACATTGGTGATCTTCTGATTGGCCATGAACGGCTGGCCATAGGCAATGTAGAAGAAGCGGCCAAGCATGGTCAGCACGACCACGGTGATGAGCAGCAACCAGCGCTGCACCAGGATCAACTGGTTGCTGATGTTCTGGTCGGTCTTCAGGCCGATGAAGAGAATGAACAACCCCAGCGAGATGGCGCCGGCATAGAACGCTTCGCGCAATGCACGCTGCACGGGGGACGCGACGGTGTCGCGCTCCGAGGATACGGAAACCGCCATTGTCTCAGACCTTTTCGACTTCTGGCCGGCCCAAAATGCCGGAAGGCAGGAAGATCAGCACGATCGCCAGGATCGAGAACGCCGCGACGTCCTTGTAGTCGATCGAGAAATACGCCGACCACATGCTCTCGATGAAGCCGATCAAAAGCCCGCCAAGCACCGCGCCCGGCAGAGACCCGATGCCGCCGAGAACGGCCGCGGTGAAGGCCTTGACCCCCGGCACAAAGCCGTCGGAAAAGGCGATGACGCCGTAATACATCAGGAACAACGTGCCCGCGACGGCCGCAAGCGCTGCACCCATGATGAAGGTGATCGAGATCGTACGGTCGACATCGACGCCGAGCAGCGCCGCCATCTTGCGGTCCTGCTCGCACGCCCTTTGCGCCCGGCCGAGGGAAGTCCTGTTGACCAGGTACCAGAACAGCGCCAGCAGCAGGGCGGTGACGACGACGATGATGATCTGCTTCAGCGACACGCTGATGCCGTTGATGTTGTAGACTTGGCTGACCATCGGCGGGATCGGCTTGTTGCGCGGGCCTTGCGTCACCTGGATGAAGTTCGACAGCGCGATCGACATGCCGATGGCGGTGATCAGCGGCGCCAGCCGGAACGAACCGCGCAGCGGCCGGTACGCCACCTTCTCGATCGTCCAGTTGTAGAGGCTGGTGAGCAGCATCGCCACGATCATCATGATCAGCAGCGCCAGGACGACCGGCACCGAATAGAACAAGGAGCCGAGGATGAGGAAGACGACGAGGGCGGCGAATGCCCCGACCATGAAAATGTCGCCGTGGGCGAAGTTGATCATGCCGATGATGCCGTAGACCATCGTGTAGCCGATTGCGATCAGCCCATAGATCGATCCCAGCGTCAGCCCATTGATAAGCTGCTGGACAAAGTACTGCATGTGTACATGGCTCCCCTGGAATGTCGCCCATGCAGACGCATTCCTTTTCGTATTTCCCCTAGTCGTAAAGTTTCGAGCCCGGATTGCAACGTGATTTTTCAAACGTCGAGCGTGTTTTGCCGGCACGCCTTCCGATTGCCCGTTTTTTTGCTCCCGACCCCTGGACTATCGCGGACCCTATCATTGGCATAACGCAATGTCTTTGACGATTCCGCCGGACCAGCGACCTCATTTCGAAGAAATCCCGGCCAAAATTAGGTGATGAGACGAATCTTTGCGTTGTTGGCGGGCTTCGTTTTTTAGCCACATTCCGTACTGACCAGCTGCAACATGGGTTACTTCCGACTATGGCGGTGGATGCCTCGCCCAACGCGCTAACCTTTCGCTGACTGGTTTCGCCAAGAGGTCCCGCCCTGGGTCCAAGTCCTGGTCTCGGTGGATGATCGGCAGCCTACCGTATCACTTAACCACAAAACCGTGCGCGAACGGATCGCGGTCGTCGATGAAGATGGTGTTCAGGCCAGTCATCCGGGCCCAGCCGCCGATCGAGGGAATGATGGCCGGCTTGCCGGCGACAGTGACGTCCTTCTCGACCTTGCCCTTGAACAGCGAGCCGATGATCGATTCGTGGACAAAACTGTCGCCGGCCTTGAGCTTGCCCTTGGCGTGGAGCTGCGCCATGCGCGCCGAGGTGCCGGTGCCGCAAGGTGAGCGGTCGATCGCCTTGTCGCCATAGAAGACCGCGTTGCGCGCATCCGCGCCCGCCATTGTCGGCTCGCCCGTCCACAGCATGTGGGACAGCCGGTTGATGCCGGGGTTTTCCGGATGCACGAACGAGTACTTCTCGTTAAGCCGCTGCCGCACCACAGGGCTCCAGGCGATGAAATCGCCGGCGGAATAATCAGCCATGTCGCGAAAATTCGCCTGCGGCTCGACGATTGCGTAGAAATTGCCGCCATAGGCGACATCGACAGTGATCTCGCCAAGCTGCGGGCAGTCGACCGTCAGTCCCTCGGCATAAAGGAAGGACGGTACATTGGTGATGCGCACCTCCTCGACATAGTCGCCGACTTGCTTGTATTCGGCGATAACCAGCCCGGCCGGTGTGTCGAGCCGGAGCACGCCGGGTGTCTTCGGCTTGATCAGCCCATGTTCAATGGCCATCGTCACCGTGCCGATCGTGCCGTGGCCGCACATCGGCAGGCAGCCCGACGTCTCGATGAACAGGATGGCTATGTCGCAATCCTCGCGCGTCGGCGGATAGAGGATCGAGCCCGACATGACATCGTGGCCGCGCGGCTCGAACATCAGCCCGGTGCGGATCCAGTCATACTCCGCCAGGAAATGCGCCCGCCGCTCCATCATCGTCGACCCCTGAAGCAAAGGGCCGCCGCCGGCGACCAGCCGCACCGGATTGCCGCAGGTATGGCCGTCGATGCAAAAGAAGGATTTTCTGGCCATGATTTCCTCGAACTCAAAACCGTTGCGGGCTGAAGGGAGCAAGATCGATCGGCGAAGTCTGCCCGAGAACAAGATCGCGGATCAAGCGGCCGGTGGCCGCCGCCTGGGTCAGGCCGAGATGGCCATTGCCGAAGGCGTAGACAACGTTGGGCGCGGTTCGCGCCGTGCCGATCACCGGCAGCGAATCCGGCAGCGACGGGCGATAGCCCATCCACTCGCGGCCGCCTGACGCGTCCAGCCCCGGAAGGAACTGTCTGGCTTTTTCCAGCATGGCCTTCGAGCGCGCAAAATTCGGCGGCCGGTCGAGACCGCCCAACTCGACGGCGCCGCCGACGCGCAAGCCCGTGTCGAGTGGCGTGATGACGAAGCCATGGCCGGAAAAGATCAGCATTCGCTGCACGTCGAAAGCGGTCTTCGGCAGTGTGGTGTTGTAGCCGCGCTCGGTTTCGAGCGGGATGGTGTCGCCGAGCGCCTTCGCCAGCCGATGCGACCATGCCCCGGCGGCCACGACAAGATGTCTTGCCTGCCTGGTCGTGCCGTCGGTCAGCGTCAGCGTCGCGCCATCAGGATTGGCGGCGACGTGCTCTATGCGCGCCTTTTCGAAACGCGCGCCCAGCCTTTCGGCATAGGCCCACACCGCCTTGCCGAGCAGTTTCGGATCGGCGACGGTCTTCCAGCCCGGCACGAAGGTGCCCTTGATGAAGCGCGGCGACAGTCCCGGCTGCAGTCGCGCCAGTTCGTCGCCTTCGACATGGCGAAAGTCGATGCCGAAGCGCTGGCGCGCCGCCCAGCCCGGCAGGCCGGCCTGAAATTCGCCTTGGCTTTCATAGAGCTCCAGCGAGCCGTCTTCGCGCAACATCGGCCGCGTGCCTGAACGGTCGAGCAGTCCCATCCATTCAGCCTCGGCGAGCTTCATCATGCCTGCCTGAGCAGCAAGGCCCGCCTCATATTTTTCTGGTGCTCCGGCGCGCCAGAAGCGCAACAGCCAAGGCAACAGCTTCGGCAGATAGGCTGGCGGGATGCTGAGTGGTCCGAGCGGATCGGCAAGCCATTTCGGCAAGTGCCGCATCATGCCCTTATGCGCCAGCGGCAGCACGTCGGAGAAGGCGAAGGCGGCGGCATTGCCGGAGCTCGTCTCCTCGCAGATGCCGGTGCGGTCGAAGACCGTGACGCTGCGCCCGGCCTCGGCCAGCATGGCCGCCGCGCAGATGCCGACAATGCCGCCACCGACAATGGCGATATCTACCCCTTCTCCCCGTTCACGGGGAGAAGGGGCCCGAAGGGCGGATGAGGGGCGGCGGCCCTCCTCTGTGTCCCTGGAATTTCCTTGCACGTCGGCGCTGCCCCTCATCTGGCTGCCGCCATCTTCTCCCCGTGCACGTGCACGGGGAGAAGAAAGCCTTCAGAACTGCGGCAGCTTCGGCCGTACCGCCAGCGCGTCCTTGACGATCTTCTCGACCGCTTTGCGGCGCTCGCCCGACAGCGGCTGGCGCGGCATGCGCACGCGGTCATTTGTGTCGATCGCGAGCACTTCGGCAAGCTTGATGTTTTGGACCAGATAGGTCGAGACATCGAGATCGAGCAGCGGCCGGAACCAGCGGTAGATCGAAAGCGCCTCCTCGCGGCGGCCCTGCATCATCAGTTGGTAGATGGCGACTGTCTCGCGCGGGAAGGCGACGACCAGACCCGCCACCCAGCCGATGGCGCCGACCGACAGCGCCTCGAAGGCGAGATTGTCGACGCCGGTGAACAGATCGTAGCGGTCCCCGAAGCGGTTGATGATCTCTGTCGAGCGGCGGATGTCGTCGGAGGACTCCTTGATGGCGACGAAGCGCTTGTCGGCGGCCAGCTCCTCCATCTGGTCGACGGTGACGTCGACGCGGTAGGCGAGGCGGTTGGAGTAGATCATCACCGGCAGGTCGCCGGCCTGAGCGACGGCGCGCAAGGCGGCGACCGTCTCTTCCGGGTTGGTGTGATAGATCGGGCTCGGTACCACCATCAGCCCGTTGGCGCCTTCCCGGCTCGCGCGCTTTGCGATGCTCGCCGCCTCGCGGGTGCCTGCCTCGTTGACCGTCAGCAGAACCGGCTTGCTGCCGGCAACTTTCTGGGCAGTCTTCAGCACTTCGATTTTCTCGTCATGCGACAGCATCGGGCCTTCGCCGAGCGAACCGCAGACGATGATGCCGTCGCAACCGGCCTCCATCTGCAAAGCAAAGCAGCGCTCCATCTCGGCATGGTCGAGGCGGTCGTCATCAGTAAACTTGGTCGTGACGGCGGGGAAAACTCCGGTCCACATGATCGTCTCTCCATCTGATATATCAGCCGTATATCTGTTGGAAAACCGGCTGTCAATGAGGAATCCGTTGTGATATATGGAAGATATATCAGGAGCCCACCTTTGATATCCAGTGAGACAGCATACCCCGAGCCGGCCGCCGCCAAGGCCTACCATGTACTCGAGCATATGATCGTGACGCTGGAACTGGCGCCGGCGAGCTTCGTGACGGAAGGCGCGCTCATCGAGAAGCTGGCGCTAGGACGCACGCCGGTGCGCGAAGCGATCCAGCGCCTCGCCTGGGAAGGACTGCTGGATGTCAGGCCACGCGCCGGCATCGCCATTGCCCCGCTTCATCCCGGCGACTGGCTGCGCGTGCTGGATGCCAGGCGCGGCGTCGAGGTGGTGCTGGCGCGCTCGGCCGCCCGCTTCGTCACCCGCGAGGCCGCCGACCTGTTTCATGAGGCAGCCCTTGCCATGCAGAAGGCCGTCATCTCGGGCAATGTGCTGGCCTTCATCCAGGCCGACAAGGCGCTCGACGAGGCCTTGGCGATGGCCGCCGACAACCCGTTTGCGGCCCGTCTGGCCGCGCCCCTGCAGACCCACAGCCGCCGCTTCTGGTTCCGCTACAAGGCCGACACAGGACTGGCCGAATCGGCTGAGCACCACGTCGCGCTAATCCGCTCGATCCTGGCTGGTGACGAAGAGGCTGCCGCCAAGGACGCCAAACGCCTTATGGCACTGCTGCGCGGCCATGCCGAAGTGGCCGCCACACGCTGAACTCCGTCTTTGCTCCAGACTTCCGACCGGTCTTTTATCAGGTGCCCGGCAAGACTGCTGCCATAGCCGCCCCGTCCCAGCCTTCGCCAGCCGTGATGATGCAGCTTTGGCCGCGTGTGTCGGTGGCCAGGATGGTCCAGGTGCCCTGGTCGGAGACGAAGATCTCAAGCACCACATTCGGGTTCACCAGGCCACGTGCGGCTTGGCTTTCGTGGAACTTCTCGCCGAGCGCCTTGACCAGGTCGGTCCGCGCGGCGCATTGATCGGCTTTGGCCTGGGCGATGCCGGACATCGCGAACACCGCAAAGAACATCGCCGCCACAAGACGTCGTGTCATCTGACACCTCCTTGCGCCAGACGAGAACCCCGGCTGCAACCGGCGCTATTTTGATGGCCTGCACCACGGCAGGAATGCAATTTAAGGCAGATGACAGGCTCTTGGTTCCATCGCTTTAACGTGATGGCCAATGTCGGTTTCGTACAAAGAAAGGCCCAGGACGTTGAACCCAGGCCTTCTTGCCGATCTTCGAAATCGTCCGGTCAGTTCATCGTCGGGATGACGAACTCGGCACCGTCCTTGACGCCGGAGGGCCAGCGCGAGGTCACCGTCTTGGTCTTGGTGTAGAAGCGGAACGCGTCCGGGCCGTGCTGGTTGAGGTCGCCGAAGGACGACGCCTTCCAGCCGCCGAACGTGTAGTAAGCGATCGGAACCGGGATCGGCACGTTGATGCCGACCATGCCGACCTGGACGCGCGAAGCAAAATCACGAGCAGCATCACCGTCACGGGTGAAGATGGCGACGCCATTGCCCATCTCATGATCGTTGGCGAGCTTGATGGCGCTCTCATAGGTCGGCGCACGCACCACCGACAGCACCGGGCCAAAAATCTCTTCCTTGTAGATGCGCATGTCGGCGGTCACATTGTCGAACAGGCAGCCGCCCATATAGTAGCCATCCTCGTAGCCCTGCATGGAGAAGCCGCGGCCATCGACGACCAGCTTGGCGCCTTCCTTGACGCCGGTGTCGACATAACCCTTGACGCGTTCCAATGCCTGCGCCGTGATCAGCGGGCCGAAATCGGCGGACGAATCCGTCGACGGGCCGACTTTGAGGCTTTCGACACGCGGGATCAGCTTTTCCAGCAGCCGGTTAGCGGTGTCGTTGCCGACGGGAACGGCAACCGAGATCGCCATGCAGCGCTCGCCGGCCGAGCCGTAGCCCGCGCCGATCAGCGCATCGACGGTCTGGTCCATGTCGGCATCGGGCATGATGATCATGTGGTTCTTGGCGCCGCCGAAGCACTGCACGCGTTTTCCCGCGGCCGTGCCGCGCGAATAGATGTAATGCGCGATCGGCGTCGAGCCGACAAAGCCGATAGCCTTGATATCAGGATCGTCGAGGATGGCGTCGACGACATCCTTGTCGCCATTGACGACGTTGAGAACGCCAGCCGGCAGGCCAGCCTCGAGGAACAGTTCGGCGATGCGCATCGGCACGCCAGGGTCACGCTCGGAAGGCTTCAGGATAAAGGCGTTGCCGCAGGCCAGCGCCGGGGCAATCTTCCACAGAGGGATCATCGCCGGGAAATTGAACGGGGTGATGCCGGCAACGACGCCAAGCGGCTGGCGCATCGAATAGACATCGATGCCGGGGCCGGCGCCGTCGGTGAACTCGCCCTTCATCATGTGCGGCGCACCGATGCAGACTTCGACCACTTCGAGGCCGCGCTGGATGTCGCCCTTGGCGTCGGCGATGGTCTTGCCGTGCTCGCGCGCCAGGAGATCGGCCAGTTCGTCATAGTCGCGGGCAACCAGTTCAAGAAACTTCATCAGCACGCGCACACGCCGCTGCGGGTTGGTCGCAGCCCATTTGATCTGTGCTTCCTTGGCATTCAGGACAGCCGCACGCAGTTCCGCCGGCGAAGCCAGCGCCACCGTGCCGCGCACCGAGCCGTCCATGGGCTGCATGACGTCCTGCTTGCGCCCGCTGGTCCCGGCGACATGCTTGCCGCCGATGAAATGACCGTATTCGATCATGGTTTCTCTCCCTGAGTTTGTGATGGCGCATTCAACCCCTTTGCAGGCGCGAAGGCAACGCGAGGGGAAACGCAACCGTTGTGCAAGAAATAGACAACGAAGGACGAGTGTGCATTAATTGCCGCAAATTACAGATTGCTGAAAGGCCCGAAGGTTGCGCTCCGTCACACCCCCCTCTGTCCTGCCGGACATCTCCCCCGCAAGGGGGGATATCAGATGTGGTTGTTGCCTTCGCAAATCTTCAACGCTGCAAAAAAGGTGCCGTCGGCGGAGCTGCCAATCTCCCTCCTTGCGGGGGAGATGGCCGGCAGGCCAGAGGGGGGTGGGCGGGAACGCCGCGTTCGCCGCTAGCCCGGACCACCCCAATGAACTGGGATGACGTCCGCATCTTCCTCGCCGTGGCCCGCGCCGGGCAGATCCTTGGCGCCGCCAAGCGGCTGGAACTCAATCACGCCACCGTCTCGCGCCGCATCGCAGCGCTTGAGGATGCGTTACGGACAAAACTGTTTCGCCGGCTTACCACCGGCAGCGAGCTGACGCCGGCCGGCCAGCGCTTTCTCGACATTGCCGAGCGCATGGAAGCCGACATGATCGCCGCGCGCTCCGCCGTGTCGGGCGAAGGCGACGATATCTCAGGCACGGTGCGCATCGGCGCGCCCGACGGGTTTGGCGTTGCATTCCTCGCCACGCGTCTTGGCGCGCTGACCGCGCTGCACCGCGAACTCACCATCCAGCTGGTGCCGGTGCCGCGTTCCTTCTCGCTGTCGCGGCGCGAGGCCGACATCGCCATCACCGTCGAGCGGCCGAGCGAAGGCAGGCTGGTGGCGGGAAAGCTGGTCGACTACACCCTCGGCCTGTTTGCCTCGCGGGACTATGCGCAGGCGCACGGCTTACCCGAGACCGCTGCCGAACTCGGCCAGCATACGCTGATCGGCTATGTCCCAGACCTGATCGTCAGCCCGTCGCTCGACTATGCGGCGGAGTTCAGCCCGGACTGGCGCACCAGCTTCGCCATCTCCTCAGCGCTGGGCCAGGCCGAAGCGGTGCGGTCGGGCGCCGGCATCGGCATCTTGCACACCTTTGTCGCCCGCTCGATGCCGGAGCTGATCCCCGTTAACATCGTGACGCCGATCCGCCGCGCCTACTGGCTGGTCTATCATGAATCGGTCCGGCCACTGCGCCGCGTGCAGATCGTCGCCAACTTCATCACCAAGGCAGTCGAGAGAGAGCGCGGGCTGTTTGTCTGATGGCCGCGCCGCCTTGCCCTCGCCACAAAATCGGCCAGTGTGGCAACAAGCGCGATGTCGCCTATCATTAAGGATTGGCTGCGCCGGGTGGGACACTTTTTTGCAAAGCTGGTGCGGATCAAAATGCGAGCGGTGCTCGCCATCTTGCCGCTTGTCGCGCTTTCCGCCTGCGCCAATCCATGGACCGTAGTTCCGGAAGCCGAACTGCCCAAGCCGGTCCGTATCGCAATGGCCCGCCCGTCGCCTTTCGTCTTCGGCAATTACTGCGGTCCCGGCACCCGCACCGGCGACCTCTCGGCTCGCCCTGTCAATCGCCTCGACAGCGCCTGCCAAATCCATGACGCCTGCTACATCGCGCGCCATAATCATTGCGACTGCGACGGCGCGCTCGTCGCCTCGGCAAAGGCGATCCGTGATGACAAGACAGCGCCGAAAAAGATGCGCGGCGAGGCCGAGTTTTTGATCGCCACTTTCGCGCTTCCCGTCTGCAAGGTGTTTCCGCAAGGCTTCCTGCCGCCGCGCGATCCGGCTGAACTGAAGACGATGAACGGTGCGACCGGATGAACCGCGCCATCTGCCTGGCCTTGGCCGGGCTGGGGCTGGCGGCCCTTGCCGGTTGCGCCGCCCCGATCCGGCACAGCTGCGATTTCTTTCCCGATGCGAAGGATTGCGGCCGGCCGTCGCTATCGGCCGACACGCCGGGACCGCAGACTGCAGCAGCAGCGTTTTTCGGCGATGCCGGTGCCAGCGACTATGAAAGGCAGTTTCTGGCGCTGCTCGCCCACAACCAGATCGGCGCCATCGACAGGGCGAACGGCACCGGTCCGTTCGGACATGACCGCCACGCCATCGCCAACCGCGATTTCCAGGCCACCTACCGGACGCTGGAACGGCTGGCGAAGCCGGTTACCGCCGAACAGATGCCGGCAGTGAGCGGCACAGCCGGCGAAGGCCATTTCGACGGCCGCTGGCGGGTGTCGCGGCAGACGCTCTATGTCGACGCCGCCGCGCGGCCCTCCGCGCCAAAGACGTTCAGCTTTTCCGGCCTGCAGGCGCGCTCGGTCGAGATCGTGATGCGCCAGGCGGGAAAGCAGCCGGTTGAGATATCGGGCGTCTGCGACGGTGCGCTGGCGATTCGCGCCGGCGGTAGCTCGCGTGGCGTAACGAGCGGCGCCGCCTTCGGGCTCCGCCTGTCGGCCGGGCAAACCGCCAGCCTGTTAACCAGCGATGGTTTGAACCGCTGCAGCCTCAAGCTCAGTTCCAGCCTCGCACCGGCAGGCGCCCCGCTCACCATCCTGCGCGAAGAGGTTGCCTATCCGGCGATAGCCGCGCTCGACAGCCGCTACGAGCGTTGTCCAGCGCCCGATCCATCCGGCATGGATAAGCTTGCCAGCGTCTTCTACGCCGGCCGCTGGCTGTCGCAGACCTGTTCGCTGCCGCTCGGGTCACCGCGCCTGTTGCGCAAGTCGCGCGACGGCTTCAACGCCAAGGTCGAAGCGCTGCTCGGCGCGCCTTTACCCGACAGCGCCTTCGACAAGGCCGACCCCGAACTGCCGCTAGATTTCGCGCGCGCGCCGAAACTCAAGCTGGTCTATCTGTCGTCGCTGGAGTTCAAGGCCGATTTTTCCGGCCGCGTCATCGAGCGGCTGATCCGCCATCACGCAGGCCTCGGTACCAAAGTGCGCATCATGGTCACAGACGTGCTGGAGCGCGACAAGGACGACGCGCTGCTGCACCGGCTGGCGGCCGATTATCCCAATGTCGAGTTGCAGGAATATCGTTGGCGGGCCGACCACGGCGCGCCGGTCGACGAGCAGCTGTCACAGCTGCACAAGACCCATCACGTCAAGATGCTGGCGACACTTGCCGAGGATCCCGCCCGCTCGCGCGTCATCATCGGCGGCCGCAACATTCATGACGGCTTCCTGTTCCACAGGCCGATCGACCTGTCGCGCTATCCGAACCTCGAGCAATACGGCAAGACCGACGGCCTCTCGCTCAACTACTATTCGAACTGGAGCGATTTCGACATCGAGTTTGCCGACCCGGCCACGGTCGAGACGCTGGCCGCGCATCTCTCGACATTGTGGCTGCGCGACGCCGACACCAACATCGCTAGACCCTTCTCCATTCCGGTGCGCTCCGACAGCCGGCGCCCGCCGGGCACGGTGCGCCATTTCATTTCCGTGCCCTACGAGGACAACCATGCGCTAGAGACCTATTTCGTCGAGCTGATCGACACTGCCCGGCACCATATCGAGATCGTCAATCCCTACCTTAATCTGACGCCGAAGCTCAGCCTGGCCATCGAGCGGGCGCTGGCGCGCGGCGTCAGGATCGACATTGTCGGCCGCATCGACCTCAAGGGCGATATTGGCGGCAAGCTGCTGACCGCGCTCAACAAGCTGTTCGTCGAGAGATATGGCGACCGCATCAACATCCGCGAATTCAAGGCGCCCGATGTCGTGCTGCACTCCAAGATCATGATGATCGACGAAAGGCTGGTGACGATCTCGTCGGTCAATCTCAACAACCGCAGTTTCTTCCACGATCTGGAGAACGGCATGACGGTGCTCGACCCTGCCTTCTACGCCAGGATGCAGCCGGTCTATGACGACTATGTCGCCCATTCGAACCCGGTATCGACCAAGGTGACGATACCGTGGGCCTACCGATGGCTGTTCTCGAAGGGTTGGGTGAAGGAGGCGTTTTGAGGGGCTGGCGAGGCTGAAGGAATGCCGTTCTGTAGCGATCCTTTACACCCCCTCTGTCCGGTAGGACAGAGGGGGTGCTGGCCCGCGAGCTTTAAAAAGCACCCCTACCTCAAATACCGCTCCGGCCCCAGCTCCCGCACATCGATATCAGGCACCTTGCTGGAGATGATGTCGGACAGCACCTTGGCCGAGCCGCAGGCCATGGTCCAGCCAAGCGTGCCGTGCCCGGTGTTGAGATAGAGGTTGGAGAACTCGGTGCGGCCGACCAACGGCGGCCCGTCCGGCGTCATCGGCCGCAGTCCGCACCAGAAGGACGCTGCCTTGAGGTCGCCGCCATCCGGGAACAGATCGCCGACCGAATGTTCGAGGGTGCGCCGGCGCGATTCGTGCAGCCTGAGATCGAAGCCGGAAATCTCCGCCGTGCCGCCGACGCGGATGCGGTCGCCGAGCCTGGTGATCGCCACCTTGTAGGTCTCGTCCATTACCGTCGACACCGGGGCGGCGACCGCGTCCTTGATAGGAACGGTGATCGAATAGCCCTTGACCGGATAGACCGGGATCGGGCGCCTGAGCAGGCGCATGAAGCGCGCCGAATAGCTGCCCAGCGCCAGCACATAAGCGTCAGCCGCGCGCGAGCGCTGGTCGGTGCCGACGCTGACGATGCGATTGCGGTTCTTGGAGAAGCGCCGGATCTGCGTGCCGTACTCGAACGTGACGCCGCGCGCCACGCAGAGTTCGGCCAGCCGATCGGTGAACATCTTGCAGTCGCCAGTTTCGTCGCCGGGCAATCTCAGCCCACCGACAAACTTTTCCCGCACGCCGGCCAGCGCCGGCTCGGCCCCAATGCAGCCTTCGGGATCGAGCAACTCGTAGGGAACGCCATATTTCTTCAGCACTTCGACATCGCCGCCGGTGCCGTCGAGCTGCTTTTGCGTGCGAAACAGCTGCAGCGTGCCCTTGGTCCGCTCATCATAAGCGATGCCGGTCGCCTCGCGCAGCGCCTTCAGCGTGTCGCGGCTGTATTCGGCGAGCGGCACCATGCGCGCCTTGTTGATGGCATAGCGATCCGCCGTGCAGTTGCGCAGCATCTTGATGAGCCATGTCCACATATACGGATCGAAGGCCGGCCGCACCACCAGCGGGCCATGCTTCATCAACAGCCACTTGATTGCCTTCAGCGGAATGCCGGGGCCGGCCCAGGGCGAGGCATACCCTGGCGAGATCTCGCCGGCATTGGCGAAGCTGGTTTCCAGCGCCGGCCCTTTCTGGCGGTCGAACACCGTCACCTCGTGGCCGGCCTCAGCGAGATAATAGGCAGTGGTGACCCCGATAACGCCGCCGCCCAACACGAAGATCTTCATCGCATCACTCTCCACGACGACTTCCGTCAGAGGGCCGCCGCCTCCTGTCTGCCGGATTCTGCGGCGTCCGCCAAGGGGCGGCGTGTCGCGGCTCTATTCGTTGATATAGCGGCGGTGGAAGCGGGGGCCGAGACTGGTCAGGATTTCATAACCGATCGTGCCGGCATGACCGGCGGCGTCATCGACGCTCTGCGAGGGGCCCAGGAGTTCGACAAGGTCGCCCTCGCGCAGCCGGCCGGCCGGCAGGGCCGAGATGTCGAGTATGATCGAATCCATCGACACCCGCCCGACAAAGGGCAGTCGCACGCCGTCGAGCCAGGCAGCCGAAGCCGCGCGCCGGTGCCAGCCATCGGCATAGCCGAGCGAGATCGTGGCCGCGCGCAAGGGACCGCTGGCCAGAAACGCATGTCCGTAGCCGACGCCCGCGCCCTTATCGATGCCGCGTGTCTGGATGATCTTTGCCTCGAGCCGCACCACCGGCAGCATCGGGTTCGCCTCATCAGGCGTCGGATTGATGCCGTAGAGCGCAGCGCCCGGACGCGCGAGGTCGTACTGATAGCGCGGCCCAAGAAAGATGCCGGAGGAATTGTCGAGCGACGCCGGCGCCTTGGGCAGCATTTTGCGCAGCCGTTCGAACTCCCTGAGTTGCGCGTCATTGGCCGCATTGGTCGGTTCGTCCGCACGGGCCAGATGGCTCATGACGAGGACGACATCGACGCCGGCGAAAGCATCGGCCGTAAGCGCCTCGACCTCTGCCGGCGCCATGCCCAGCCGCGACATGCCGCTGTCGACCTGGATGGCGGCCTTGAGCTTGCGGCCGGCCTTTTGGCCTGCCTCGCTCCACGCCTTCAGTTGCCCGGTGCTGTTGATGACGGGAACAAGGTCGGCGGCCACCGCTTCGGGTTCCGAGCCCGGCGGCAGGCCGTTCAGCACATGGATTTCCAGCTTCGGTCCGAGTGCGTCGCGCAGCGCGACACCCTCGGTGAGATGAGCGACAAAGAAGCTGTCGCAGCCTTCGGCAACCAGTGCCGCCGCCACTTGCCGCGCGCCGAGCCCGTAACCGTCGGCCTTGACGACGCCGGCGCAGCGCACGCCGCCGAGCTTTGCCTTGAGCCGCCGGTAATTCTCCCTGACCGCGCCGAGATCGATGGTGAGAATGGCGCCGGCCGCCGCTTCGCTGATCGTATCTTTGGCTTTATGCATCGCAGATCCGACGAAGTCGGCGCTGCCCCTCATTGTCCTGCCGGACATTTCTCCCCGTCCCAATACGGGGAGTTGAAGAGCGGTCCGCGTAAGGCGGACGAAAAGCCACCTGCTTGGCTTTTCGAGTGACGAAAGCCGGCAGGCAGGTGAGGGGCAGCCCATACGCTGCGCTAAGAGGCCATTGCCCGGCGTCGTTCATATGGGTCTCGTGGCTGCGGGTGTCCCGATCAATAAAGCACGAATCAGGTGCCGTGCGAACCGTCACATCCAGCTAGGCAAGATGACGGAACGTCGCCACCACATCCTCATAGACCTTGCGTTTGAACGGCACTATCAGATCGGGCAGGTCCTGCATCGGCCGCCATGCCCATTCATCGAATTCGGCGGTGTGGCCGCCCGGCGGCGGATTGATCTGGATCTCTCTGGTCTCGCCGTGAAAGCGGTAGGCGAACCATTTCTGCGTCTGGCCGCGATAGCGGCCCTTGAGGGCGATGCCGACCAGATCGGGCGGCAGGTCGTAGTTGATCCAGTGCGGCGCCTCGGCCAGCAGCGTGACCGAGCGCATGCCGGTCTCTTCATAGAGCTCGCGCCCGGCCGCCTGCAGCGGCTCCTCGCCCTCGTCGATGCCGCCTTGCGGCATCTGCCAGAGCTGCGTGGTCCCGGCAAATTCGCTGTCCGGTTCGGCGATGCGGTGCCCGACCCAGACCAGCCCGTCGCCATTGAGGATCATCAGTCCTACGCAAGGGCGGTAAGGCAGCGTCTCGGGGTCGACAGGTTTCTTCGTCATGATCAGCCTTTTTCCGGGTCGATGGCCACCGCCGAGATCGGCACGATCTCGATACCGCGCTTTTTCGCTTCGACCGCCCAGGACGCCACGGTATCGACGGTGAGGTCGAAGGCCGAGCCGATGCCGACGGCGGAGCCTTTGGCGCGCGCGGTCGCTTCCAGCGCGTCGAGCTTTTTCAGGATGGCGCCGCGGTCCTGCACGGCGTCGATTGCCGTATCGCCGGCGACGAACGGCACACCGTCCTTCAAGGCGAGATCGGACGCCAGGCTCCGTGCGGACGAGCCGTCATCGACATAGGCAAGGCCGCGCTTGCCGAGTTCGGCCATGAACGGCCCCATCGCCGTCGCGTCGGCCGAAAAGCGAGCCCCCATATAGTTCATGACGCCGGTATAGTTGGTGGTCCGCGACAGCGCCCAGCGCAGATTCTTCAGATTCTCGTCCGGGCTTGCCGCCACTGTCAGCGTATTGCGGCCAGGATTGACATTGGGATAGTCGAACGGTTCGAGCGGCACCTGCATGACCACTTCATGCCCGCTCTGCCGTGCCGCCTGCATCCACCGGCCAATGCTGTTGCCTTGCGGCGCAAAAGCCAGCGTCACTTCGGCCGGCAGCTTGGCGATCGCCGCCTGCGTGCCGGTCTGCGACACGGCAAGCCCGCCGATGACGATTGCCACTCGAGCGCCACGCGAACCCGACCACGGCCGCGCATAGACATCGAACGGCCGCCGGCCGTCAGCGGCGCGAACCGGCAGCGGGCCGGTGTCGCTGGCCTCGATCAGCGCCCTGTCGGGGATATGCGCGATCTTCAGGTTCTGGCCGATCGTCGACGGGTCATGGATGACAATGGCTGCATTGGGCGGGCCGTCACCCTCCTGGGTTTGCACATGGATGATCTGCGGGCCGCTGGCTTTGGGCGTTTCCGCCTTCGGCGCTGCCGCCGTGGCTTGAGCAGTGGGCGCTGCGGCCGCGGGTTCGGCCGCCGCCGTCACCTTCGGCGTCGAGACCGCGATTGCTTCCGGTTTGCGGAACGGCTTCTCGCGCAGCGCGATCGCGCCGGAGATGCCGACCGCGGCCAGCACGACCAGCGTCGCCGCGACGGCGCCAGCGCTGATCCCGCGCGACGCGGCACGCGGTCGGACGGTCTGTCCGAGCGGGCGTTCGATGTCCTTGCCGACGTCAGCCAAGCCGCATCCCCCGGCGCGTGATCAGCGAAATCTTTTCGCCATGCGCAGATCCAAAACTGACGGCGCGTCCCCTGCGCCTTTTGAGGCACAGCGCCCAGCTGCCCCCGAATCAAACTGCCGGAACCTCACGGTCCCGGCAGCATTGCATCGCTTCGATTGGGCAGCCAGAGCTACCAGTCGATTTTACTGGTTAAGCACTGCCTTCTCCGGATTCGGCGGGAATGCCGGATCGGTCTTCTGGCCGCGCAGCAGCTGTTCGGCATAGATCAGCTGCAGATCGTCCTTCGGATCCGGCGGCACATAGGCAGCCGAGCCCGAGCCGGTATCGCTCTCGTCGGCCCCCTTGATGTGGCCCTTGAGGTCAGATTCACCGCGCGTCAGGTCCCTGCCCTGCAGTTCGGGCGGCAGCGGCTGGTCGACCTTGATGTCGGGCGTGATGCCCTTGCCCTGGATCGACTTGCCGGACGGCGTGTAATAGAGCGCCGTCGTCAGGCGCAGCGCGCCGTTCTCGCCAAGCGGGATGATGGTCTGCACCGAGCCCTTGCCGAATGACTGCGTGCCGACCACTGTGGCGCGGCGCAGGTCCTGCAGCGCGCCGGCGACGATCTCGGAGGCGCTGGCCGAACCGCCATTGACGAGCACGATCAGCGGCTTGGCGCCGATGTCGTCGCCTGCCTTGGCGTCGAAGCGTGTGACGTCCTTCGGGTCGCGGCCGCGGGTCGAGACGATCTCGCCACGGTCGAGGAAGGCGTCGGACACGCTCACCGCCTGGTCGAGCAGGCCGCCCGGGTTGAGCCTGAGATCGAGCACATAGCCCTTGAGCTTGTCGTTCGGCACCTGCTTCTTGATGGTGTCGATGGCGTTCTCGAGGTCGTCATAGGTCTTTTCGGTGAAGGAGGTGATCTTCATGTAGCCGATGTCGTTCTCGACCCGGAACTTGACCGCCTTGACCTTGATGATGTCGCGCACCACCGTCAACTCGATCGGCTTGTCGGCGCCTTGGCGCAGGATGGTCAGCTTGATCGGCGTGTTGACCAGGCCGCGCATCTTTTCGACCGCATCGTTGAGCGTCAGGCCGCGAACCTCTTGGCCGTCGATCTTGGCGATATAGTCGCCGGCCAGCACGCCTGCCTTGGCAGCCGGGGTGTCGTCGATCGGCGTGATCACCTTGACCAGGTCGTTCTCCATGGTGACCTCGATGCCGAGGCCGCCGAACTCACCCTTGGTCTGCACGCGCATGTCCTGCGCCTGCTCGGCATTCATGTAGGAGGAGTGCGGATCGAGCGAGGTGAGCATGCCGTTGATGGCGTTTTCGACCAGCGACTTGTCGTCCGGCGGCGTCACATACTGCGCCCGCACGCGCTCGAAGATGTCGCCGAAGATCGCCAGTTGCTTGTAGGTCTCGGAGCCTGCAGCGTTCGCCGTCGAGCCGGGCGCGCCATAGACCAGGCTCATCGCTGACGCGCCCATCAGCGCACCGGCAATAAGAAGCGACAGTTTCCGCATCATTTCACGTCCTTCCAGAGAAGCGGTCCGCCCACCATGGGGTCGGATCGACGGGTTTTCCATCCTTGCGGAACTCGACATAGAGTTCCGGCGTGGCATTTCCATTCTTCGAGGCCGAGGTGCTTGCCACCCGGGCCTCTCCCATCGCGCCGACCGGCTCTCCTGCGAGCACCGACTGGCCAGACGCGACGCTGATTCTGCTCATCCCCGCCAGGACGACATGATAGCCGTCTCCCGCATTGAGGATCAAGAGTTGACCATAGGAGCGAAAAGGCCCCGCATAAAGCACATTTCCGTCCGCCGGTGCCGTGACGATGGCTCCCGATTGTGTCGCAACCATGTCGCCAAGCATCACCGCGCCGTTACCGTCATCGGCCCCGAAACGCAGCTTGATCTTGCCGGTGACCGGCAGCGAGACTTGTCCCTGAAGTGCCGAAAACGGCGCGGCGGCGGTGAGGCGGTTGCCTTCCGGCACGGGCAGCGAAGCCAGCTCCGTCGACGCGGTTGTGCCTGCATCGGCGTTATCGGCGTCCGGCTTATCGCTGTCGGCCGCTTTCTGTTCGCCTGCCTTGACGGCATCCGCCGCCTTGCGGCTCTTGTCGGCTTCAAGCGAAGCGATCAGCTCTTTCAGGCTGCCGGCCTTGGCCGCAAGCGCCTGGGACCGCTGCTTTTCAGCGGCCATCGCCGTCCAGGTGTCCGCCTCGAGCTTCTGCTTGGCTTCGAGCAGCATGGAGAGGCGTTTCTTTTCCGCCGTCTGCTCGCCGACCGCCGCCGTCAGCCGCGTCCGCTCGGCCTCGATCGAGGCCGTCACCCGGGTCTGTTCCCTGAGGTCGGCCAGCAATTTGTCGGTCTGCTGGCGCAGTTCCGGCACCACTGCGCCGAGCAGGATGGCGCTGCGCACCGACGACAGCGCGTCTTCCGGCTTGACCAGGATCGCCGGCGGCGGATTGAGCCCCATGCGCTGCAGCGCCCCCAGCACCTCGGCCAGCACGTCGCGCCGCGCCGCCAGCGAGACACGGATCTTCTGTTCCTCGCCCTTCAGTCCTTCGAGCCTGGCGCCGATATCCTCGATGTCCTGGCCGAGCTTCTGCTCGGTCATAGCCGACTGGATAAGCGCCGCGGTGATCGAGGCATGGTCCTTCTTGACCGAAGCAATGTCGGCGGCGAGCTTGGCCAGCCGTCCGGACGACAGCGTGATCTCGGCCGACACCTTCTCATATTCGGCACGGCTCAGATCGGGGTCGGGCGCCACGTCCAGCGTATTTTCGGCCCGTGCAAGCCCGAGCGACAGCAAAACCACCGCCGCAGCGATGCCGCAGCGCGCGTGCCGGAAGCCCGTTCGTGATTTCCCGTTGTCAGCCATGAAGCCCGACTCTATGCGTGGCTTCGTTAACGAACCATCAACCATGATCGAACCGAAGCCTAGCACAAAACAGCCGCGCATTGGGGCGGAAATCCGGACGATTGACCCTCGACCCACTGATTTACGAACGGTGGTAGGGATGTCCCGAAAGAATCGTTGCCGCCCGATAGAGCTGCTCGCCCAGCATGACACGCACCAGTTGGTGCGGCCAGGTCGCCGCGCCGAACGAGACCATCAGCTCAGCCTGATCGCGAACCGACTGGTCGTGCCCGTCGGCGCCGCCAATGGCGATGACCAACGCCTTGCGTCCGCCATCGCGCAGCTGGCCGATACGGCTGGCGAAATCGTCTGAGGACAGGTTTTTGCCGCGTTCGTCGAGCAGGAACAGCGCCGTGCCCGGCTGCAGCTGTGCCTGCAGCTTCTGGCCTTCCTCGCGGCGGCGCTCATTAGCGTTCTGGGCTCGTCCCTCGGCGATCTCGGCGACACCAGAGAATTCGAACCCGATCGCCGGGCCGCTCTTGGCGAAACGCTCGAAATAGCGGTCGGCGAGCTCTCTCTCGGGGCCGGCCTTCATCCGGCCCACGGCATGAACTGCTATCTTCATCCCTGCCTCGGCGAGCTTTCAATCCATGTCGCACCCAGGATGGTTACGACATGAGACGAAGCTCAGTGCAAGGTCTCTTCCTCGAGGTCCGGCGCCTGCCACATCTTTTCAAGATTGTAGAACTCGCGGACTTCTGGGCGGAAGACATGGACGATGATGTCGCCTGAATCGATCAGGACCCAGTCGGCGCCGGACAGCCCCTCGACGCGCGCCGTGCCGAGACCGGCATCCTTGAGCGCCTTGAGGAGGTGGTCGGCGACAGCCGAGACATGACGGTGCGACCGGCCCGACGCGATGACCATATAGTCGCCGAGGCTCGATTTCCGCTGAATGTCGATTGAGACAATATTTTCGGCCTTGGAGTCTTCCAGACTGGCAAGGACTGTCTTGATGGCACGGGACACGGCGTCATCTACGCTGATCCTGGCCGGCGAAGGCATGATGTCAGCCTTCTTCCGCAATGCTGTTCTCAGTGTATTTCCTTTCGCAGCAAGAACAACCAAATCACCCACGAAATCAGGTGACACCCTATAGATAGGCAGAGTTCCCTTGCAGTTTCAAGACGGGAGGCCCTGCCACCGCGAACGCAGTGCAAGACTTCCGGTTCCGGAGCCTTGAGAAAAATCGGAACCCATGGCCGCGGCAGGGGTTATCGACACACCCCCCAAACGGATTTTCCTGATGCCAATCGACCCCCAGAACACGCTGCTCACCGTGCAGGCTGGCCTTGCGCAACTCAGCACACTGATCGTTTCCTATTCCTTCTCCGCCATCGGCGCCATCATCCTGCTGGTCGTCGGCTATCTCGTCGCCGGGCTCGCAGAACGATCGATCTCAGCCGGCCTCGGCCATATCCATGGTTTCGACGCGACGCTGCGCCATTTCTTCTCGAAGATCGTGCGCTACGCCATCCTGATCCTGGTGGTCATCATGGTGCTCGGCCAGTTCGGCGTTCAGACGGCCTCGATCATCGCCGCCATCGGCGCCATCGGGCTGGCAATCGGCCTGGCGCTGCAAGGCACGCTGCAGAACATCGCCGCAGGCATCATGCTTCTGGCGCTCAGGCCATTCCGCATCGGCGAATATGTCGAGGTCGGCGCCATTTCCGGCACCGTCGAGGAAGTCGGCCTGTTCGCCACCAAGCTCCGCACGACAGACGGCGTCTATGTGCTGGCGCCCAATTCGACGCTATGGAACCAGCCGGTGCGCAATTTTACCCGCAACGGCGTGCGCCGCGGCGATATCACGCTGAGCATCGGCTCCTGGAACGACATCGACTTGGCGCAGAAAACCATGCTGGGCGTTGCCGGCAGCGAGCGCCGCGTCAAGCGAGAGCCGGCGCCGATCGCCTTCGTTGCCACCGTGGGCGATGCCAGCGTCGCCATCACCTTGCGCTATTGGACCACGGCGGCGGATTTCTTCGCCACCCAGATCGATCTCACCAAACGCGTCAAGCAGGCCTTCGACGCCGAAGCCATTTCGGTTCCCGCACCTCCGCCGGAGGCCCGACAGGAAACTGCCGCCACCAGGCAGTAGGAGCTGTGAAACCGTTCAGCGCTGATCTTCCGGGGCGTAGGCGAGCTCCACCGGCAATGGCGCCTGCGCCGACATCGGCGCGAAACTGCCGGTCGCCGTGGCGGGAACGGCCTGCGTCGTCGCCACTCGCCACAGCACGAACAGGCAGAACACGGTGGCGATGATGATCGCCACATAGATGAAGGCCTGCGTTCCATAGACGGCCGACAGGGCCGTCACGATACCTGGTACGATGAAACCCGACAGCGACCAGGCAAACAGGAGCGAACTCGACAGCGCCACCATGTCGTCCTTGCCGGCGCGATCGGCGGCGTGTGCGCTGGCGAGCGAATAGATCGATTCCGAGGCGCCGTCCCAGATCACATAGATCACCACCAGCACCGCCAGAGCGCCACCGTCAAAGCCGATAGCCAGAATACCGGCAACGATGGCCAGTGCCGCAGCGCCGGCCAGCACGTAACGGCGATCGGTACGGTCGGAAATCCAGCCGAGCGGGATCTGCAGGATCAGCGTGCCGACGGGCATGGCCGACAAAAGCAGCGCCACATCGGCCTGGCTGTAGCCTTTGGCCGTGGCGTGGATCGGCGCAAAGCCGGCGATCGCCATCGACAGACCGCCAACGGCGAGCATGCCGGCCACTCCGACCGGCGAAATCCGCCAGGCGCGACCGAGCGCCACGGAGGCTGCGCGAGGTGGCGGCGGTTGAGCCAACCGCGTCATGCCGACCGGCAGGATCGACACCGCGGTGAAGGCAATGCCGATCAGCGGCGCCTGCGCCGTCGCGATGTCGACCGCCGCCAGCAGGGCATAGCCGACGCCAAGTCCGGCGACATAGGCGACGTAAAACACCGCCATCACCCGGCCGCGAATGGCGTTTGCGACGGCATCGTTGAGCCAGCTCTGGGCGACGATGAACAGGCCGCATATTGCAAAACCGTAAAGCGCGCGCGCCGCGATCCACAGCAATGGATAGGTGCCGGCGCCGATGGCGGCATTGGACAGCGCTATCAGCGCCGACAGCACCATGAAGGCGCGGGCGTGCCCGACGCGGCGCACCAGCGGCCCGGTCAGGATACAGCCGGCAAGCCCGCCGGCCGACAGGCCGGTGATGATCAGCCCGGCCCAGGTCGGATCGAAGCGCTCGACGCCAAGCCGGACCGGGATATAGGCGAACATCAACCCGTTGCCGACCGCGATCAGCGCCATCGACATGATTACGCTGGCAATGGCGATCACGGGCGCCGGCGGGGCGCCATGATTGTGGTCGATGTCGGTCTGGTTCACTGAATTGGCCATATCCAGCGCAGCATCGCCCAGCGGATCGCGAAAGGCCGCCGTAAAAGCGACATCGGCGATCTGGCCTTACGAGTTACCCCTTGGCTTGCTTGCGAATAGCACTCGATGACAGCGACGAACGCGGGCCGTGAATAAAAGTCCAGGCCGGCGCCTTCATGCGGGCGAGCCGGGGCGCGTCACCCTCGTCGACGCGGGCATAGTCGAAGGTCTTGGCCACGACCGAGGACAGGAAGGACAGCGTCGCGCCCGGGCGGTCGATGACCGCGATGGGGAAGGTCATGACGATCTGGCGCCAGCGCTGCCAACGGTGGAAATCGCGGAGTGAGTCGGCGCCCATGATCCAGACGAAGTCGACGCCGGGATTGCGTGCCTTGACCAGCGCCAGCGTGTCGGCGGTGAAGCGAATATGATGCGCCGCCTCGAAGGCGGTGACCTTGATCTTCGGGTTCTTGGCGATCTGCTCCGACTGCAGCAGCCGGTCGCTCAGCGGCGCCAATTCCCTGGTGCTCTTCAGCGGATTGCCTGGCGTCACCATCCACCAGAGCTGGTCGAGCGCCAGCCGCCTGAGCGCGATTTCCGCCACCAGCGCATGGCCGGCATGCGGCGGGTTGAACGAGCCGCCGAACAGACCGACGGCAAGGCCTTTCTCGGCATGCGGCATGCGGAGGTAGTGCGAGGGGATGGCGGGCTGAAGGGACGGCAGCATGGTGCTAGGCACCCCCCTCTGCCCTACCGGGCATCTCCCCCGCAAGGGGGGAGATCAGCAGCTTCGGCAAAGGCACTTTTCTTGCAACGTTAGTGATTGGCGAAAGCGGAAGAAAAAGCTGATCTCCCCCCTTGCGGGGGAGATGTCCGGCAGGACAGAGGGGGGTGTCTGGGCTCAATGCCTCAAGCCCTGACGCGAATGATTCAAGGCCTCACCTGTCCCGACCCGCGCACGCGGTATTTGAACGAGGTCAGCTGTTCGACGCCAACCGGTCCGCGCGCATGCATCTTGCCGGTGGCGATGCCGATCTCGGCGCCCATGCCGAATTCGCCGCCATCGGCGAACTGCGTCGAGGCATTGTGCAAAAGGATCGCCGAGTCGATCTCGTTGAAGAACCGCTCGACCGCTTTGGTATCCTCGGCGATGATCGCCTCGGTGTGGTGTGAGGAGAACGTCTCGATATGGTCGATGGCACCGGCAATTCCGTCTACCAGCTTTACCGCGATGATGGCCTCGAGATATTCGGTCACCCAGTCGGCATCGGTCGCCGGCTTGGCGTCGAAGAACAGCTTCATCACTTCCTGATCGGCATGGATCTCGCAGCCGGCGGCGCGTAGCGCGTCGAGGATCGGCACCAGATGCGTGGAGGCCACCGCGCGGTCGACCAGCAAAGTCTCTGCAGCGCCACAGACACCGGTGCGCCGCATCTTGGCGTTGACGGCGATCCTGACCGCCATGTCGAGATCGGCCGAGCGGTCGATGTAGAGATGGCAGATGCCTTCAAGATGGGCAAAGACCGGCACCCGCGCCTCGCTCTGGACGCGCCCGACCAGGCTCTTGCCGCCCCGCGGAATGATGACGTCGAGATTGCCGGAAAGCCCTTTCAGCATCTCACCGACGGCGGCGCGGTCAGTGGTCGGCACCAACTGGATGGCGTCTTCGGGCAGGCCGGCGGCCTTCAACCCCTCGACCAGGCAGGCATGGATGGCGGCGGACGAATTGAGCGAGTCCGAGCCGCCGCGCAGGATCACCGGATTGCCGGCCTTGAGGCAGAGTGCGCCGGCATCCGCCGTCACATTCGGCCGGCTTTCATAAATGACGCCGACAACGCCGAGCGGCGTGCGCACGCGCTCGATCTGCAGGCCGTTGGGGCGATCCCAGGCCGCGATCACATCGCCGACCGGGTTCCTGAGCTCGGCGATTTCACGTATGCCATCCGCCATGGCACGGGTGCGCGCCGGATCGAGCTTCAACCGGTCCATGAAGGAGCCGGACAAGCCCGATTCGTGTCCGTTAGAGACATCGATGGCGTTGGCATCGAGAATCTGCTGCTGGCGCGCGATGATCGCGTCGGCCATGGCGAGAAGTGCGGCATCCTTGGCGGCGGCGGTCGCAATCGCCAACGCTCGGGCGGCCGCGCGGGCGCGGCGGCCGATATCAGCCATCAGCGCGACGGTGTCATCCCCGGATTGTTCATGCAACTTCAGCATGTCTCATCCTCCGCTTACCTCGCCCCCGGCCCATAGCTGGCCGGCAGGCCGTATCTGGTCACCCGGATCGCTCACCACCAGATCGTCCCTGTGAATCATCGCCGAGCGCGCCTCGTAGCCGAGCACGGTTTCGATCTCGGCGGTCTTCAGGCCTGCGATCCTTACGGCATCGGCGGCATCATAGGCAACCAGCCCGCGCGCGATCTCGCGCCCGTCGGGCGACAGGATCGCCACCGTGTCGCCACGCGAGAAATTGCCGCTGACCAGCCTGACGCCCGCCGGCAGCAGCGATTTGCCGGACAGCAGCGCACCGATGGCGCCGGCGTCGACGGTGAGCCGCCCGGCCGGTTCGAGCTGGCCGGCGATCCAGGTCTTGTAGCCTTTCACCGGATTGGCGCTCGGCCTGAAGAAGGTGGCGCGCTCGCCACGCTCAATCGCCATCAGTGGCGACAGCCTGGTGCCCGAGGTGATGATCATGGCGGTGCCGGCGGCGGTGGCGATCTTGCCGGCATCGAGCTTGGTGCGCATGCCGCCGCGCGACAGTTCGGAAGCGGCCGCCCCCGCCATTGCTTCGATATCGGGTGTAATGCGGTCGACCACCGGAATGAATTTCGCAGCGGGATCGCGCGCCGGCGGCGCCGTATAGAGCCCGTCAATGTCGGAGAGCAGCACCAGCAGGTCGGCGCCCATCATGGTCGCCACCCGGGCCGCCAGCCGGTCATTGTCGCCATAGCGGATTTCGGAGGTCGCCACCGTGTCGTTCTCATTGATGACCGGCACCGCCTTCATCTTGAGCAGCGTCGAGATCGTCGCGCGGGCATTCAGATAGCGACGGCGCTCCTCGGTGTCGCCGAGCGTCAGCAGGATCTGGCCCGATTTCAGCGAGCCCTTGCCCAGCGCATCCGACCACGCGCCGGCCAGCGCGATCTGGCCGACGGCCGCAGCCGCCTGGCTTTCTTCCAGCTTCAATGCCCGTTTGCCGAGACCGAGAATGGTCCGGCCGAGCGCAATGGCGCCGGAGGACACGACCAGGATCTCGGCGCCGCCCTTGGCCAGCACTGCAATATCCTCGGCAAGCGAAGCCAGCCAGTCGCGCTTCAGGCCGCTGGTGCGGTCGACCAGCAAGGCCGAACCGATCTTGACCGTGATGCGCCGGTATTTTGTCAGCGACTGCGCCGTCATCGCTATCGGTCCCAGCGGGTCTCGACGGGAGCGGCGGCCCTGTCGCGCGCTTCGCCGACAACCGCCATCAGCGCGCGCAGCACCGCTTCGACGCCCTCGCCGGTGGCCGCCGACAGCAGCATCGGCGCGCGGCCGGCAGCGCGTTTGAGCGACGCAACCTTCTTCTTGCGCTCATCGGCGTCAAGGATATCCACCTGGCTGAGCGCGACGATTTCGACCTTCTCGATCAGCCCATTGCCATAGGCGTCGAGCTCGGCGCGCACGGTCTTATAGGCTTTGCCCGGATTTTCCTCGTGCGCCGAAACCAGATGCAAAAGCACACGCGTGCGCTCGACATGGCCGAGGAACCGGTCGCCGATGCCGACACCCTCATGCGCGCCCTCGATGAGGCCCGGAATGTCGGCGATGACGAATTCGCGCGCATCGATCCGGGCAACGCCGAGACCTGGATGCAGCGTGGTGAAGGGGTAGTCGGCGATCTTTGGCTTGGCCGCAGTGACGGTTGCCAGAAAAGTCGACTTGCCGGCATTGGGCAGCCCGACCAGGCCGGCGTCGGCAATCAGCTTCAGCCGCAGCCAGACATTCATCTCTTCGCCGGGCTGGCCCGGATTGGCGCGGCGAGGCGCCTGGTTGGTCGAGGTTTTGAAATGCTGGTTGCCGAAACCGCCATTGCCGCCCTTGGCCAGCAGGAAGCGCTGGCCGACCACGGTCAGGTCGCAGATCAGCGTCTCATTGTCCTCGGCAAACACCTGGGTTCCGGCCGGCACCTTGAGCGTCACATCGGCGCCCTTGGCGCCGGTCATGTTGCGGCCCATGCCGTGGACGCCGGTCTTGGCCTTGAAATGCTGCTGATAGCGATAGTCGATCAGCGTGTTGAGGCCGTTGACCGCTTCCAGCCAGACATCGCCGCCGCGGCCGCCGTCGCCGCCATCCGGGCCGCCGAATTCGATGAATTTTTCGCGCCGGAACGACACAGAGCCGGCGCCACCGTCGCCCGAGCGGATATAAACCTTGGCTTGATCGAGAAATTTCATTGGACTACGCAGTTTCTGTTGGCCTTGCGGCTTTGCTATAGATCTTGCGCCTTGCTCTAAACCAAGGCGCGGCCAAGGGCGAGGCCGTTTTGCGACTAAAGCGCCGGATGCCCTTTTGTCGGGGACGCGGTAGCAGTGTTCGCGGACGGAGCTTGAAGGGCGCGGGAATGAAGGTTGTAAGCTACAACATCCAGCACGGTATCGGTCTGGATGGCCGCTACGATCTCGGCCGCATCACCGAGGCGGTTCGCGGCGCCGACGTGATCGCGCTGCAGGAAGTGACCCGCAACAATCCGAGGAACGGCAACCGCGACATGGTCGCCGAGATCGGCGACGCGCTGCCCGAATATTTTGCCGCCTACGGCAGCAATTTCGAGGTCAATGTCGGCTCGCGCCTGGAGGCCGGCCGCGCCATCACCACCACTTTCCAGCTCGGCAACATGGTGCTGTCGAAGACGCCGATCCATCTGTCGCGCAATCTGCTTTTGCCGCGCAGCCGCAGCCTTGAGGCGATGAACTTCCAGCGCGGCGCACTCGAGGCGTTGGTCGAGACCCCGCTCGGCTTCATCCGCTTCTATTCCACGCATCTCGACCATCGCAGTCCGGTTGAACGCGCCAGCCAGATCCGGTTCCTGCGCCAGCGCCTGTTGAACTATGCCTTCGAGGGCGGCGGCCTCTCCGGCATTCCCGAGATCGGCCTGCCGGACCTGCCCTATCCCGAAGCCTTCATCGTCATGGGCGACTTCAACATGCTGCCCGGCTCGGCCGAATATGTCGAACTCGTCGGCCGCCCGGATCATGAATTCGGCATGCCCTTGACCGCCGATCTCGCCGTCGACGTCGCCCAGCGCCTCAACACGCCGGACGTCGTCACCTGGGTCGATCCCACGCGACCCGAAGACACAAGCCGCCACAAGCGCATCGACTACATCTTTACCTCGGCCTCGCTCGCCGGATCGCTGAAGCGCCTGTGGGTCGACCCGCAAGCGGTCGGTTCGGACCATCTCCCGATTTGGGTCGAGATGGGCTGAGTTGAGCCCGATCCACAACCAACGTTGCCAAACCTGTCGTTTGGAGGCACGCGCCTAGGTGTGTTGAGATTCAGGTCAGGCCGAGCCGAAAACACTGGTTTTCGAGAACCGGAGCGGAGCGTACTTAAGTACGTGCACCGGAAGCGCATAAACCCGCGTTTGCAGGCCGGCCTCACCTGAATATCAAAACACCTAGAAATGCACCCAGTTGCGCAGGCTGATCCAGGTCTTTCTGTCCAGCCGGTACCGCTCGACCGGCACCTGGCCGGCGACGATCGAGTTCAGCATGCCCTGGCCGGCATACTGGAAGCCGCATTTGTGGATGACCCGGCGCGAGGCCGGATTGATCACCCGCGTCGAAGCCTGCAGCACCTGGATCGAGGTCCGTTGGAAGGCGAGGTCGACCAACGCGTGCGCGGCCTCCGTCGCATAGCCGCGCTTCCAGTAGGGCTCGCCGATCCAGTAGCCGAGCTCCAGCCCGCGATCGGTCATGTTGAGGCCGGCGCAGCCGACGAAAATGTCGGTACTGGCCAGCGTCAGCGCATAGGCGATGCCGGCCCGGCGCGATCTCGTCATAGCCAGGAAGGCGCGTGCCTCGGCCTCACCATAGGGGTGCGGCATGCGGGCCAGCATCTCGGCGACGTGACGGTTGTCGGCAAGCTCGACCAGTTGCGCGATATCGGCTTCGCAGGGAGCGCGCATCACCAGCCGCTCCGTGGCCAGCACCGGGCAATCTATCGCGTAACTTTCGTCTTCGGTGTCTTCCGCTTCGGCAACCATTCGACGTCCTCCAGGCAAGAAAAAAGGGGAGATGGAAAACCCATCTCCCCTGATCCTTTTCCTGGCTCCATTCACTGGTTTGGCCAGACACCGGTTCCCGAGATGGGCGCCGGTTTTATAGTGCGGAACCGGCTACTCCGCGGCTTTGGTAATCGGGTTGACCGATACGTAGGTTCGGCCGTTGGCTTTTTTGTTGAAGGTGACTGCGCCGGTCTCGAGCGCAAAAAGGGTGTGGTCCGTGCCCATGCCGACATTGACGCCGGGATGCCAGGTGGTGCCGCGTTGACGGATGATGATGTTGCCCGGGATGACGGCTTCGCCGCCGAACTTCTTCACGCCCAGACGCTTGGAATGCGAGTCGCGACCGTTGCGCGACGAGCCGCCAGCTTTCTTGTGTGCCATCTAACTAACTCCGATGCGCCCTGGGGCGCTTGAATGGTCTTATGAACGCGTTCGCGTTCCGTTTCAAGTCCGATCCGGCGACCTTGTCGCCGGTTCGTTTTACTTCTTCGCCAGTTCCTTGGCCTGCTCGCGCCAGTCGTTGATCTGGTCGGTGCTGAAGGGCATGTGCGCGTCGATCTTGGCCACGTCCTTGTCCGACAGCTTGGCAAGCTGGGCGAAGGTGGTGATGCCCTGCTCGTGCAGCTGGCCGGCGGCAACCGGGCCGATGCCCTTGATCACGGCCAAATCGTCCGGCTCGCCCTTCGGCGCCTTGAACAGCGGCGCGGCGACGGCGGTCTCCGTCTTGGCTTCATCCTTCGGAGCAGCCTCGGCTTTGGCTTCCTTCTTCGCCTTGGCTTCCTTCGGCGCGGCCTCGGCCTTCGCCTCGGGCGCTACGTCAGCCTTGACTTCCACCTTGGCTGAGGCCTTCTTGGAAGGCTTGGCGCCACCCAGCAGGATCTCGGCGATCCGCACGGTGGTCAGAAGCTGGCGGTGGCCGATCTTGCGGCGCGAATTCTGCCGGCGGCGCTTCTTGAAAGCGATGACGGTGCGGTTCTTGCCCTGCTCGACGACTTCCGCCGTGACCAGAGCGCCATCGACGAACGGGGCGCCGAAGGTGACATTTTCGCCTTCGCCATGGGCGAGGACGCTGCCGATTTCGACGATATCGCCGACATTGGCTTCGAGCTTCTCGATCTTCAGGAGATCGTTGGCGGCAACGCGATACTGCTTACCGCCCGTTTTAATGACTGCGAACATTTTTTGCCTTTCGCTGTTCGGTCGGCCTCGATGAGCCGCGTCACGCGGTTCGGCCGTCTTTTTGTCAGTCTGCGGGTTCGAAAAACAAGCGGCGTGGAAGAACCCTCCACGCCGATTGCGCGCTTCCCCTAACCGAAGGTTCGGTACGAGTCAAGGCAAACGGGCGGAATCCTTGGCCACGCCGCCTCCTTGCCGCCCCCGATCTCTCCGGTCGAGGACCGGTTGGCCCCATCTGCCGACGTGGCCGCAACGCAGCCCTCCAGACAGAGCCCGCACAGGAAGCTGAATTCCCCCGCGGATTTGGCCTTGTAACCTGCCCGCCCAGCCGTTATCTAGTGCGCCGCGCCGGCAACGGCCGACCATGACCGCGGAGAGGTGGCAGAGTGGTCGAATGCACCGCACTCGAAATGCGGCATGGGTGCAAGCCCATCGGGGGTTCGAATCCCTCCCTCTCCGCCACCCTACGCCGGTCCATTCCGGACACATAGGTTACGGTTTATATCGGAGACATGGGTAACACTTTTGGCCCGAAGGGGTTTTGGAGTGGTTCGAGCCTGCATGTCTCATCATCGAAGTAGCCCAAATCATAATCCATGAAGGAAGCCAGCCAGATATGGTCCTCGACCTGTTTGATGCCGACGGTCTGGCCGGCAAAGACGAGGCTGAGGTTGATCTTCTTGCGATTGTAGCAGATGCGGCCGCAGGTGGTGACGGTGACGGCCTTGTCGTGAAACGGATAATCGAGATCCGGCAGGCCGGCATAGATGCGCGGTGACGGCGTGTAGCGCTCGGCTGGACAGGCCATGTCGAGCGCCTGATGTGGGCGTTCTGAGTTGAACTCATTGATGAAGTCATCGAACCTGGCCTGCTGCTGCAGGAAATTGGCGCCAGCCGGTTTGGTGGTTTCCTTCTTGAGAGTCAGGTGCATGCGCTCATGGCGCCCGTTCTGCTGCGGACAGCCCGGCTGGATGCGCTCGATGTCGATGCCCAGGCGCAGCCACCAGACCGACAGTTTGCTGAGATTGAACAGCGCGTTTGGGCTGGCAAAGGGAACGCCGTTGTCGGTCCTGATGGCGCTGGGCAGGCCGAACTCTTTGAAAACGCTCTCGAACACCGTGAAGGCATAGGCTTCCTTGGTAGTCGACAACGCCTCGCAGGCGATGAGATAGCGGCTGGCGAAGTCGGTGATCGTCAGCGGGTAGCAATAGCGCCGATCGGCGAGCATGAACTCGCCTTTGTAGTCGGCACACCACAGATCGTTGGGCCGATAGCCGTTTGAAAGTGGTGTTCCCATCGCCCTGTTGCGCCTTCGCTTGCGGCGCTCGACCAGGCCATGGCGGTCGAGAACCGCATGCACCGTCGAGATCGCAGGCCGGTGAACGTCAGGATACAGCCGGGCCAACCGTTCGCGTATCTTTGGCGCACCCCAGGTCGGCTTGTCTTGCTTGAGGCGCACAATCAGCTTCTCGATTTGAAACGGAAGCTGATTGGCGTGGCGGTAGGGTCGGCGTGATCGATCCGTCAGCCCCTCAAGGCCACTGTCATTGTAGCGTGTGAGGATCTTGTAGCCGGTCTTGCGCGAGATATCGAACTCACGGCAAAGCACCGCCATCTTCTCGCCGTCCAGCAGCCGGGCAATGAACTTCAGCCGCTCTTCCATGACGTTACACTCCTTCCAAGGCACCTTGCTCTCCTTGCAAAGGGCCGAAAGTGTAACCCATGTCTCCGGAATGAACTGTCACCCATCTCTCGGGAAGGGCAGCCCTGCGGGCTTCGGGTGGCAGGCCACCCGGAACCGAATCTGGGCGTAGGAGTGTCGCCCGAAGCTACGAAGTAGCGTAGGGGGACCGGAACGAAGCAGGATGCCCTCCGAAGCTTCAGCGTAGAGGCTGCCGCTAGGCAACAAGGCCTTGCCTCATTTGGTTTACCTCTTCGATCGGGACTGGATGCCCGGTGAGGAAGCCCTGCATCAAATTTACCCCCAGGCGCTGCAGCAATATGTACTGCTCCTCCGTTTCGACGCCCTCGGCGAGCACGACATGGCCGAGATTGCGAAGCAGCCCGACCATGTCCCGCAACAGGCTCAAGCCACGAGACGTCTGGCAATCGTGGAGGAAGCTGCGATCGATCTTGACCACGTCGAATTTGAAGCGGCGGAGCCATGTCAAGCCGGCAAATCCCGTTCCGAAGTCGTCCAGCCAGATCCGAACGCCGAGTTTTCGCAGCCGCTCCACGTTTCTGACCGCTTGCGCCTCCAGAAAGATGTCACTGCCTTCGGTGATTTCGATGGCCAGTTTCTGGGGCGCAAGGCCGTGCCTGCCAAGGATTTCGGTGATCCGGAGTGAAAAGTTGGGAGCCTTGAGCTGAAGAACGGATACGTTCACCGTCACGACCGAGCCCAATCCGTATTCCGCCATGTCACCGCAGGCTCGATCGATCAGCCATGTACCCAGTTCCACGATCGCTCCGGTCTGCTCGGCAACGGGTATGAATACGGACGGACTGATCATGGTGCCGTCGAAGTCGCATACACGCATCAGACTCTCGTGCCCCAGCACGCGGCCCGACGCCAGCTCGCGAATTGGCTGGTAAGCGACAGAAACGAGCTGGTTGGAAACTGCCACCTTCAGCAGTTCTGAAAGATTTTCGCCGGAGCGATCCTGGCTGGTGGCGTGCGGGTCGTAAATCGTGAACGTAGCCCGACCGGCAAACTTGGACGCGTAGAGCGCGCGGTCAGCTTCCTGCAGCAGGATTCTAAGCTCTATGCTCTGATCGGCGCGCGTCAACGACGCCCCGGCACTGATCGTTACGATGTTGAGCTTGTCGCCCCGATCAGGGTGGTAGATATCCAAATCCTCTACAGCGCGACAGAATTTCTTCGTTATCTCATGAAGGTGAGCCCGCCCGGTGACCTTGCAGAGAATGACGAATTCTTCTCCGCCATAGCGGGCCGCGATGGCGTTGTTGGCAGCCGCCATCTCGGAAAGGACATGGGCGAGTTTGATCAGGCAATCGTCGCCGGCCTGATGACCAAGTCCGTCATTGAACCTTTTGAAGTAGTCGACGTCGATCAGAATGAGGCCTATCTCGTCGTCGTCCGCGGCCCAGTCTTCGCGCAGCTCCGAGAATTCTCGAATGATCGCCCTGCGGTTCTTCATTCCCGTGAGCGGATCGGTGTCGGCGATTTCAGTCAGCTTTTGCCCCTTCTTGATAGCAGCCTGCTCCTGGAATTGTGCCCGAAGCGCGTGCAGGAAAGTCTGGTACCGCTCCAGACTCAGCCGCCACGAAAGATAAAGCGACAAGACGAGGCAGTTCACGAAATAGGCCGACAACACGACCCGACCGGCGATGTCGGCCTGAAGGGAGAACATCGCGGCGTACACAAAGCTTGCGGCGACCGTCGCGGAGGCAAGGGCTGAAAGCCAAAAACGGAAGTTGAAGAACAGATTCGCACCCAGGATGAACACGGTGCCAAAAACCATGAAATGGGAGAGGGCATCCTGATGCTCTGTTCCAACAGCGGAGACGAGCCACCCAAGGGCACCGGAGACAATCGCCAGCGCTGCTACAAGGTGCAAGGTGGCAAGGGCAAAGCCCCGTCGGGCGACAAATTCGACAAGCGCCAGGGAAGTGATCCCTAGCGTAACGCGCGTCAAAACAAGCCGGCCGGCGACATCCGGAAAGAGAAACCAATCGAAAAGGCCATAGGCCACATAGCTGAATACAGCAGCCGCAATACCCCATCGCACAAGGCTGCGATTCTCATCGGCATCCTTCTGCAGGAACAGTGCCAGCAGTTCCGGATCGGCGGAATGCCACCGCGGACGTCCAATCGCTGCCGCCACCTTCTGGGCAACGTCCTCGCTCAGTTGCATCGCAACGCTCCTCCGCGATCTGCAGTAGCGAATGCAACAGCCGACGTCGCCTGCGGTTGGGGAATGAAGACGTCCCTGTCCGCAAGAAAAGTCAGATGTCGCTAACCGAGGGTAAACGGGCGGTTCGGATTTAGCCAGTTTGCAGGATTGATGGCCGTTCCGTTGATTAAAATTTTACTAAAATTTTATTAAAATTGTTAGCGTTGGTTAGCGGCGCACCTATGCTGCTGGCCGGGGACCGGGGCGGTAAACCGGAGAGTAAACGGCATGCCTATCAAGCCAAAACTGCAGCTCGACCAATACAGCCTGGTCACCACCAGGCTGATGACGAAACATGTTGCGACCTCCGAAGAGGCGGCTGACTCCGACGAGTTGAGGGACAGCACGGCCCAGCTCGCCCTGATACTGGACCTTGCTCATGAAGCCTTTGCGCGAAACAAACCGGCCGCCCCCGTCGTCCATCGTTTGGCGGGGCGACTCCACAAGCTCCGCCGGCAGGTTGCTCCCGCGGTCTGGCAGAAACTCGTTCCTTTGGCTCAGCAGCATCGGGTCGCGGAATATTTGCTCCAAGACCCGTTCACGCGGTGGTCGGTCGAAAAACCGCGCGGGTATTCGGGCGATGCAGGCCTGCTGGATATTTACTACAAGCATCCGATCGCCGACGAGATCGTGGCCTCGTCGACCTTACTTGGTCGGCAAATTTATGCGTACACCAGTGAAGCTGCCAGTTCGGTGGCGGGGCGCGAGCGGCGGGATATTCTGGCCAGGACCGTGGACGAGACGGCCAGCAGTGTGGAAAAGGCTGAGGTGCTGGCGATTGCCTGCGGCCACCTCAGGGAAGCCGAACGCTCCGATGCGTTGGCCAGGCATAAACTGCAACGTTGGATCGGCCTGGATCAGGACCCCGTCAGCGTAGCCACGGTGAACCACGACTTTGCCGGCACGGCAGTCGAGGCAGTCCAGGGTTCCGTACGCGGCATCCTGCGCCGCGCCTACGCCCTTGGCACATTCGATCTCGTCTACGCATCGGGGCTTTACGATTACCTGCCGCGTGCCATCGGCATCCGCCTGCTTCAAAGAGCCATGGAACTCGTCAAGCCCGGTGGCGAATTCCTGTTTGCCAATTTCAGCGACGAGATAACGACGGATGGTTACATGGAGACTTTCATGGATTGGCCGCTCATCCTACGTTCGGCCGACGATATGTGGGACATCATCAATGCCGCCCTCGGCGGGAGTCCTTTCGACGCGAAAGTCTACTATGGCTCGAACCGGAATATCGTTTACGGCAAGGTGAGGAAGGGCGATCTCTAACTAGGCGCGGGAATCGCGCGCGCATCCCCGTAACAAGGTAGGTCTGCCATGACGAGGCCATGCCTTCGCCGGCTTTCCGGCGACGGGCGAGCAGGTCGTCCGGGCTGCGGGCGGCCTACGCCGTGTTCGTTCTGCTTGCCGCCATACAGATGTGGCGGCGGTTCCAGCAGCACGACGGTGCTGCCCGCTCGGCGGGCTGCGTCTGGCCGTTTTGCTGGCACTGCCGCTGATCGCCAGGCTGTCGGTCGTGCAATGCAACGCGACTGGCCGGCCTGATCAGGCCTCGAAATAGCGGGCACGATCGAGATCGGCGATGAGCCCCGGCCCGGTCGGCTGCCATCCCAGCGCAGTGCGGGTCTGCTCACTTGACGCCGACAAGTCCCTGCCGATGAAATGGCCGAGAAAGCCGAAATGCGCAGCCGCGTCCTCGGGGCCTATGGAAACCACCGGCAGGCCGAGCCGGCGGCCGATGATCTCGGCGATCTCTTTGCTCGCCACGCCCTGTTCGGCAACCGCATGATAGCTGACGCCGCCCGCCCCCTTCTCCAGCGCCAGCCTGTACAGGGTGGCGGCGTCGAACCGGTGCACCGCCGCCCAGCAATTTGCGCCGTCGCCGACATAGGCCGAGACGCCCTTTTCACGCGCAATGGCAATCAGCATCGGCACGAAACCGTGATCGCCCTCGCCATGGACGGTCGGCGCCAGCCGCACCGTCGATGCGCGCACCCCGCGCGCTGCGAGCGCCACGGCCGTTGCTTCCGAAGCGCGCGGCATGGCGGCCGATGGAGGCGCGGGTTTGTCGTCTTCGGTTGCCGGCCTTCCCTGCGCAAAACCGGCGAGGCCGGAGGTGACAAGCAGCGGCCGCTCGGAACCCTCGAGCGCCGCGCCGAGCGTTTCGATGGCGCGCTGGTCAACTGCGCAACTGGCGGCGAATCTCGAAAAGTCGTGGTTGAAGGCCGTGTGGATGACGCCATCCGATTGGGTAGCGCCGCTGCGCAGGCTGTCGAAATCCTCGATATCGCCGCGATGCGCCTCGGCACCCGCGGCCACGATCGACTCCGCACCTGCTTCCGACCGCGCGAGGCCAAGCACCTGATGGCCCGCCCCGAGCAATTCCCGCACAACAGCCGAACCGACAAAACCGGTAGCCCCGGTAACGAACACACGCATGATGATTTCTCCTTGGTTTTTGTCGAACGCCGTACAGCCAGCCCGTTGCGAAGGAGATAGAAGTTTGAGATCATACGATCTATACTGTGAAATCCGAGATATCTTCGCAATCGTCCGAGAACGCTCATGGATCCGCTGTCAGACGTGCTGTCGCTACTGAAGCCGCGCAATTACCTGTCGGCTGGGCTGGAAACCGGTGGCGACTGGGCGATCCAGTTTCCTGACCAGCAGGCCGCCATCAAATGCGGCGCCGTGGTGTCCGGCCGATGCTGGCTGTCGGTCGAGGGCGTCCCTGACGCGGTGCGGCTGGACGTGGGCGACTGCTTCCTGTTGCCGCGCGGCCGGCCTTTCCGCCTTGCCAGCGATCTCGGCCTGCCGACGGTCGATGCGCGAACGATCTTTTCACCGGCGCGGACCGGCGGCATCACCGTCCATAATGGCGGCGGCGATTTCCTCCTGGTCAGCAGTCGCTTCACGCTGTCCGGCGACCATGCCGGCATCCTCTTGCGGATGCTGCCGCCCATCGTCCACATCCGCGGCGAGAGCGACCATTCGGCCCTTCGCTGGCCGGTGGAGCGGATGATGCAGGAATTGCGCCAGCGGCGTCCCGGCGGCTTTCTCATCGTCGAGCACCTCGCCCACATGATCCTGATCGAGGCCTTGCGCCTGCATATGACCGCGCAAGGCAATGTCGGCTGGCTGTTCGCACTCACCGACAGGCAGATCGGCGCGGCGATCGGCGCCATGCACGAGGACCCGGCGCATGGCTGGACATTGCAGCAACTGGCGGAGCGCGCCGGCATGTCGCGATCGACTTTTGCGCTCAGATTCAAGCAGACGGTCGGGGCCTCACCCCTGGATTATCTGACGCGCTGGCGCATGATGCTGGCCGGCGACAGGCTGATGCATTCCGGCGATCCGGTTTCCGTCATCGCGCTGGCGCTCGGCTACGAATCCGAAAGCGCCTTCAGCACGGCATTCAAGCGCGTCATGGGCTGTTCGCCGCGGCAGTACAGCCGCCGGGAGCCGGACCTGACTGCGCAGGCCGAACGCGAAGCCGCCTGAGGCGGCGATCCGAGCGCCTTGATTACCTTGCCCTTAGAGGCTGTAGCGCGAACGAAACTCGGTGAACGACATCGCCAGATTGTTCTCGTCCACATGGCCGGTGATTCCGTCCACACTGCGCGAGTCGAGTTGTAGCGGGCGAGCCAGAGCGGACAATTGCCGAAGCCGCTCGGATTTCCCAGCGCGCTTCGACCGCTGCGGCCCTTCTGCTCAAATCGATCCCTTGCTTGCTCCATGGCATGCGCTTGACAATCGACTGATTCGCAACCCTTCGGGGATATAAGTATTCCAGTTAACTTAGGGATAATCGGCAGGAGGAACTAGATTTCAGACGCTCAATTGGCACGAGCAAAATCGCGTTTTTCATGCTTTCAGAATGACTTGCTCGCGTGCTGGCGGTTAACCGGCACCAACTTCTCCGATTTCCTTGCCTCTACGGCTGGGTAGCGCAATAGGGTTAATTGCGCGATTGCTAATATGCCTATATCTTAGGCGGCGCGGGGGGCCTCATATCTTCCCGCAGTGGCCGGTGCGGTGAAGCCCCACAAGCATGCCCAACCTGCACCGGCCATTCCCTATGGCTGGGTATGGTGTTCCCGCTCGGCAATCTTTTCCAAGAGCTTCCGTGAAGCCTCTAGGACGCGTCGCGTTTCGGCGATGGTCGATTGCAGGGAGTCCAGTTGGCTCTCCGCTCGGAGCTGGCTACGGCGGGCGCTTTCAATGAACTGGTGGTCAGGTTCCCACCGGTCTTTCATCGGGCCTAGCCTCTCTACAGACGAACGAACTTGTCGAGATGCAGGCGTATCCGCTGGCCCTCAGCATAGGACAGCGCAAACGGTTCAATCACGAATGATCGGGTAATTTCCTGGTCTTCCTTGGCCACAGGAACGGACCATCCGCCGCCGGCTTCGACCACTTCCACGCAAGGCAATGCTTTGCGGATTGGACCCACGTTTCCACCACAGCCTCTATACGAAAAGCAATGGTAACCTCGAGTTTTATACTCCCGTCGAAAGCGGGTTTTCAACAACAAAGATGGTCTGAATCATACCATTCGGGTCAGCGGATAGCGGCTGCCGAGGTAGCGTCTCCAAGGCCGAGAAAACCGCCATCCGCGCGCAACAGCGGGTTTCCATAGTCACGGCTACATCCGAAGAATCGACCGCATAGATTCAGGAATGTGTGTTGTCGTCACGGTTCCATACAATTTAGAAGGCCATTCCCCTACGGCAGGGTAGCGCCAAAATGAAAGGATAAGCGGGCGGGCAAGTTGAAGGCGTACTGATGCCGGATCGGGCTTTGGTCCAGCAAAACCCTTTCAGCCTGGCGTCTCGGAAAGGTGCGCGGCAATGGCGCTCACAAAAGCCTTGCCGAACTCCTTGAGCTTGGCCGCACCGACGCCATTCACCCCGGCGAAATCGTCGAGGTCTTGCGGACGACGCTCGGCCATGTCGATCAGTGTACGATCCGAAAACACCACATAGGCCGGCACCTGGCGTTCCTGGGCCAGACGCAGCCGCAGTGTCTTCAGCGTCGCGAGCAGCGACGCATCGACATTTTCGCTCTGAGGGCTCTGCCCGGCACGAGCCGCGCGGCGCGCGGCGCGCGTGCGCATCTCGATCCGGTACTGGAACGGCACCTCGCCACGGCCGAGCGCATGACCTTTTTCTGCAATGGCCAAGCCGCCATGACCGGCCGGGTCCGGCATCAGGAAACCGTTCGCGACCAGCTGGCGAATCAGCGATTGCCAAAAATCCTTTCTGTGCGCGGCGCCATTGCCGAAGGCTGTCAGCCTGTGATGCCCCCTTGCCGTGATCTTTTCAGTCTCGTGGCCGATCAGGATGTCGATGACATGGCCGGCGCCGAAGCGCTCGCCGCTCTGCGCGACCGCCGCCAGGATGAGGCGCGCCTCGGCGGTGCCGTCGGTGCGCGGCGCCTGTTCCAGGCAATTGTCGCAATTGCCGCAAGGGACCGCCTCTTCACCGAAATAACCGAGCAGCACCTGGCGGCGGCACTCGGCCGTCTCGCAATAGCCGATCAGCGTATCGAGCCGGCCATGCGAGCGGCGCTTGTGCTCGACAGCGGCGTCCTCGTCGTCGATGAACATGCGGCGCATGCGGATATCGCCGAGGCCGTAAAGCATATGCGCCTCAGCCGCCCGCCCGTCACGACCGGCGCGGCCGATTTCCTGGTAATAGGCTTCGAGGCTGCCCGGCAGGTCGGTGTGGAAGACATAGGCGACGTCGGGTTTGTCGATGCCCATGCCGAAGGCGATGGTCGCCACCATGACGACGCCCGACAGCGTCATGAAGGCGTTTTGATTCGCATCGCGCGCCTCCTTGCTCATCCCGGCGTGATAGGCGAGCGCGGTCACGCCGTTCTTTTCGAGAAACGCCGCCATCTCTTCGGTCTTCTTGCGCGACAGGCAATAGACGATGCCGCTGCGTCCCTGATGGCGCCCGATGAAATTGAGCAACTGCCGCTTGCTGTCCTGCTTGGGCTCGATGGCGAGCTTGATGTTGGGACGGTCGAAGCCGAGCACCTGCGTTTCCACGCGGCCGCCAAACAGCCGCGTCTCGATGTCAGCCCGCGTCGTCTCGTCCGCCGTTGCCGTCACCGCAATGATCGGTACATCGGGAAAGATGCCACGCAACTGCGACAGGTCTTCATATTCGCGCCGGAACGCCGGCCCCCATTGCGAAATGCAATGCGCCTCGTCGATGGCGATCAGGCTGACATCGAGCCTGGCAAGCGCATCCAGCATCCGCTCGGTCATCAGCCGTTCCGGCGCGAGATAGAGCAGCCGCGTCTGGCCCGACGCGACGCGGCGCCATGCCGCGACATTGGCATCACGGTCGATCGAGGAATTGATCGTATCGGCGGCGACGCCGGCGAGGCGCAGTGCCGCGACCTGATCCTGCATCAGCGCCACCAGCGGCGAAACGACAATGGTCAGCCCGCCCTTGACCAGCGCCGGAACCTGGTAGCACAGCGATTTGCCGGCACCCGTCGGCATGACCGCCAGCACGTGGCGGCCGCCAAGCAGTGCCTCCATCACTGCGGCCTGTCCGGGACGGAAATCGTCGAAACCGAACACGTCCTTGAGGACACGTCGTTTGGGATCGTGCGTCGGTACGCTCGTCGTCGATATCTGCATCACTGATGTTTTCGATCGGCCGCCCGAAGCAGCGGCGTGGACAGAACGATTAGCGCAGCCCCTGCGTGACCACAACAAGCAGCAGCAACACCCCACCGGCGATCGACCTGGTTGGCATCGTTAAACCTATCTTCACCATGTTGCGGCACCGTCCAACCCTGCGGCGATGTTTCGAGTACCGCTGCGCCACGAGCGCACAGGCAACAGCCCGCGCCTCCCCAGGAGGCGCGGGTTTCCTGTTTCTGGAATTGCCGAAAAGGTTCAGGCCAGGAAATCGGCGCGGTGCGGGGTAAAGCTGTCGACCAGGCGCCCGGCCTCCAGCGCCTTGACGCCGTGCACCAGATTGGACGGCACGATGAAGCTGCCGCCGGTCTCGATGGTCGCGGTGCGGCCGTCGATGGTCACCTCGAAGCGACCTTCGGCGACATAGCTGGCCTGGACATGCGGGTGCGAATGCAGCGCGCCGACGCCGCCCTTGTCGAAGCCGAACTCGACCATCATCAGCTCATCCGTGTGCAGGAGAACGCGCCGCCTGTTGCCGTCCGGCGTCGGCGTCCACGCGCTCTCGCCGGGTTGGGCAAAAATCTTATGCTCGATCATGACTGTTTCCTCATCGCGCCAGCCAGCCGCCATCCACCGGGATCACGGCGCCGTGCATATAGTCGGAGGCGGGGGCCAGCAGGAAGACAGCGGCATCGCCTATGTCTTCCGGTCCGCCCCAGCGCCCGGCCGGGATGCGCGCCAATATAGCGGCGCTGCGGTCGGGATCGGCGCGCAACGCCTCGGTGTTGTTGGTTTCGATATAGCCGGGCGCAATGGCGTTGACGTTGATGCCTTTTGCCGCCCATTCGCAGGCCAGCAGCCGGGTTATGCCGAGCGCGCCATGTTTCGACGCGGTGTAGGACGCGACACGAATACCGCCCTGGAAACTCAGCACCGAGGCGATGTTGACGATCTTGCCGCGCTGGCCGGAATCGGCCAGCACGCGCCTGGCAAAACCCTGGCTGAGGAAGAACAGCGTCTTCAGATTGATGTCGATGACGTCGTCCCAATCGGCCTCGGAGAAATCGACCGCATCGGCGCGGCGGATGATGCCGGCGTTGTTGACCAGCCCGTCGATCGGGCCGGTCTTCTCCCACACCTGGTCGAGCATGGCCTTGGCGGCAACATGATCGGCGAGATCGCACCGCACAGTCTCGAACTGGCCGCCGGCTTCCGCGACTTGTCTTTCCGTGTCGTCCATCACAGAGCGGCCGACACCGATGACGATGCCGCCGGCGCGCGCGATCGAGACCGCGATGCCCTGGCCGATGCCGGTGTTTGCGCCGGTGACCAGGACGCGCTTGCCGGCCAGGCTGAAGGAGGAATGGCCGCTCAACGCAGTTCGCCCAGCGGCACCGGGTCGACATCGGTGTAGTCGACATTGTCGCCGGCCATCGCCCAGACGAAGGCGTAGTTCGAGGTGCCGACCCCGGAATGGATCGACCAACCCGGCGACAGCACTGCCTCCTCATTGGCCATGACGATGTGGCGGGTTTCGTCCGGCTCGCCCATGAAATGGAAGACGCGCGCCGTCTCCGGCAGGTCGAAATAGAGATAGGCCTCCATGCGCCGGTCATGCACATGGCAAGGCATGGTGTTCCACACCGAGCCCGGCGCCAGTAGGGTCATACCGGCCACCAGTTGGCAGGTCTTGACGCCATCGGCATGGATGAACTGGAAGATGGAGCGTTCGTTGCAGGTTTCCTTGCTGCCGAGATCGAGGCGCTTGGCATCGCCAATGCGGATCAGCCGGTTGGGATGGGTGTGATGCGCAGGCGCGCTGAGCAGATAGAACTTGGCCAGTGCGCCCTCATCGGCCGATGCGAACGAAACGTCGGTGCTGCCCATGCCGAGATAGAGCATGTCGCGCGCCTGCAACTGGTGGGTCTCGCCATTTGCCGTCACCGAGCCGGCGCCGCCGATATTGACGATGATCAGTTCGCGGCGGTCGAGAAAATTCTTGGTGCCCGTCGGCTTGATCGCTTCCAGCGGCAGCGGCGCTGCCGCCGGCACGGCGCCGCCGACGATCATGCGGTCATAGTGGGTGTAGGTCAGGCTGACGCGTCCCGGCTGGAACAGGTCGTCAATATGGAAGTTGTGACGCAGCTCGTCGGTTCCCATGGACGCCGCGGCGACCGGGCCGATGGCGAAACGCGAGGTGAATTCGGTATGCGGGTGACTTTGAGTCATTGCTGCTCCAGCTGAATGAATGGCTATTTGGTTGCCGACGCCTTGACCGAGTCGGCGTAGTAGACCTGGCGGGCGTGCAGCCGCTCGCGGTAGCGCTCTTGGCTGGCGGTGAGATGGGTGCGCATCGCCTCGCGCGCGGCTTCGGCGTCGCCTGACGTGATCGCATTCAGGATCACCAGATGCTCGCGCTGCAGCCCGCGCTGATAGCTGTCGGATTGCACAAGTTCCGTCGACCAGGGCGAGGTCACGTCGCAAGGAATGGCGCGGCGGCCCAGCACATCGAGCATCTCGACATAGAACGGGTTGTTGGTGGCGCTGGCGATCGCACGGTGGAACGCGAGATCGGCCGGGCCGGTCGGCTCGCTGTTGAGCAGCAGCCGTTCGAACTCGAAGAAGGCTTCCTGGATCGCCGCTTCCTGCGCGGCGTTGCGGCGAATGGCGGCGAGCCCGGCCGATTCGATTTCGACGGCCAGGCGCACTTCGAGCACATTGAGCGCGATGGAATCCTTGCTGCCCATGTCGGCGGCGAGCGCGCCGAACATCGTTGAGATGTGCTCGGTGACGAACACGCCGGCGCCCTGGCGCGCCTCGACCAGCCCGTCGGCGGCGAGCTTGGCCAGCGCTTCGCGGATGACTGTGCGGCTGACGCCGAAGGTCTCGGTCAGTTGTCCTTCGGTCGGCAATTTGTAGCCGGGCAGGATCTCGCCCGCCTGCAGCTGCTTGCGGATCGCAGCGACGACGGTCTCCGACAGTTTGGGTTTTCTCTCGACCCTGAGATCAACAGCCCTATCCGATGCCATATCGCACCCCTGTTTGAAGACGTCTATTTGAAGACGCCCTATTTGAACACGCTCGGCAACCAGAGCGAAATCGCCGGAATATAGGTGACCAGCCCCAGGACCACGATGCCCGCGCCATAGAACGGCCAGATCGAGCGCATCGCTTCCCAGACCGTAATCTTGCCGACGGCACAGGCGACGAACTGCACCGTGCCGACCGGTGGCGTGTTGAGCCCAATGCCGAGATTGAGGATGGTGATGACGCCGAAATGCACGGGGTCGACGCCGTAATGGGTGACCAGCGGCAGGAAGATCGGCGTGCAGATGATGATCATCGGCCCCATGTCCATGAAGGTGCCGAGCAGCAGCATCAAGACGTTGAGCAGAAGCAGCACCACCAGCGGATCGGTGGAGATGGCGTTCATGCCTGCTATCAGCAGCACCGGCACTTTTAGATAGGCCATCAGCCAGCTGAACGAGGCCGCCGTGCCGATGATCAGCAGCACCATCGAGGTCGTGCGCACCGCGCCCTTTGTGGCATGGACGAAATCGCCCCAGGCCATCGACCGGTAGACGAAGACGGTGACCAGCAAGGCGTAGATGATGGCGATGCAGGAGCTTTCAGTCGCCGTGAAAACGCCCGAGCGAACGCCGCCGAAGATGATACCGATAAGCAGAAGTCCGGGGATGGCGATGACCGCCAACTGGCCGACACGCGAGAAGCCGGGAAAGGCCTCGACCGGGTAGCCTCGGCTGCGGGCGACGAAATAGGCGGTGACCATCAGCGAAGCGGCGAACAGCAGACCGGGCAGGATGCCGGCGGTGAACAGGTCGGCGATCGAAATCTTGCCGCCGCCGGCGATCGAATAGATGATCATGTTCTGCGACGGCGGCAGAAGCAGCGCGATCAGCGCCGCCATCGAGGTCACGTTAACGGCGTAGTCGGCGCCGTAGCCGCGCGCTTTCATCTGCGGGATCATCAGCCCGCCGACGGCAGCGGCTTCCGCCACCGCCGAGCCGGAAATGCCGCCGAACAACGTCGCGGCGATGATGTTGACCTGACCGAGCCCACCGCGGACATGACCGACCAGCGAGCCGGCAAAGGAAACGATGCGCTGCGCGATGCCGCCGCGCACCATCAGATCGCCCGCAAAGATGAAGAACGGGATCGCCATCAGTGAGAACGCCGACATGCCCGACTTCAATTGCTGGAACACCACCAGGGGCGGCAGGCCGAGATAAAGCACGGTGGCGAAGGACGCCGCACCCAGGCAAAAGGCGATCGGCGTGCCGGCAAACATCAAAAGCGTGAAGACGCCAAACAGGATCCAGAGTTCCATCTAGGCCTCCTGCACGGCCGGCATTTCCGGCACTTCATCGAGATTGATATCCTTGTCGATGTCGGCGCCGGACCAGCGCAGCACAATGCGTTCGGCCGAGAACAGGCAGATCAGAAAGCCGCCGGCGACCAGCGGCAGATAGTCGAAACCGCCGGGAAGCTCGAGCGCCGGGATGATGGTCCGCCAGGTCAGCCCGACCAGCTTGCAGCCGTACCAGACCATGCCGAAGCCGAAGCCGAACGCGATCAGGTCGGACAGGGTGCGCAGCGCCCATTTGCTGCCCTTGGGCAGGATATAGAGCAGCACGTCGAAGCCCATATGGTAATTCTCGCGCACGCCGACGGCAGCGCCCAGGAAGATGAACCAGTTCATCAGCATGATGGCGGTGACTTCGGTCCAGCTCGGTGACGCGTTGAGCACGAAGCGGGAAAACACCTGGTAGGCAACAAGCGCGGTCATGGCGACCATCCCGATGCCCGCGAGATAGAGCGCACCGTCGCAAATCTTCGAAAGCACCGCGCTGAAGCGCGGTGGCGCTCCGCTCCTGGCCGTTCCCGCAGTCATCCGATCCTCCCGGTCTTTCCGTCCCCTAAAAGCGATTGGCGGGGCGGCGCCATGCCGCCCCGCCAGAAAAATCACTTGGTCGCCTGGATGCGCGTCGCGAGGTCCTTGAGCTCCGGCGTCTTCAGATACTTGTCGTAGACCGGCTTCATCGCATCGATCAGCGGCTGCTTGTCGATCTCGCTGACCTTGACGCCGGCCTTCTCGACGATCTCTCGCGACTTCTTCTCCTGCGCGTCCCACAATTCGCGCATCTTGACGACGCTATCCTTGGCCGCCTGCTTGACGATCGCCTGGTCTTCCGGCGTCAGTCTGTCCCAGCTCGATTTCGATATCACCAGCACTTCCGGCACGATCTGGTGCTGGTCGACGGTATAGTGCTTGGCGACTTCGTAGTGCTTGGCGGATTCGAAGCTGGGCCAGTTGTTCTCGGCGCCGTCGATGACACCGGTTTCGAGCGCCGAATAGACCTCGCCATACGCCATCGGCGTGGCATTTGCGCCAAGCGCGTTGACCATATCGACGAACACGTCGGACTGGATGACGCGGAACTTCATGCCTTTCAGATCGGCGATCGAGGTGATGTCCTTCTTGGTGTTGTAGAAGGAACGCGCGCCGGAATCGTAGAAGGCAAGGCCGACCAGATCATGCGTCTCGAAGGCCTTGAGGATCTCGTCGCCGATCGGCCCGTCCATGACATGGCGCATGTGCTCGACCGAACGGAACATATAGGGCAGCGACGGCACCGCGGTTTCCGGCACGATGCCGTTGAACGGACCCATCGAGACGCGGTTCAGATCGATGACACCGGTCTGCGTCTGCTCGATCGTGTCCTTTTCCTCGCCGAGCTGCGCCGAATGATAGACCTCGACCGAATAGCGGCCGGCGGTGCGCTCCTTGATGAGCTCGCCGAGATATTTGACCGCCTCGACAGTCGGATACCCGTCCGGATGGGTGTCGGCCGAGCGCAGTACGGTCTGGGCGCCGGCAACGCCGATCATCAGCGAGCCGAAGGCGAATGTGGCTGCCACCAGTTTTGAAAAATGCAACATGACTGTCTTCCTCCCTTTTAAAATTCCACGCGCCCGGCTCACAGCCGGTACGCTTTCTTGGCAAGCGTGTAGGCAAGCTCCCGCGCCAGCTCATGCGCCTCGTCCTCACGCAGCCGGTGCTCGGCGACGAGACGGGCGAGAAAGGCGCAGTCAACCCGGCGCGCCACATCGTGGCGGGCGGGTATGGATGGAAAGGCGCGGGTGTCGTCGTTGAAACCGACAGTGTTGTAGAAGCCGGCGGTCTCGGTGGTCATCTCGCGGAACCGGCGCATGCCTTCCGGGCTGTCATGGAACCACCAGGCAGGCCCGAGCTTCAGCGCCGGATAGACGCCGGCAAGCGGCGCCAGTTCACGCGCGTAGCTGGTCTCGTCGAGCGTGAACAGGATGATGGAGAGGTCGCGCTCCAGCCCGACGCAGTCGAGCAAGGGTTTGAGCGCCGCGGCATAGTCGGTGCGGGTCGGAATATCGAAGCCTTTGTCGCGGCCGAATTTTTGGAAAACACCAGGCGAGTGATTGCGCCAGGAGCCGGGATGGATCTGCATGACCAGCCCGTCGTCGCGGCTCATCTTGGCCATTTCGGTCAGCATCTGGGCGCGAAACAGTTTGCGCTCGCGCTCGTCGTCCGAGCCGCGGCGGATGCGGTTGAACAGCTCTTCCGCCGCCGCATCGGAAAGATTGGCGGCCTCGGCCGTCGGATGGCCGTGATCCGACGAGGTTGCGCCGAAACTTTTGAAGAAGGCGCGGCGCTGGCGATGCGCGTCGAGATAGCCGACCCATGTGCCGGTGTCGCAGCCGGCGATCTCGCCCAGGCGATCGAGATTGGCAGAAAATCCTTCGAAGTCGGGATCGACGACGGCATCCGGCCTGTAGGCAGTGACGACGCGGCCCTGCCAGCCGCTGTCGCGGATCGTCTTGTGCCATTGGAGATCGTCGAGTGCGCCCTCGGTCGTCGCGATGACCTCGATGTTGAAGCGTTCGAACAGCGCGCGTGGACGATAATCGTCGCGCTGCAGCAGGGCGGCGATGGTGTCGTAGTGGCGGTCGGCGGTGTCGGCGTTGAGCGGCTCTTCGATGCCGAACAGATGCTCGAGCACATGGTCGAGCCACAACCGCGTCGGCGTGCCGCGGAAGAGGTAATAGTGCTCGGCGAAGCGCCGCCAGATCGCCCTGGGATCGGTCTCGACCGGCGAGCCGTCGAGGGTCGGGACGCCGAGATCTTCCAGCCGCACGCCCTGGCTGAACAGCATACGGAAAATGTAGTGGTCGGGCACCACCAGCAATTGCGCGGGATCGGGGAATGGCTCGTTGAGCGCATACCAACGCGGATCGGTGTGGCCGTGCGGGCTGATGATCGGCAGGTCCTTGATGCCGGCATGGAGATCGCGCGCGATCGACAGCGCGCGCCCTTCGGCGGCAAAAAGCAGATCCGGATCGGTCAGTCCCGCCACGTCGTTCCTCCCAGGGGCGATATCGGTAGGACTGGAAAGAAATAATGTCAACATACAAAAACTGGGTTGTTGTATGATGACTTTTAACCGGCGTCAGGTCATTGTGCGGCGGAAGAGCGGATGTTACGCCGCTAGCAGATCCCGCCCCGCACACCATCCAGCGACAAGCCGCGCCATGACCAGCAGACGCCTTTCCAACGCAACAGTGCAATCCTTGCCGGCCTCGGTCGCGGTCCCCCCCTATGATCGCGCCAGTGTCGCCCCAGGCATCGTCCATCTCGGCGTTGGAGCCTTCCACCGTGCCCATCAGGCCGCCTATGTCGATGACTGCCTAGCGGCCGGCGAGACCGGCTGGGGCATTGTCGGCGTCTCGCTGCGCAGCCCCGACACGCGCGATGCGCTGACGCCACAGGACGGGCTCTACACGCTGGCGGTGCGCGGCAGCGATGGCGAAGCGCTGCACATTATCGGCTCGATCCAGTCGATGCTGGTCGCGCCGGAAGACCCCGGCGCGGTGCTGGCCGCGCTGACCGACCCGCGCACCCGCATCGTCACCCTGACCATCACCGAAAAGGCCTATCTCAGGGCCGCCGACGGCAGCCTCGACGAAAACCATCCCGATATCGTCCACGATCTGGGCAATCCCGGATCTCCCAGGACAGCGCATGGATTCCTGGCGGAAGCGCTGGTGCGACGCCGGGCCGCCGGCACGCCGCCCTTCACCGTGCTTTGCTGCGACAACCTGCCGGCCAATGGCGCCACGCTGCACCGGCTGCTGGTCGGGTTTGCAAAACTGCGCGATGCCGGCGCTGCTGCTTCAGGCGACGCTGCCCTCGCCGGTCATATAGCCGATGACGTTGCATTCCCATCGAGCATGGTCGACCGCATCGTGCCGGCAACCACCGATGCCGACCGGGCGCGCATCGCGGTCGAACTCGGCCTCGAGGACGCTTGGCCGGTGATGACCGAACCGTTCCGGCAATGGGTGATCGAAAACAGGTTTCCAGCCGGCCGCCCGGCCTGGGAGAAATTCGGCGTCACCATGGTCGAGGATGTCCGGCCGTTCGAGGACATGAAGCTTCGGCTGCTCAACGGCGCCCATTCGGGCATCGCCTATATCGGCCTGCTCAGCGGCCACGTCACCGTCGACCGCGCCTTCGCGGATCCCGCGATCCGCGCGTTCGTCGACCGGCTCTGGGCCGAGGCCATCCCGACATTGCCTGGGGATGCCGGGCTCGACACGTCAGCCTATACGGCCGAACTTGCCGAACGTTTCTCCAACACCGCGCTGGCCCACCGCACCGCGCAGATCGCCAATGACGGCAGCCAGAAATTGCCGCAGCGCATTGTCGCTACCGCCATCGAGTGCATCCAGGCCGGCCTGGTCCCGGAGCATCTGACGCTGGTGATCGCCGCCTGGATCGCCGCCTGCGAGGCGCGCGGCAAGGACCTGCCGGAAGCCCACTTTACCGATCCGCTCGACGCGGCACTGGCGGCGCTCGGAGCGCAGCCGACGCTGGAACGGGTGGTGACGGTGTTTGACCTCGCCGGCTTCGCCAGCGGCAGCCCCGACCGCCAGACGCTGATCGAACTGGTTGCCGCTCATCGCGAGCATATCCTGCAAGGCGGGGTGGCGCTCGCGCTCGCGGCACTGGGTATACCGGGAAAGACCAGGTGACCTGATGTCGCCCGGATACAAAAAGCCGGGCTTAAGCCCGGCCTGTTTCATACCTTTGCCCGACCATGACCCCTCGGATCACGTCCAGTCATTCTGCGGCTTACGCCGGCAGCAGCGCGCCTTCGAGCGTGGTAAGCTGGCTAAGGAACTGCTCCGCCTTGCTGCGGCTCTGGTCGTCCTTGGCGTCGGCGGCGTCTTCCTTGGCTTCCTGGATGCGGCGGGCGAGATCGGCGCGGTCGATATCGCCGACGGCGACCGCCGATTCGGCGAGCAGCGTGCAGCCGGCAGGGACGATGTCGGCAAAGCCGCCGAACACCACATAGCGCTCTTCCTTGCCGCCGGCGGTCTTCAGCGTGACGACTCCCGGCTTGATCGTGGTCATGACTGGCGCATGGTGCGCCATGACTGTCATTTCACCTTCGGCGCCTGGAATGACGACGGACTCGACCTGCTCGGAAACCAGGAGGCGCTCCGGCGAGACCAGTTCGAACTTGAAAGCTTCAGCCATGTCAATTTAGTGAGTAGGGAATAGTGAGTAGGGAGTAGGGAGAGGACAGCTGTCCTGATCACCCGGCTGCTATTCACTACTGACTACTGACTACTCCCTATTGCCTTGATTACGCTGCTTCAGCCGCCAGGCGCTGAGCCTTCTCGACCGCTTCGTCGATGCCGCCGACCATGTAGAAGGCGGCTTCCGGCAGGTGATCGTAGTCGCCGTTGCAGAGGCCCTTGAAGCCCTTGATTGTGTCGGCGAGGTCGACCAGCTTGCCCGGCGCACCCGTAAACACTTCGGCGACGAAGAACGGCTGCGACAGGAAGCGCTCGATCTTGCGGGCGCGGGCCACCGTCTGCTTGTCCTCTTCCGACAGCTCATCCATGCCAAGGATGGCGATAATGTCCTGCAGCGACTTATAGCGCTGGAGGATCGACTGCACCTGGCGGGCGACGGCATAGTGCTCCTCGCCGACGACCAGTGGATCGAGCATGCGCGAGGTCGAGTCGAGCGGATCGACGGCGGGGTAGATGCCCTTTTCCGAGATCGCGCGGTTGAGCACGGTCGTCGCGTCCAGGTGGGCGAACGAGGTCGCAGGCGCCGGGTCGGTCAAATCGTCGGCCGGCACGTAGATCGCCTGCACCGAAGTGATCGAACCCTTGGTCGTTGTGGTGATGCGTTCCTGCAGCGCACCCATGTCGGTGGCCAGCGTTGGCTGGTAACCCACGGCCGAAGGAATACGGCCGAGCAGCGCCGACACTTCAGAACCGGCCTGCGTGAAGCGGAAGATGTTGTCGACGAAGAACAGTACGTCCTGGCCCTGGTCGCGGAAATATTCGGCGACCGTCAGGCCGGTCAGGCCGACGCGGGCACGCGCGCCCGGCGGCTCGTTCATCTGGCCATAGACCAGTGCCGCCTTGGAGCCTTCGCCGCCGCCCTTCTTGTTGACGCCGGACTCGATGAACTCGTGATAAAGATCGTTGCCCTCGCGGGTGCGCTCGCCGACGCCGGCGAAGACCGAGAAGCCGCCATGCGCCTTGGCGACGTTGTTGATCAGCTCCTGGATCAGAACCGTCTTGCCGACGCCGGCGCCGCCGAACAGGCCGATCTTGCCTCCGCGGGCGTAGGGCGCCAGAAGGTCGAGCACCTTGATGCCGGTGATCAGGATCTGCGCTTCCGTCGACTGTTCGACATAGGTAGGCGCCGGCTGGTGGATGGCGCGCATCTCGATGCCGTCGACCGGGCCTTCTTCGTCGACCGGCTCGCCGATGACGTTGATGATGCGGCCGAGCATGCCCGGGCCGACCGGAACGGTGATCGGCGCGCCGGTGTCATAGACGTCCTGGCCGCGAACCAGGCCTTCGGTGGAATCCATGGCGATACAGCGCACGGTGTTTTCGCCCAGATGCTGGGCAACTTCGAGCACCAGGCGGTTGCCGACATTGGAGGTTTCGATGGCGTTCAAAATGGCCGGCAGATGATCGCCGAACTGCACGTCGACGACGGCGCCGATGACCTGGCGAACCTTGCCGATGGCGCCGGTCTTCTTGACGGCAACGCTCGTCGTCTTCACTGCCGGGGCCGCGGCCTTGGCGGGCGCGGCCGCCTTCTTGGCCGGAGCGGCCTTCGCCGCTGCTGCCGGAGCCTTTGCGGCCGCCTTGGGGGCCGTCTTCGCGGGGGTCGCTGCTTTCGCCATCGTCTTTACCCTTCTCGTCCTTTGTTTCTCACGCTCCATCAGAAGGTCGATGACCTCCTGGCGGTCGCGCCTAGAGCGCTTCGGCGCCCGAAATGATTTCGATCAGTTCCTTGGTGATCTGCGCCTGCCGCTGGCGGTTATAGGTGATCGACAGTTTGTTGATCATGTCGCCGGCATTGCGCGTTGCATTGTCCATGGCGCTCATTTTGGCGCCCATCTCGCCGGCTGCGTTTTCGAGCAGCGCGCGGAAGACCTGGACCGAGATGTTGCGCGGAATGAGGTCGGTGAGGATCTCGCCCGGCTCCGGCTCGTATTCGTAGACGGCATTGCCACCGGCGGTCGCTTCGGCGGGAGCGGAAGCCACGCCGGCAGGAATGATCTGCTGCGCGGTCGGAATCTGGCTGATCACCGACTTGAACTGCGAATAAAACAGCGTGCAGATATCGAAGCCGCCTTCGCCGAACAGATGGATGATCTTACGGGCGATCGCATCGGCATTGACGAAGCCGAGCTTCTTGACATCGCGCAGGTCGACGCGGTCGATAATCAGCGAGGCATAGTCTCGGCGCAGAATGTCGAAACCCTTCTTGCCGACGCAGATGATCTTGACCTGCTTGCCGTCGGCCAGAAGCCGGCGGATATGGTCGCGGGCCAGACGTGCGATCTGCGAGTTGAAGCCGCCGCACAGGCCGCGCTCGGCGGTGCAGACGACGAGCAGATGCACATCGTCCTTGCCGGTGCCGGTCATCAGCGCCGGGGCATCGCCGCCGCCGCCGATCGCCTGCGTGATATTGGCCAGCACCGCACCCATCCGCTCGGAATAGGGACGCGCCGCCTCCGCTGCTTCCTGCGCGCGGCGCAGCTTCGCCGCGGCGACCATCTGCATCGCCTTGGTGATCTTCTGCGTCGCCTTGACCGAGGCGATACGGTTACGAAGGTCTTTTAATGAAGGCATGCTTCAAACCTGATCCCGAGCGTCCGGCTTCTTCTCAAGCGAAGGTCTTGGCGAAGGCGTCGATCTCGGCCTTCAGCTTGGCGCGCAGATCGTCCGACAGCGCCTTTTCCTTGCGGATGCCGTCCAGCACGTCCTTGCCGGCCGAGCGCATATGGCTGAGCAGGCCGTGCTCGAACTTGCCGACCTGGTTCAGCGCCAGCTTGTCGAGATAGCCGTTGACGCCGGCGAAGATCACCGTGACCTGCTCCTCGACCTTGAGGGGCGAGAACTGCGGCTGCTTCAACAGTTCGGTCAGGCGCGAGCCGCGGTTGAGCAGGCGCTGCGTGGCGGCGTCGAGATCGGAGCCGAACTGCGCGAACGCAGCCATTTCGCGGTACTGCGCGAGCTCGCCCTTGATCGAGCCGGCGACCTGCTTCATCGCCTTGATTTGCGCCGACGAACCGACGCGCGACACCGACAGGCCGACGTTGACCGCCGGACGGATGCCCTGGAAGAACAGGTTGGTTTCGAGGAAGATCTGGCCGTCGGTGATCGAGATCACGTTGGTCGGGATGTAGGCCGACACGTCGTTGGCCTGCGTCTCGATGATCGGCAGCGCGGTCAGCGAACCGCCACCCAGATCGTCGTTGAGCTTGGCGGCGCGCTCGAGCAGGCGCGAATGCAGGTAGAACACGTCGCCCGGATAGGCTTCGCGACCCGGCGGGCGGCGCAGCAAGAGCGACATCTGGCGATAGGCGACGGCCTGCTTCGACAGATCGTCATAGCTGATCAGCGCATGCATGCCGTTGTCGCGGAAATATTCGCCCATGGTGGCGCCGGTGAACGGCGCCAGGAACTGCATCGGCGCCGGATCGGAAGCGGTGGCGGCGACGATGATCGAATATTCAAGCGCGCCGCGCTCTTCGAGAACCTTCACGAACTGCGCGACCGTCGAGCGCTTCTGCCCGATGGCGACGTAGACGCAGTAGAGCTTTTCCTTTTCTGGCCCGTTGTCGTGCACGGCCTTCTGGTTGAGCATCGTGTCGAGGATGATCGCGGTCTTGCCGGTCTGGCGATCGCCGATGACCAGCTCGCGCTGGCCGCGGCCAACCGGGATCAGCGCATCGATGGCCTTGAGGCCGGTCGACATCGGCTCGTTGACCGACTTGCGCGGGATGATGCCTGGCGCCTTGACGTCGACGCGTTTGCGTTCGGTCGCCTTGATCGGGCCCTTGCCGTCGATCGGATTCCCGAGCGCGTCGACGACGCGGCCGAGCAGGCCCATGCCGACAGGCGTATCGACGATGGCGCCGGTGCGTTTGACGATGTCGCCTTCCTTGATGTCGCGGTCGGCGCCGAAGATGACGACGCCGACATTGTCGGCTTCGAGGTTGAGCGCCATGCCGCGGATGCCGCCGGGGAATTCGACCATTTCGCCGGCCTGGACATTGTCGAGGCCGTAGACGCGAGCGATACCGTCACCGACGGACAGCACCTGGCCGACTTCGGAGACCTCGGCCTCCTTGCCGAAATTCTTGATCTGGTCTTTGAGAATTGCGGAAATTTCCGCGGCGCGGATGTCCATCAGCCGACCTCTTTCAGTGCAAGCTTGAGCGAATTGAGTTTGGTTTTGAGCGACGTATCGATCTGGCGCGAGCCCATCTTGACCACCAGCCCGCCGAGCAGCGACGGATCGACGGTAACAGTGATGGCCACGTCCTTGCCGGCGACGCCTTTCAGCGCGGCCTTGAGTTCGGTCTGCTGGGCAGCCGTCAGTTCATGCGCCGAAGTGACCTCGGCTGATGTCTCACCGCGCTGTTCGGCGGCGATCTTGCGAAAAGCCTTGATCATGCCGGGCACCGCGAAGAGCCGGCGGTTGCGGGAGACGACGCGCAGGAAATTGCCGGTCAGGCCGGTGATGCCGGCTTTGTCGGCGATCGACGCGATTGCCTTGGCCTGGTCCTCGCTGGAGAACACCGGGCTGTTGATGAGGCGCGTCAGGTCGGCGCTGTCATCCAGCATCCTGGCGAAACTGTTGAGGTCGGCCTCGACCTTGGCCACCGAATTCGACTGCCGCGCAAGTTCGAACAGCGAACCCGCGTAGCGTTCTGCGACACCCGAGATTGGCGATGACGATTGAGCCACGGACCGTCTTTTCTCTTGTCTGAGGGGCCGCAGATTGTTGGCGCGAGCAAAAACTCTGGCTAAATCTTTGACCTTACTAAGTTTTTCCAAGCACGGAGGCGCGGCTTCCGCTATCCCCGGCCGAAAGTCGATTGCCGTCTAGCACAGGCATTTTAAGACCGCAATGCGTCGTTCCGCATGCTTTTCGGGCACTATTGTCGCATCCGGCCGTAGAGTTCAACCGAAGCCTTTGGATTGGCTGCCGATTCAGGGCAGAAAGCCGAAGACGAAGGCGAGCGGCAACGCGGCCAGGACGAGTTCGACGACGATCGACGCCCAGTTGAAAGGCGTGTTGGCGCCGTCCGACATCATCGACAGCAAACGGCCAAAAGCGGTGAACAGCCAGGAAAAGCCGAGTGCCATATAGAGCCACGGCTGCGCCAACAGAATGCAGCACAGGCTGACGCCGAGATAGAAGCCCGACATCCGGCCGCGCCCTTCCGCGATTGCCGCTGCCCTTTCGGGCCGGACCTGCAGCCGCAGAATCCGAAATGCCAGCCCTGGCGCGAGGAAAAACAGCAGACCGAGCGCCAAGGTGACGACGGCGCTGGACCAAGCCAGCCATTCGCCCTGGCTGGTCGGCCACGGAAACGCAAATTCCATCTTGCTTTCATCCCCTCACAGCAATGCCGGATGTATTGAATGTCGCTGCAAAAAGAAGTCAAGCGCGCGGCAGTTTTGGCACGCAATTCGTGAAGGAGCGGAAGGCTGTTTAGGCCGCGCGCGCGTCCGGCCAGCATCGTGGCCAACCTGTATTATCAGGCGACGCCTCCCTCCTATCTGCAGGACCGGTTTTGCACAGCCAAAGGCCCCGACACCGATCGCCCTTATTTCCTGACCAGGCACCTCAATCTGGCCGGCACGGAAGCAGATCGATGGAAGCTGAAAGTCGTCGGCAACGGCAATGTCGCCGTGGCCGCCCAGCCCTGATCCTTGTTTTGACCCTTCAGGGCAGCATGAATGCGACCGCCGCCTCGGCATGGATGCGCGTGGTGTCGAACACCGGAATGTCGAAATCGCGCTCGCCAATCAACATGGTGATCTCGGTGCAGCCCATGATGACGCCATCGATCTTCTCATCGCGCCGCAGACGGGCGACCTCGTCGATATAGGCCGCCTTCGATGCCGCGTTGACGATGCCCCGGCAGAGCTCGTCGTAGATTACCTGGTGCACCATGTCGCGCCCGGCCTGGTTCGGCACCACGGGCTGCAGCCCGTATTTCTCCGTCAGCCGGCCCTTGTAGAAATCCTGCTCCATAGTGAAGCGGGTCGCCAGCAGCGCCGGCCGCTTGACGCCGGCGCCCTTGACCGCGACTGCCGTGGCGTCGGCAATGTGGATAAGCGGGATCGACACCGCCGCCTGCACCCGGTCGGCGAGCTTGTGCATGGTGTTGGTGCAGATCAAAAGCCCCTCTGCGCCGCCCGCCTCCAGCTTGCGCGCCGCATCCGCCAGCAGCACGCCCGCACTGTCCCAGTCGCCATGATGCTGCCGGTCGGCGATTTCGGCGAAGTCGAAGGAATAGAGCAACAGCTTTGCCGAATGCAGCCCGCTCAGCCGCTCGCGCACGATCTCGTTGAGCAGGCGATAATAGATCGCCGTCGATTCCCAGCTCATGCCGCCGATAAGGCCAAGGGTTTTCATGCGCTGAGCCTCCAGCAGGACCGAACGATCTCTCTCACAGAAAAGCTTTACGGGTCGATGTCAATCTTAACGCGCGCCGTACCACGCTCTTCGGCCCGCCTCCACAAACATCACCGCGCGCCCGATTCGGTCATCCTCGCATTGGCGCCGAGATGATGCAGGCTTTGTGTCGTGTGCCTTGAACTCCAGGCAACCGGCGGATCGGGCAGATCGAGATCGAACTGTGCCCGCCCGAGCAGCGAATTGACGATCTTGGCGCTGCGCCAAGCCATCAGGCTGAGCTGCGGCTCGGCTATGCCATGGCTGAGCCGGCCGGCATTGAGTGCGTAGATCCGGCGGTCGTCGGGCCCGTCCCATTCGACCTCGAAGCTGGCGTTGAGCCTGTAATGACCGCGCTCGTCCAGCGCGATCCTGTTCATGAGCGGCGCCATGCAATCAGGAATGGCAAAGGCATAGCCGGTGGCCAGAACCACCGCTTCGACGGTGCGCGTCTCGATGGCGCCGTCGAAGCCGTTGCGCATGATCAGCCGGTATTCGCTGCCTTCCCGCGTCACGTTCAGCACTTCGCGGTGCGGCGTCATGTTGACCGCCGTCGTTTCCTCCGAGAGGTGCCGCAGCGTGTAAAGCTGGCGATAGATCGCCTTCAGCGTGCTCGTCGATGCGCCGTCACCGGCAAGCAGTTGCTGTTCCAGGATCGTCTCGCGCCGCCCTTGCGGCAACCGATGGAAGTTTTCGACATAGCCCGGCGTGAAGAGTTCGTCGGTGAAAGGCGAGTCGTCCAGTGGCAGGAAATTCGGCCGCATCGAGATCCACTCGATTTCGCGGCCGGCGAAGCGGTCGGAGGAGACCAGATGCAGAAGCACTTCGGCGCCGCTCTGGCCACCGCCGATCACGGCGACACGCTGTCCGCTCAGGCGATCGAGGCGGTTGGCGGCCTGGGCGTTGTGGAAGCATTGATCGGAGGCCGCCGCCCGCGCCCAGGCGGGGATGTTGGGCACCAGCCCGACGGCAATGGCGAGATTGCGCGCGTTCACCTGCTCGCGGCCGATACGCAGCCTGAAATTCGTTCCGTCGAAGTCGATCCGGTCGACGGCGCTGGCGAAGCGCAGCGAAGACAAGTTCTCGCCGACCCATCCAAGATAGCGGGCGAATTCCGGCCGCGGGATGGCTGAGAAATCCGCGTTGAGGAATTCATAGAACCGCTTCTGCGCGACCAGATAGGACATGAACGACCATGGGCTGGTCGGATGCGTCGCGGTGACGAGATCCTTGAGGAAGGATGTCTGCAGTTCGACGCCCGGCAGCATCATACCCGGGTGCCATTCGAGCCGCGTCGCCCGATCGAAGAAGCGCGCTTCGACGCCGTCCACCGCATCGAGATGGGCGGCGAGGCTGAGATTGAACGGCCCGATGCCGATGCCTGCGAGGTCAAGCGTATGGGTCATGGCGAACTCCTTATGGAGCTGGCTGGGCTGATGGGAGATCGCCGGGCTGACTCGGGGTTAAGCGGATTGTCGAGCGGTGTGCCGAGGTCCGGCAGAGGGCGTTCGCCGCTGTCACCGTACCCGATCGCGAAGCGCACCTTGTTGATGGCGATGCGCGGAATCTTCGGCGCAAACAGATCGAACAGCACGAACCGTTCCGCCAGCTCGGTGTTCTGCGCCTGGTAGCGCCGGATGGCGCCGGCGAGGATGGCGTAGAAAGTCCTCTCATCGAAGCGGTCGTATGAGGCCAGCGCCTCGGACAGGAAGCGCAGGACGCTGACGATATGGCCGGTCTGCAAATGCTGCAGAAGATGCGCCGGCGGCCGGCGCTTCAACGTCGAGAGGATTTTTGGGTCGAGGCCGGCCAGTTCGGGAAATGGCTGGTCGACGAGGTCGAGGTCGCCCTGAAAGTCCTTGACCGCCACGCCGAGAGGCGTCGCTCCGTCGAGGATGATGGTGACGTTCTGGCCATGGGCGATGAAGCCGACGCCGTAACGGCACATGAAGTGGTAGAGCGGCACGAAGGCCGTGGAGAACAGGCGATCGAGCCATGCCTCCGGACCAAGGCCGGACTGCTCCATCAGGGCGCTGGCGATCGGCCTGCCATGCGCGTCGCGCTGCGGCAGGGCGCCCATCATCATCGGCCGCTGGCCCGCTGTCAGATCCTTTTCGGAGCTTTCGCGCCATATGGCGCCCAGCATCTCGCAAAACTGATAGGGCGCGCCTTCAACCCCGGTATAGTGCGGATGCGGATAGAAGGCGCCGGCGACTTCCTGCAAGACCTTGACGTCCTTGAGCACCGGGTCCGCGGCCGCCACCGTGGCCAGCCAGCGCGACAGATCGGCGCCGATCGCCATGTATTTGCCCGGCACGCCGCGCCACGCTGAGGTGTTGAGGACGGTCAGCGGCAGCTTGACGTGCAGCGCCTCGGGCCGTGCCACATTGGCAAGCGTGCGCAGCGACTGCAAGGGCAGGAACGGATCGCCGAACTGGCCAAGCGGCACCAGCCGGCCGGCGGCGATCTCGCTACCATATTGCGAGGCGATCATCGCCTGCCACTGCCAGGGGTGGACCGGCAGCAGCCTATGCGTCGATCGCGAGATCCCGGCGGCGCTGAAAGCCGCTTCGAGCCTTGCGCGCTCGTAGTCGCCGAGTGCGGCCTGCAGCAGCGCCTCTTCGTCGAGCCCGCAGTCAAGCGCCAGCAGGCAGCGATCGCTGGCGGCGGCAAGCCAGAAGAGCTGGAATGCGGTGGCCGATTCTGGCGCGTAGCGCTCGAAGTCGTCCCGTCCCCAGCCAAGCCGTCCCTTGTTGGCAGGGGCCTTCGGATGGCCGTCGAGCAATGCCTGCAACTCGGTATCCGGCAGCGCGGCTAGATCGGCGGCCGGTCGATTGCCGCGTGCCTTGGCGATCCGCATGTCGGCCATCAGCGTGTTGTAAAGCTCCTTCGCATAGGTGCAGAATGTTGCCGGCGACATGCCGAGCGTCTCGCGCGCGTCGGCGAAGAAGGCGACCGCATCGTCGACCGGCAGCTCGATGCCTGCGTCGCGAGTCAGCGTCTCCGGACGGACGGCGATCTGGCCCCACAGGCGCCGCGTCGCGGCAAAGCGATAGGTCACGCCGGGGCCGGGCGTCAGCTCCCATCGGCCGGGCGAAAGCTCGCGCGGCGACAGGCACTCCTCGAAGGTCAGTTCGGAAATGGCCTTGGCGACGGCGTCGCGGTTGATCGCGGCCCAGCGTGTCGCCTCCCCCGCTTTGGCAATCGGTTGCTGCACCGTCACAGCGGCACCTCGCGGAAGAAGCGCTCGCGTTCGCAGCAGACCAGCGCCGCGCGCTTGTGCGGGAAGTCGAACTCCTTGACTTTGTCGTAGGCGGCGCCGGCGCAATAGCTCAGCATCTTCTGGTGCGCGGCGCGTGGCTCGCCGACGACGCGCTGCGTGCGCGGCTCGTCGAGGAACAGATAGTGGGTGACGGAGCGGAACAGTGACAGCGTCTTCGGCCGGCCGAGATGGCGCATATTGCCGATCAGTCCATGCCAGCCGCGGTCCCAGTCGAGCGGCTCATAATAGGGCCCGAGCCGGTCCTCCTTGGCCCAGTAGAACTCGAAATAGCCGGTCGGCTCGCCGTCGAAGCTGGCGATGACGCCGAAAATATGCGGATCGCTTTCCTGCTCGGCGAGATATTTGTCGAGATCCTCATGGCTCTGGGCAAGTTCCCAGAAGAAGGCGACGCGGCCATCGTTCATCCAGCGATGGAAGAGGTCGAGATCGGTCCTGCGGTCGATCGGCCGCAGCGACACGGTGAGGCCGATTTCCGGAATCCAGCGTTCGTACATCGGGCCGCAGGGGCGCGGTTGGCGCAATGGCGGCAGCCGGTCTTCCGGGCCGATAGCGGTCGTCAATGCCGGATAGGTGACATGCGAGGCCTGGCTGCGCCACAGCAGCGGCAGCTGGCGCAGGACCGAGCGATGGATGACGGCGCATTCCGGTTCACCCGGAACCGTCTCGGTGGCCAGCGCCGAAACCGGCCACAGCGTCTTGGCCGCCGGCAGGAAGGCGCAGTCGAAGGAAGGATGCAGGCGCAGCGCGGCGTCGACGAGACCTGCCAGGATTTGCGGTTGGTCGAGGCGGCCGCCAATGAACGCGACATCGTCGATGAGCAGGCGGCCATCCGCGTCGGAGATGCGGGCCTGTCCCACCGCTGTTCCCTCAGCGTTGACCAGGCTGACATGGCCATCGCCGGCACGGATGGCGAGCGGCTCCGCGGCCGAGGCCAGATGCTGCCATCCTTCGTTGCCGGCGACGGTGGCGGGTGACCAGTTTTTCGCAGCCTCGATGTTCATGCGTATTCTCTCACATGCAGGGGGTTCGGAAGCTCGACGTAACCTGCCAGCGGGTCGGTCACTTCGGTGTTCTCATTGATGTCGCGCAGCGCGATCAGGAAATTGCCCTTGGCGGCGAGCGTCGGCGCGTTGAGCAAATAGTCGACGCAGGACCGGTCAGCCATCGGCGTGGCGGCCAGCCGCTCGAGCGAGCGGCGGAATATCGCCAGCAGATCGTCTTCGTTGGTGAGGCCAGCGGCCGCAAGGGCTGCGACGGCGGCGAAAGCGCCATTGACGACCAGATAGTAGCCGAACAGCTTCGCGGCCGCTTCCGCTGGGAAGACATGATCGCCCGCCTGACCAGCCCCGGGCACGAATTCGCGCAGCCTGGGCAGGAATTCCTCGACATAACCGGTGCCCTGGCAGTCGCGAAAATAGAGCGCATTCGGCCAGCCGCCGGCGAGGCCGACGACGAGGTTCTGCTGATGGGCGCCGAACAGCAGGCCGAATTCCGAGAAGGCAACGATAAACGGCTCGATGGCGGCATGAAGGAAACGCTCGAACCACAAACGCGCCGTTTCCTCGACAGGTCGCTTCTCGTCGCGGGCGATACGGTGGACCAGGTCGGACAGATGGCTTTCGGTACGGCCGGGATGGCGCTCGCAAAGCGCGCCGAGAACGGCAGCCGGCGGATTGCCCGTGCCGCGAAACGGATTTTCGCGAAGCGAGACGATGGTATCCGTCATCAGCCGGCCGTCTTCGTCACGCAGGCCGAACCAGGCGGGCTCACCCAGCACCGTCATGGTCGGGCAGCGCCGCTGCAAGGCATAGCCGAGCTTGCCCTTGACCAGCCGGTGCACCGAAAGGCCGCGCCGGCACTCATGCTCCTCGACGATGCGCCTGGAATTGGTCAGGCGCAGGCTGAGCGAGAATTTCAGCATCCACTCGGCTTCAGACGAATGAACCGTGCGCAGCGAGGTCGTGGCCCGCCACGCTGGTCCGCCGAGCCCAACATCGACGATACGACCGGCGCGAAACAGGCGCTCGACGCGGTCTTCCAGCATGAGCCGTACGGCCTGCCACGGATGCATCGGAACGAGAACCTTGCCCTGTTGCTTGCCAGCCCGAGCAAGCAGCTGCGGATCGCTGGCGGCAAGCCCGCGGACCATCTCGGTGACATCTAGCGGCTCGACGCTGCCTCCAGTGAGGATGGTCGGGTCGACGGCCCACCAGCGCAGTTTGAACGCATTGCAGTATTCATGCCCGAAGCGCGCGGAATCCGTGTGCGTGAACTCTTCGCGACTCATCGGCGCCGGATGCACGGCATGGCCGAAGCGCAGGGCGCTTTCGGCATCGATGAAGTCAGGATCGCCTTCGGAGAAGGGCCGCGACGATCCACGCGCCGCAGTCGCGTCAGCGATTGCGGCGATGCTGGCCAGGCTGCGGCGCAGGAAGGTCAGTCGGCTTTTCGCTGTCGCCCGGCCGGCAATGTCGGGATCCGCCAGGATCAGCGCCAAAAGGCTGAAAAGGTCGATCTCGGTCGCTTCGCCATCGGCCCCCTCGTTGCTAATATCGAGGCGCCAGAGCGGCATCGCTAAATCGTGGTAACCAACCTTCGAGCGATGCCGCGCCTCGACGAGCACCGCCGCGCGCGAGGCAGGGAAATTCAGACGCAGCACGGCTGCCTGCGGCCGAAACAGCCCGGTTTGCCTGGCGTCGACGAATTCCCAGCTATCCCATTCCCGCAGCAACGCATTGAGTAACGGGCTTAATGCAGAGGAAGATTCTGGTTTTACTTGTTCCATGTGCATCCCCATAAATCCCAATAACTGCATGCATTGCATTTATACGTTGTCGTCTTTAAACATTTCTGTTGATTATCTATTCTGAACAAGAAATAAGCTTGGTCTTGTGACGACCCGTATGAAAAATCGATCTTCGCTTCTGCGCCGCCTGGCAACCGCGGTCTCGGCAATCGGCTTCGGCCAGTCGGCCTTCGTATCGCTCGTTCCCCTGGTGATGGAGCGGCTGAGGCTCGACACGTTTGCCATCGGGGCGGCAACTGCTGTCGGCGCCGCGGCCTTTCTGGTCGGCTCGCCGCTGTGGGGTCGCATGGGCGAGCGGCTCGGCCACGCCAGGCTGCTGCGCCTGCTTGGCCTCGCCATGCTGGCCGGCCAGGCGGTGTTCGCCATTCTGCTGATGGCCGGCACGGGAGCCGCGCTGGGCATCGCTTTGCTGATGCTTTCGCGAACCGTGTACGGTTTTGCCGCGTCCGGCGTCATGCCGACGGCGCAGGTCTGGGCCAGCCGCTCGGCTGCCGATGACAGGCGACAGGCCGCGCTGGGACTGCTTGGCGCCGGCGTCAGCATGGGGCGGCTGGCCGGCGCGCTGGCGGCAACGGCTGCCGTCCTGTCGCCGCTGCTGCCGCCCATCCTGTTCCTGTTCAGCCCGCTGTTGCTGTGGCTCGCGCGGGGCAAAGGGGAAGCCGGCGGACGGACCGACGGCAGGGCGGCCGACGTCGGCCGTGGAATATCGCCCTTCGATCGCCGCGCTCTGCCTTGCCTGGCGATGGGCTTGTGCCTGACGCTCGGCTTCGGACAGGTGCAGATGATGCTCGGCCCGATGACCCAGCAGCGTTTTGGCCTTGGTGCGACGCAGGCCACGACGTTGACCGGCCTGGCCCTGATGCTGGTTGCGGTCGTCATGGTCCTGGTTCAGGGGCTGGTCGTGGCGCGCCTGCGGCTGGCCGAGCGCATCAGCGTCGTCGTCGGCTGTCTCATGGTTTGCGTCGGCATGACGGCGCTGGCCGTCACGGCCAGCCATGCTGCCTCGGCAGCGTCTCTGGTGGTGGCAGCGGCCGGCATTGCCCTGGCTACACCCGGCTACACCGCCTGGCTGATGAAGCGCCTGGAGCCCGGCGAGCAGGGCGCGGCGGCCGGCTGGCTCACCAGCACCCATGTGCTCGGCCAGAGCATCGGCGCATTGGCCGGCGGCTTCGCCTTCACGCTCTGGCCCTTTGCGCCGCTGGCCGGCTGCGCGGCGCTGGCTCTGGCCGCCGCCGGTCTTGCAGCCATGGTTCATAAGCACTAGCGAACCCGCGCTCATTCGGCGACCTCCGGCAGCGGCATCGGCGTTCCTGGCTGGGTCTTTGCGGCATCGGCGAAATGGGCATTCAGCATGCGATAGGTCGCCACCACGGCGATGCCCGACAGCACTGTCGCCAGGGTGAACAACGCGGAGTAGCCGAGCATGTCGGCAAGGCGGCCGGCAAGCATGGAGCCGACGAGGTAGACGATGAGCTGGGCGCAGGACAGGATGGTGAAATCGGTGCCGGGTTGGTCCGACGACGTGACGGACATGAACAGGCTGTAGAGCGCCACGATCTCCATGTAGCGCACCAGCGTCTGCAGGAACGAGGCGCCGAAGATCGGCCAGAAGCCGGCGATAGCGCCGAAAGCGTGCAGCGCGAAGATCAGGAAGCAGATGGTTCGCAGCGCGCCGAGCAGGCCGAGCACCGAGGCGGCGCCCCTGTTGTGCAGCAGCCACGCCGCCAGCGCCGAGCCGCCGAGCCCGACGGTGAGCGCGGCACCGCCCGAGAGATAACCGATGATATCGAGCGGCACGCCGGCATCGACGAGATAGGAGCCTTCCATCGACTTCACCAGCCCCTCGCTGGCGCGGTAGATGAGCGCGATCCACAGGATCTGGCGTGCCTCCGGCCGGCGCAGAAAGCGCAGGATCGAGGGGCGGTCGATGGCCGCCTGCGGCGCGCTGGCGACGGGATCGGTCTCGCGCATGGCGAAGGCGGCGACCAGCGGGATGATGGACAACGCGGCCACCATGGCCACCATGGTTTGCCAGCCGGCATGATGATAAGCCAACAGGCCGAGCGTGCCGCCGAGAACGACGCCGAGCGCGACGGCGCCGCCCTGGATCGCATTGCCGATCGGCCTGTCCTTCGGGTCGAGATATTTGGCCGCGTAGCCGTCGGTGGCGATGTCCTGGGTCGACATCAACAGGCTCACGACAAGGCCGACGGCAAAGATACCGGCGACATCGGTCGGCTCGATCCAAAGCATGGCCGCGATGCCGGCGATGACGCCGATCTGGGTGATGATGACCCAGCCGGCGCGATGGGCGCGGACCACTGGCCGAAAGCGATCGACCAGCGGCGCCCACAGGAATTTCAGCACCAGCGGCAGCATCAGCAGCGCCATCATGCCGATGGCGGTGCGCGACACGCCTTGCTCACGCAGGATCGGCGGGATCGCCGCGGCAAACAGATAGCTCGGGACGGCCTGCGCCAGATAGAGACAGGCCAGGACGACGAAAAGCCGCAAGCGCGAAAGCCCAGCAGGCGCCAGCCTGTCTGCGTCGGCGCTCATTCGTCATAGTCCTTCGGTGCGTAACCGTTCAGGAAGGCGCCGGCCTCCGCCCGGCCGCGGGTGACGAGCACTGGAAAGCCGAACAGGCTTTGCCAGACGCGCTGCATGTTCTCGTCGGCGGCGGGGCGCACCAGCGCACAGGCGCGGCAGGCTTTTTCGAGCTGCTCGCGTTCCGCCTTGTACCAGAGGTTTTGCGCCTTGCGCTGGGCGTCGCTCAGCGCGATCTCGATGCGGATATCGACCAGGAGCACGAACGGCTCCCGTTCCTGCGAAAGGCGGCCGAGCGCCTCGATATAGCGCGCGCCATCCGCCGGATCGGCTGGCGCTTCTGCCAGCAGCGAGACTAATGCACCGTTTCGTTGGAGAGACACCGCCACCGCCGCCCCTCAGAATGTGATCTGGTAGGACAACGCAACCGAACGTCCCAGACCCGGAACGTCGGCGCCGCGGGTCGCCGATGCGGAAGGGTTGATGTAGTAGGTGTCGAACACATTGCGCACGGCAAGGTTCAGCACGCTTTCATTGCCGAACGTCTTCGAGACGGCGAGATTGACCAGTGCTGCACCGTCCAGTTCCTGGGTGGCGATGCGGTCGCGTCCGGAAAACAGCTCCAACTCGCTGCGCAGGGTCAGCTCGTTCTCGAAACGGGTGGTGAGATAGACCAGGCCCCTGTAGGTCGAGGGGACACGGTTGTTCGGCAGATACTCGTTCGCTTCGATGTGGCCGTCGCGATCCGCGTCGTATTTGCCTTCGACATAGCCGACCGATCCGCCCAGCGTGAACATGCCGCTGAGGTCTGCCTCGAGATTGGCTTCGACGCCCCAGATACGTTCCTTCTGCTGCGATACCCGGTTGTTGACGATGTCGTAGCTGACGCCGTTGTCCGAGGTCGACAGATAGGTGCTGACGCCGCCGCGATAGTCGCCCCAATCGCCGCGCAGACCGGCTTCCCAGGTGTTCACCAGCTGGGGTTCAGGCGCGATATCGGCATAGCTGATCGCGTAATCCGGCGCGTTGGTGCACGGCAGCAGCGGCCGGATGGCGGTGCCATAGGCGTCGCAGGTTTCGGCGTTGGAGTTCAACCCGGCCCGGCGGGTGAAGCCGCCAATGTCGGTCAGGCTGTAGCCTTGCGAGAAATTGCCGAAAAGCTGCATCCTTTCGGTCAGATCGTAGACGGCGCCGGCGTTGAAGGTGACGGCGTCGTAGTCGAACGAGCCGCCGGTCACCTGGATCGCCGGCAGGCCGATAATGTTCCGGCCTAGCAGAACGGCAGCGGCAGGCCGGGTGAAGTCTTCAACGTTGAGATAAAACTGGTCGTAGCGCGCGCCGCCGCTGATGCGAAAGCGATCCGTCACCGGAATTTTGCCCTGCGCAAACAAGGCAACCGAGTTCTGGGTCGTGGGCGAGATGGCGTCCTGGCCGTTGGTCAGCTGCTGATCGGTGGCATCGAAAACGTAGTCGGCGCCCCAGGTCAGTGTGCTGCCCTGAGTGATAAAGTCCATCGGCGTGTTGACGGTCAGGTTGACGCCGCTGCGCCGCGATTGCAGCGCCGTCTGGTTGAAGTCGGCGGTCGGGTCCGTACCCGGCGGCAGGATCACCGGCCGCGTCGGGTTCGTCGGTAAATACACCTGGCTGTTGACGGCCGAGAATTTGGTAAAGGGCGACTGCTTGAAGATGTCGTTGTAGAACGCCTTGACCTCGAGGTTTCCGAGCGCGAAGTCGCTGTCGGTGTATTTGGCGGTCAGATATTTCGAATCTTCCTTCAGCGGCTTGCCTTCATAGGGATCGCCGAAATCCGGGGAGACGGGATTGGTCGTGTAATCGGTGAACCAGTCCGGCTTCTGGTTGGCATAGGTCCAGTCGACGCTGGCCTCGAAGCGCCTGGAATCGAACTGGTAGCCGGCCACGCCGAAGAGATTGCCCGTGCCGGTGCGGTCGCCGCCGCCTTGCCCAAGCATGGCGTCGGAAGCCACCTCGTTGCCGTGGCCGTCATAGGTGCGGCGCGACAGATCACCGGACGCCGAGAAGAAATAGTCGAAATCGCCTTTCTTGCCCTCGACTGAGACACTGGTGCTTGGCCCGGCCGACTTGCCGGGGTTTTCGGTGAAGGCGGTGACGCCGGTGCGCACCGTCACCTTCGGCTTGTCGCTGTCGCCGCGCTTGGTGATGAAGTTGATCGTGCCGCCGGTGGCGCCGGCGCCATAAAGGCTGGACGCGCCATTGATGACTTCGATGCGCTCGACCGAATTCAGGTCGATCATCGACAGGATGCGTGAGACGTCCCGCAGCGGTGTGTTGCGCGGCACACCGTCGACCATGATGAGAACGCTGCGCCCGCGGAAGGTTTCCGAAGCGCCGGAAATGGTCTGGTTGCGTGGCGCGTAGCCGGGGACGATGCGGCTGATCAGGGTCGCGGCGTCGATATTTTCCTGCGCGGCTTCCTCGACCTGTTCCTGTTCCACGACCTGGACAGACTGAGCGACGCTGGAAATCGACCTTTCATTGCGGCCGGTGACCAGTATCTGATCGAGCACGGTGGCTCCCTGCTGGTCCGTCGGAGCGGCTTCCTGGGCAAATGCCGCGCCTGCCATAATCGACGAACCCAAAGCCGATGACCAAAGAAGCGTACTGAAAAATCTGCGCATGCTGTCCCCATCCATGCCCTGGTCCCCAGCGCCAGAGCGGAAAGGCCCAGTTATAATTCATGATAAAACGAGTCAACATTATTTTGTGGCTTTTCAAATCAGGATTAGTCAGCGAACGGATGGGAGCCGGGTACATGAACGGCGCGCATTTTAGCCGGCACTAAGATGCTGAGTTTTCTTGACAAACGGCTTACGGGCGGCCGGCGGCGGCGTCAGCCTTTGTGCTTACAAGAAGCTCTGCGGATCGATGTCGACCTGCACGCGGACCGAGCCGCGCTGCTTCGGCCCTTCGGCCAGCATGGTGCGGATGAAGCCTTGGATGTCGGCGCGCTTTTCACCCTGGATCAGCAAACGGAAACGATGGCGCCCACCGAGCAGCGACAGCGGCGCCTCGGCCGGACCGAGCACGAACAGGTCGCTGGCCTGGGGTGCTGCACGGCGCAGGCCTCGCGCGTGGCCTTCGGCCTCGGCCCGCGTCACCGCACTGACGATGACGCCGGCAAGCCTGCCGAAGGGCGGCAGGGCTGCCCGTTCGCGCTCAGTGATCTCGCGTTCGTAAAAGGCCTCGGCATCGCCCGAGACGATCGCCCGCATCACCGGATGGTCCGGCTGGAAAGTCTGCAGCAGGCCGAGGCTCTTCTTGCCGGTGCGGCCGGCGCGTCCAGTCACCTGGCTGAGCAATTGGAAGGTGCGCTCAGCGGCGCGCGGATCGCCATTGGCGAGGCCGAGATCGGCATCGACGACGCCGACCAGCGTCATGTTGGGAAAGTTATGGCCCTTGGCGACCAGCTGCGTGCCGATGACGATGTCGACCTCGCCATTGGCGATGGCCTCGAGCTCCAGCCGCAGCCGGCGCACCCCGCCCATCAAATCGGATGACAGGACGATCGTGCGCGCGTCGGGGAAATGCGCCACGACTTCTTCAGCTATCCGCTCGACGCCAGGCCCGCAGGCGACCAGATGGTCGAGCGTGCCGCATTCCGGACAAGCCTCCGGCCGCTTCTCATTGTGCCCGCAATGATGGCAGACGAGTTGGCCGCGAAAGCGGTGCTCGACCAGCCAGGCCGAACAAACCGGGCAGCCGAAGCGGTGGCCGCAGACACGGCACAGCGTCAGCGGCGCGTAGCCGCGCCGGTTGAGGAACAGCAGCGACTGTTCCTTCTTCTCCAGCGTACGCTGCATCTCACCGATCAGCAGCGGCGACAGAAACCCCCCGCGCGCCGGCGGCGCGCGGCGCATGTCGATCGATTTGAGATGCGGAAGCGCCGCCTCCGCGAAGCGGGCAGAGAGAACCGCTCTATCGTATTTACCTTGGCTCGCATTGACCCGGCTTTCGACCGACGGCGTCGCCGACGCCAGCACCACCGGGAAGCCGCTGATATGGCCGCGCACCACCGCCATGTCGCGGGCATTGTAGAAGACACGGTCCTCCTGCTTGTAGGCGGGGTCGTGTTCCTCGTCGACGACGATCAGCCCGAGCTCGCGGAACGGCAGGAACAGCGCCGAGCGTGCGCCGGCGACGACGCGCACGCCGCCTTCCGCCACCTGTCGCCAGACCTTTTCGCGCATTCGGGGCGGCAGGTCGGAATGCCATTCCGCCGGCTTGGCGCCGAAGCGCTGCTGAAAGCGTTCGAGGAAGGCATGCGTCAGCGCGATCTCCGGCAAAAGGATCAACACCTGCTTGCCCCGGTCGAGGGCTGCCGCCACCGCCTCGAAATAAACTTCCGTCTTGCCCGAGCCGGTGACGCCGTCGAGCAGCGTGACGTTGAAAGCAGCGGCCGCGACATTGGCGCGCAGCATGGCGGCCGCGTCTGCCTGGTCCGGCATCAGCTCCGGCATGGCGTAGGAGGGATCGGGCGCGGCGACCACCGGTCGAGGCGGGATCATCACCGTCTCGAACACGCCTTGCGCCTTGAGCCCCTCGACCACCGTCGACGACACGCCCGCCGCGTGCGCCAGGCCGGATCGCGTCCAGGCAAGCCCCCCTTCCGCCGTCTCCAGCACGCGCGTCCTGGCATCCGTCATCCGGTTGGGCATGACGAGGGTCCGCTGCAGGCCCTCGATCCATGGTTCGGGATCGAACGCCTCCGGCGCGCGCAACAGCATGCGCGCCACCATGCCGGGCGGCGACAGCGTGTACTGCGCCAGCCAGTCGACAAAGCGGCGCATGCCGCGGTCGATCGGCGGGCAGTCGAAGACCTGTTCGATCGGGCGCAGCTTTTTGGCGTCGATATTCTCGACCGCACCATCCCAGACGATGCCGGCAACCTGGCGCGGACCGAGCGGCACGCGCACGATCGAGCCCGGCACCACGCGCACGCCGGCAGGCACAGCGTAGGTGTAGGGCCGTTCGGCCGGCATCGGCACCAGCACCGGCGCGGCTGCGACAAAGGGCGAATCTTCGATCATCGGGCGTGACCTTGCCCCGACTTTGGTCTAGATCAAAGGGCAACCCCGAATGTGCATGGCATGCACATGGAAATCTTTCAGGAGACCCCCATGAAATTTTTTGTCGACACCGCTGACATCAAGGACATCAAGGAACTGAACGACCTGGGGCTGCTCGACGGCGTGACCACCAATCCCTCGCTGATCCTGAAATCCGGCGGTAAGATCGCCGAGGTCACCAAGCAGATCTGCGACATCGTCAGGGGCCCGGTTTCGGCCGAGGTCGTTGCGATCGAATACAAGGACATGATGGCCGAGGCCAACATCCTGGCCAAGATCGCCGACAATGTCTGCATCAAGGTGCCGCTGACGCTCGACGGCCTGCGCGCCTGCAAGACGATCCGCACCGAGATGAACCGCATGGTCAATGTAACGCTGTGCTTCTCGGCCAACCAGGCGCTGCTGGCGGCCAAGGCCGGCGCCTCGTTCATCTCGCCCTTCGTCGGCCGCGTCGACGATACCGGCGCGGACGGCATGGAACTGATCCAGGAGATCCGGCAGATCTACGACAATTACGATTTCGACACCGAGATCCTCGTCGCTTCGGTTCGCACCGTGAACCACGTCAAGCAGGCAGCCCTGATCGGCGCCGATGTCGTTACCGCGCCGGCCGCGACGCTGAAGGCGCTGGTCAAGCACCCGTTGACCGACAAGGGCCTGGATCAGTTCGCTGCCGACTGGGCCAAGACCGGCCAGAAGATCGGCTGAGATCGGGCTCGATACAAAAAGGCCGGGAAACCGGCCTTTTTATTGCGGACTGCTAAAGTCGAGTTGGCAAGGCTAGGAAACGCTCAGGCCTTCTTGCCGTGCCTGACCAAGTCCTGGGCGACCGACAGGCTCACCATTTCAGCCAGTTCGCGTGCGGCGCGGTTCTCGGCGTCGAGCTGCGCCCGGTAGGAGGCGAACTCCTGCGTCGGCTTGTCGAAGGATGATGGGATCGACCGCTTGCCGGTGGCGATCACCACGCCGGTCCTGGCATCGGTCAGCACATAGTTTGCGGTCAGCGTCACCGTGCCTGCCGTCGGCTCGTCTTCGTCGGTCTGAATCTGCACCACCGCGGCCGATTCGACCAGTTCGGTGACACCGAGATCGAGCATGTAGACCGGTGCCGTCGTCTCGCCGGCACCCTGGCCGAAGGCGAAGATCAGATTGTTGCGGACCTGCTGGGCATAGCGGGTCTTGACCGGCTTGACCGCGATCGAGGCGAGCTCCGCCGACGCGCTGACAGTCGAGCCTGCCGTCAGCGGCGCGCTCGAATAGAGCGGCCTGACTGTGCAGGCCGAAACCAGCGTCATCGAGGCCACCAGCCCGCAGAGCGCGGTGCGGCGCAGCACATGCGTCGTCTTTCCGAAGTCAAGCCCCGTCTTTTTGAAATCAGGCAACGACATTGACGATCCTCTGCGGCACGATGATCACCTTGCGGGGCGCCTTACCTTCCAGCGCTTTCTGCACGAAGTCGAGAGCCAGAACCGCTTTTTCGACCGCACCTTGGTCCGCGTCGCGGGCAATTGTCAAATCGCCGCGCTTCTTGCCGTTGACCTGAACCGGGAGCACGATCTCGTTGTCGACCACCAGTGCCGGATCGTAGACCGGCCAAGGCCGTTCGGCGACCAGATCGGTGCCGCCGAGCGTGTGCCAGCACTCTTCGGCCAGATGCGGCATGACCGGCGCGACCACATGCACAAGGATCTCCACCGCCTCGCGGCAGGCGCCTTTCAGCGCCGCGTCGGCCTTGCCCTCGGCGACGTCGTTGAGCGGCGCGGTCAAGGCATTGGCCAGTTCGTAGATGCGGGCGATGGCCCGGTTGAAGCCGAGCTTCTCGATATCCTCGCCGATAGCCTTCAGGATCTTGTGCGCGGCCTTGGAAACGGCCCCCGCCTCGCCCTCCGGCGCCGCCTGCGGCTTGGCGCCGTCAAGCGTCTCGGCGGCAATGGACACCAGGCGCCAGACACGCTGGATGAAGCGATGTGCGCCGGCGGCGCCATCGTCCGTCCATTCGACGTCGCGCTCGGGCGGCGAATCCGACAGCATGAACCAGCGTGCGGTGTCGGCGCCGTAGCCGTCGGTGATGTCTTCCGGGCTTACCGTATTCTTCTTCGACTTCGACATCTTTTCGAGTGAGCCGATCGCCGCCTCTTCGCCGGTGGCGATCTCGATGGCGCGGCGCTTGCCGCCGACATCCTCGATCCTGACCTCAGCCGGCGACAGCCAGCGGCCATTGTTCGACGCACCGCCGACGCGGTAGGTCTCATGCACCACCATGCCTTGCGTGAACAGGCCCTTGAATGGCTCGGCCAGGTCGAGATGCCCGGTCGCGCGCATGGCGCGGGTGAAGAAGCGCGAATAGAGCAGATGGAGGATCGCGTGCTCGATGCCGCCAATATACTGGTCGACGGCCAGCCAGTCATCGGCAGCCTTGGGCTCCGTCGGCTCATTGGCCCAGGGCGCGGTGAAGCGCGCGAAATACCAGGACGAATCGACGAACGTGTCCATCGTGTCGGTCTCGCGGCGCGCATCCTTGCCGCATTTCGGGCACTTCACATGCCGCCAGGTCGGGTGACGGTCGAGCGGATTGCCGGGACGGTCGAACTCGATGTCGTCGGGCAGCTTGACCGGCAGATCGGCCTTCGGCACCGGCACGACGCCGCAATCCTCGCAATGGATCATCGGGATCGGGCAGCCCCAGTAGCGCTGACGCGAAATGCCCCAGTCGCGCAAGCGGAAGTTCACCTTGCGCTCCGCCATTGGCCGCCCGCCTATGGTCTTCTGCTCCAGGAGCTTTGCCACCTCGTCGAACGCCTGCTCCGGCTTCATGCCGTCGAGAAAGCGCGAATTGATCATCACGCCGTCATCGACATAGGCCTCTTCCGTGACCTGGAAGGTCTTGGCGTCGGCATCTTCCGGCATCACCACCGCGATCACCGGCAGGCCGTATCTGTTGGCGAAGTCGAGGTCGCGCTGGTCGCCCGACGGACAGCCGAATATGGCGCCGGTGCCGTATTCCATCAAAACGAAATTCGCAACGTAGACCGGCAGGGTCCACGAGTCGTCGAACGGATGCACGACGCGGATGCCGGTGTCGAAACCTTTCTTCTCGGCCGTCTCCAGTGCGGCCACCGACGTGCCCATATGCCTGATTTCGTCGATGAACTTGGCCAGATCGAGATTGGTCTCGGCGGCCTTCCTGGCCAGCGGATGGTCGGCGGCAACCGCCATGAACGACGCGCCGAAAATGGTGTCGGGCCTGGTCGTGTAGACCTCCAGTTCCTTCGCATCGCCAACCGGAGCGGCCAGCGGCCAGCGGATCAGCAGCCCTTCCGAGCGGCCGATCCAGTTCTGCTGCATCAGCTTGACCTTTTCCGGCCACTCGCCGAGACCATTCAGCGAGTCCAGCAGGTCCTGCGCGTAGTCGGTGATCTTGAAGAACCACTGCGTCAGCTCGCGCTGTTCGACCAGCGCGCCCGAGCGCCAGCCACGGCCGTCGATGACCTGCTCGTTGGCGAGCACCGTCATGTCCTCCGGGTCCCAGTTGACCTTGGAGGATTTGCGCGTCACCAGCCCCTTTTCGACGAAGTCGAGGAACAGCATCTGCTGGCGGTGGTAATAGTCGACGTCGCAGGTGGCGAACTCACGCGCCCAGTCCAGCGACAGGCCCATCATCTTGAGCTGCTCGCGCATGGCGGCGATGTTGGCGTAGGTCCATTCCTTGGGATGGACCTTGTTCTGCATCGCCGCGTTTTCGGCCGGCATGCCGAAAGCGTCCCAGCCCATCGGGTGCAGCACGTTGAAGCCCTTGGCCCGCTTGTAGCGCGCCACCACATCGCCCATCGTGTAGTTGCGGGTGTGGCCGATATGGATCTTCCCCGAGGGATAGGGGAACATCTCCAGCACGTAGTATTTCGGCTTTGGATCGTTGTTATGCGCTTCGAACAGCTTCTTTTCGGCCCAGGCCTTCTGCCATTTGGGCTCTGACGCGCGCGGATTGTATCGTTCGGTTGCCATCGGATGATTTTCACTTAAAAGCAGGCGCAGACCGCCGGACAAGGCCCGGTGGCCAAGGTAAATGTCGTCGCGGTGTTCACCATGGATTGCCGGACCCGTCAACTGCGGCGAGCCGGCCAAGACGATTAAAGACAGGCAGGATATGGACATGGCCAGCGCCGTTGAACAGTTTTTCGCCGTCAAGACGAGGATCGCTGCCGCCGAGCGCGAGGCCGGCCGCGACGCCGGTTCGGTGACGCTGGTTGCGGTGTCGAAGACTTTTGAGGCCGACGTCATCCGCCCGGTCATCGAGGCTGGCCAGCGCGTCTTCGGCGAAAACCGCGTGCAGGAAGCGCAAGGCAAATGGCCGGCCTTGAAAGCGGAATTCCCTAATATCGAACTGCATCTGATCGGCCCGCTGCAGTCGAACAAGGCGAGGGAAGCCGTCGCTCTCGCCGACGTCATCGAGACCGTCGACCGCGAAAAGATCGCCGCCGAACTCGCCAAGGAAATCGTGCGCCAGGGCCGCACGCCGAAACTCTACGTCCAGGTCAATACCGGCTCGGAGCCGCAAAAGGCCGGCATCGAGCCGCGCGACGCCGTCGCCTTCGTCGCCCGCTGCCGCGATGTCCATGGCCTCGCCATCGAAGGCCTGATGTGCATCCCGCCGGCCGACGAAAACCCCGGCCCGCATTTCGCCTTGCTGGAAAAGCTCGGCAAAGAGGCCGGGGTCGCAAAACTATCGATGGGCATGTCCGGCGACTTCGAGACCGCCATAGCCTTCGGCGCCACCAGCGTCCGCGTCGGCTCGGCGATTTTTGGGAGCCGGTAGCCTTCGGCTTCGTGAGACACCTGTCGTTCCCCTATTATTCGAGCTAATGTTTCGAGCACATCCGGCGAGTTAGCGAGGACTATTCTTCTTCGACTGGCATCTCAGGGACGCGAGAAACAATCTTTCGAAGCTTGTACGACAGGCGCACAAAGAAGGGGCGCAAACCATCACCTTGCGCGGAAAGCCGGCTGGCGTCGTATTGTCTCCTGATGACTATGACCAACTGATCGGCGCAGCCTTGGCTTGCCGAATATCTTCTCTCCGGTCCCGCGTGGGACGACGATTTCGACGAGGAGGTCAACCGCCGCTCAAAGACGATGATCCGACCCGTGGAATTCTGATAGAGTTTTCGGCATGAAGATCATCTCGCGACGGTTGACGGGCTCTATGGGCCAACTGCGTTAGGTCCATTGTGCCACCACTGGAAACGAAACGCACCGTTCCTATTTGCATGGCGTCATCACACATCTGCTGGAGCCGCCACCATGCGCTACAATCAACTTGGAAATACGGGGATGTTCGTCTCGGAACTCTGCCTCGGCACCATGACCTTCGGCGCCGCGGGCGAGAATGCCCAATGGGGCCTGATTGCCAGCCTCGACCAGAAGGGCGTCAACGACATCGTTGCCCGTTCCATCGCCGCCGGCGTTAATTTCTTCGACACGGCCGACGTCTATTCATTCGGCCAGTCCGAACGCCTGCTTGGCCAGTCGCTCAAGGATCTTGGCGTCAAGCGCTCGGACGTCGTCATTGCGACCAAGGTGCATGGCGCCATGGGCCAGGGCCCGAACGAGCGCGGCTCTTCGCGCGGCCACATCATGGATTCGGTCGAGGGCAGCCTGGAGCGGCTGCAGCTCGACCATATCGATCTCTACCAGCTGCACGGCACCGACACGGTGACCCCCATCGACGAGACGCTGCGGGCGCTCGACGATCTCGTTGCCAGCGGTAAGGTCCGCTATGTCGGCGTCTCCAACTGGGCGGCTTGGCGCATCTCTAAGGCCCTCGGCATAGCCGAGCGCAAGGGGTTTTCCCGCTTTGAGACCATCCAGTCCTATTACTCGATCGCCGGCCGCGACCTCGAGCGCGAGATCGTGCCGCTGATCAACGAGGAAAAGCTCGGCCTGATGGTCTGGTCGCCAATGGCCGGCGGCCTGCTGTCGGGCAAATACGGCCCCGGCGCGCCCGGCAATGGCGAAGGCCGCCGCGCCGCCTTCAACTTCCCGCCGGTCGATGAGGACCGCGCCTGGGCGGCTGTCGCCGTGATGCGCGACATCGCCCAGAAGCACGGCGTCAGCGTCGCCACGGTGGCGCTCGGCTATGTCCTGGCCAAACCTTTCGTCATGAGCGTCATCATCGGCGCCAGCCGCATGGAGCAGCTCGAGCAGAACCTAGCCGCGGCCGAGGTGAAGCTCGACGCCGACGATCTCGCCAAACTTGATGAGGTCAGCGCGCTGCCGGCCGAATATCCCGGCTGGATGCTGGAGCGCCAGGCCGCCGGTCGCCGCCCGGCGCCGTTCACGCCGAAGAAGTAGTCGCCGCCGGTTGGATGCTGGGGAGCCAAAGGGCTCCCCAAAATCGTTCAGGCTCTGTTTTTGTTGAGCATGATCTTTTCCGAAAACCGGATTCCCCCTTTCGGGATCATGCTCCCATCCGAACGCTCTCGACCAGAAAGTCGAGAAAGGCCCGCACCCGTGCCGGCAGATGCCGGCCCTGGCCGACATAGACGGCGTGGGTAGGCTCCTCGTCGCCCGGATTGAAATCCTCCAGCAGCGCCGTCAGCCGCCCCGCCGCGATGTCATCGGCCACATGCCAGTGTGCCAGCCGGGCGATGCCGGCGCCGCCGACCGCCATCAACCGCATCGACTCGCCATCGCCGACCAGCGTGTTTCCCACGATGGGAACCGTGATGGCATTGTCAGCTGCGTCGACAAACTGCCAGCCATCGACATGCCGGACAAAGCCGAAAGCCATGCGATTGTGCCGGCTGAGATCGGCTGGAATCAGCGGTGTGCCATGTGTCTTGAGATAGGACGGTGCGGCAACGACCGTCATCCGGGTTTGCCCGAGCTTGCGCGCCACCAGCCGCGATTCGCCGAGCGGCCCGGCGCGGATGGCGACGTCGGCACGCTCAGCCATCAAATCGATGACGCTGTCGGTCAGCACCAGATCGACCGAAATCTCGGGATAGCGTTCGAGGAAATCAGGCAGCAGCGGGATCAGCCGATGCACCCCGAAGGGCACATAGGAGTTGACGCGCAGCCGTCCGCGCGGCGCGGCACCCACGGCCGCCTCGCGCTCGGCCGCCGCCATATCGGCCAAGATGCGCACCCCGCTGTCATAGAACGCCGTCCCTTCCGGCGTCAGCTGCAGCTTGCGCGTCGAGCGGGTGACCAGCCGCGCGCCGAGCCTTGCCTCCAGTCGCGCGATCAGCTTGCTCACCGCCGACGGTGTCATACGCAGCGAACGAGCCGCAGCCGAGAAGCTGCTCGCCTCGACGACGCGGACGAACACTTCGATCTCGCCGGAACGGTTGATGTCGGGTCTGGCCATCTGTGAATCTATTTCACAGGAAATATGCCCAAGGCAAGTCTGGTTCACAAGGCATGGCAACACGATCTCTGCGGTCGGGGCGCGGGTCTGGACAGCGCGCTCATTCGAGTTCGAACTGGAAACCGCCATGCCTCTTGCTCTCTACGCCCTCGCTGCCGGCGCCTTCGGCATCGGCGTCACCGAATTCGTCATCATGGGGCTGCTGATCGATGTCAGCAAAGATCTCGGAGTCTCGATCTCGGCCGCCGGCCAGTTGATTTCGGGCTACGCGTTGGGCGTCGTCATCGGCGCGCCGCTTTTGACCATCGCCACCGGCAACTGGCCCCGCAAGACCGTCCTTCTGGCCCTTATGGCGATCTTCACGCTCGGCAACCTCGCCTGTGCGATCGCCCCCGACTACTGGACGCTGATGGGCGCCCGCATCATCACCGCCTTTGCCCATGGCACTTTCTTTGGCGTCGGCTCGGTGGTCGCCACCGGCCTGGTCGCGCCCAACAAGAAAGCCTCGGCGATCGCGCTGATGTTCACCGGACTGACTATCGCCAACATCCTCGGCGTGCCCTTCGGCACCTGGCTAGGCCAGGCCTTCGGCTGGCGCGCCACCTTCTGGGCGGTAACCCTGGTCGGCTTGGCAGCCTTTGCCGTCATCCTGCTTCTGGTGCCGCGCAGCAAGGAAGCGCCCGAGAAGACCAATCTGCGCGCCGACCTCGCCGTGCTGCGCCGCACGCCGGTGCTGCTCGGCCTCGCCACCACCGTGCTCGGCTATGCCGGCGTCTTCGCCGTCTTCACCTACATCGCCCCGCTGCTCACCGAGATCAGCGGCTTCAGGGAGGCCGCGGTGTCGCCGATCCTGCTCGTCTTCGGCGGCGGTCTTATCGCCGGCAATCTGCTTGGCGGCAAGGTCGCCGACCGCTGGTTGGTGCCGGCGGTGCTCGGCAGCCTCATGGTGCTGGCGTTGGTGCTGGCCACAATGACCTTCGCCGTCCACAGCCAAATCCTGGCCGTCATCTATGTCGGCCTGCTTGGTGCCGCCGCCTTCGCCACCGTGGCGCCGCTGCAGATGTGGGTGCTGGAAAAGGCGCAAGGCGCGGGCCAGAGCCTCGCCTCGTCCTTCAACATCGCCGCCTTCAACCTCGGCAATGCCGCCGGCGCTTGGCTTGGCGGCGCGGTGATTGCCCATGGCCTCGGCCTCGGCTCACTAACCTGGATCGCCGCTTTGCTGCCGGTCGCGGCTCTTGGCGTCGCTGCCCTGGCGCTGCGCCTCGATCGCGCCCCCACAATCGGGGCGCCGGTCTGCGCCCCGTCATGAGCATCACGCGCAAATCCTTCTTCGACATCATCAAGGAGCATAAAATGGATTATCGACGTCTCGGCGCATCGGGCCTGAAAGTGCCCGCACTGTCTTTCGGCGCCGGCACTTTCGGCGGCTCCGGGCCGCTGTTCGGGGCGTGGGGCAACAACGACGCCAAGGAAGCGCGGCGGCTCATCGACATCTGCCTCGAGGCCGGCGTCAATCTGTTCGACACCGCCGATGTCTATTCAAACGGCGCCTCCGAGGAAGTGCTTGGCGAAGCCATCAAAGGCCGCCGCGACGCGGTGCTGATCTCGACCAAGACCTCGCTGCCGATGGGGGACGGCCGGGCCGATTACGGCTCGTCGCGCTCGCGGCTGATCAAGGCCGTGGACGCGTCCCTGAAGCGCATGGGCACCGATTACATCGACCTGTTGCAGCTGCACGCCTTCGATGCCGGCACGCCGATCGAGGAGGTGTTGTCGACGCTGGACGACCTCGTGCGCGCCGGCAAGCTGCGCTATGTCGGCGTCTCCAACTTCTCCGGCTGGCAGGTGATGAAATCGCTGGCCGAGGCCGACAAGCATGGCTACCCGCGCTATGCCGCACACCAGGTCTACTATTCGCTGGTCGGCCGCGACTATGAATGGGAGCTGATGCCGCTCGGTATCGACCAGGGCATCGGCGCGCTGGTGTGGAGCCCGCTCGGCTGGGGCCGCCTGACCGGCAAGATCCGCCGCGGCCAGCCCCTGCCGGAAAAGAGCCGGCTGCACGACACCGCCGATTTCGGCCCGCCGGTCGCGGACGAACATCTCTACCGGGTCATGGATGCGCTTGATGCGATGGCTGAAGAGACCGGCAAGACCGTGCCGCAGATCGCCATCAACTGGCTGTTGCGGCGCCCGACCGTGTCCTCGGTCATCATCGGCGCCCGCAACGAGGAACAGCTGCGCCAGAACCTCGGCGCCGTCGGCTGGGCGTTGACGCCGGAGCAGGTCAAAAAGCTCGACAAGGCAAGCGAAGTGACCGCGCCCTACCCGTACTTCCCCTATCACCGCCAGGAAGGTTTCGCCCGGCTGAACCCGCCTGCGGTGTGATCGCCGACGTTGAAGCTGCCAATCTCCCCCCTCGCGGGGGAGATCAGCTATACTGCCGCTCAGTGCAGCACGAACTCCCCATCCACCTTCCGCCATTCGTTCGGCGCGATCAGCTTCTGGTGCGTGTAGCTGATCGAATGCAGCGGCCCGTCGAGCCTGGCCTTCCAAAACTCGATGAACTTGATCAGCACCGGAAACTTCGGCGCCAGATCGTAATCCTGCCAGATGAAGCTCTGCAGCAGATGCGGGTGGTCGGGAAAATGGTATAGAATCTTGGCCGTGGTCAGGCCATACCCCTTGAGCATCAGGTCCATTTCGGAATGATCGCGCATGACAGCCCCTTGGCCTAGTTGATTCTCCATTCCTCCCAACACCGAATTGTGCGCGCCGTTCCTTAACTGTCTATGATTTTCCTGATCCCAGTCGGGTTTTATGCACGAAAACATGCAGTTAGCAGCGACCGCTGCCGAGTGCTGATACAACCGAGACGGGAGCTGCGGCATCCCGCCACGCGAATCCAACGTCTAATGTTGCCGTCAGCGCGGAACTGTTAATAATGCCGCCGAATTCGCGGCTGCGTCGCCGTGATCCTGGCTGTGGTCAAGCCGGCGGGGTGGTTTGGGAGGAAAGTGAAGACATGTCCGAGGTGAAGATCCACCGCGTCCAGCCGGCGTGGAAGAAGAATGCGCTGATCGACAATGACACCTACCTCAAATGGTATGCTGACAGCGTGAAGAATCCGGACAAGTTCTGGGGCAAGCACGGCAAGCGCATCGACTGGTTCAAGCCGTTCAGCAAGGTCAAGAACACCTCCTTCGAGGGCAAGGTCTCGATCAAATGGTTCGAGGACGGCGAAACCAACGTCTCCTACAACTGCATCGACCGCCATTTGAAGAAGCGCGGCAACCAGACAGCCATCATCTGGGAAGGCGACAATCCCTACGACGACAAGAAGATCACCTATAACGAGCTCTACGAGCATGTCTGCCGGCTCGCCAATGTGATGAAGAAGCACGGCGTCAGGAAGGGCGACCGCGTCACCATCTACATGCCGATGATCCCGGAAGCCGCCTACGCGATGCTGGCTTGCACCCGCATCGGCGCCATTCACTCGATCGTCTTCGGCGGCTTTTCACCGGACGCCTTGGCCGGCCGCATCGATGACTGCAAGTCGACCTTCGTCATCACGGCCGACGAGGGCTTGCGCGGCGGCAAGCCGATCCCGCTGAAGGAAAACACCGACAGAGCGATCGAAATCGCCGCCAAGGCCGGCACCAAGGTCGAAAAAGTGGTCGTCGTTCGCCGCACCGGCGGCAAGACCGGCTGGGTCCAGGGACGCGACATCTGGTACCATGACGAGATCGCCACGGTGAAAGGCGACTGCAAGCCGGAGAAGATGAAGGCCGAGGATCCGCTGTTCATCCTCTATACCTCAGGCTCGACCGGCAAGCCGAAGGGCGTGCTGCACACCACCGCCGGCTATCTCGTCTATGTCTCGATGACCCACCAATATGTCTTCGACTACCATGATGGTGATATCTACTGGTGCACCGCCGATGTCGGTTGGGTCACCGGCCACAGCTATATCGTCTATGGCCCGCTCGCCAACGGCGCCACCACGCTGATGTTCGAGGGCGTGCCTAACTACCCCTCGCAGTCGCGCTTCTGGGAAGTCATCGACAAGCACAAGGTCAACATCTTCTACACTGCGCCGACGGCACTGCGCGCGCTGATGGGCGCCGGCGACGAACCGGTGAAGAAGACCTCGCGCAAGTCGCTGCGCGTGCTGGGCTCGGTCGGCGAACCGATCAATCCGGAAGCATGGGAGTGGTATTTCAACGTCGTCGGCAACGGCAAGGTGCCGATCGTCGACACCTGGTGGCAGACCGAGACCGGCGGCATCCTGATCACGCCGCTGCCCGGCGCCACCGACCTCAAGGCCGGTTCGGCGACGCGGCCCTTCTTCGGCATCAAACCGCAACTGGTCGACGGCGAAGGCAAGGTGCTGGAAGGGGCGGCCGACGGCAATCTCTGCATCGCCGATTCCTGGCCCGGCCAGATGCGCACGGTCTATGGCGATCACGACCGCTTCGTGCAGACCTATTTCTCCACCTACAAGGGCAAATACTTCACCGGAGACGGCTGTCGCCGCGACGCCGACGGCTATTACTGGATCACCGGCCGCGTCGACGACGTCATCAACGTTTCCGGCCACCGCATGGGAACGGCCGAGGTCGAATCGGCGCTCGTCAGCCACGAGAAAGTGTCGGAAGCAGCTGTCGTCGGCTATCCCCACGACATCAAGGGCCAGGGCATCTACAGCTACGTTACCTTGATGAAAGGCGTGGAGCCGAGCGAGGAACTGCGCAAGGAGCTCGTGGCCCATGTCCGCAAGGAGATCGGCGCCATCGCCTCGCCCGACAAGCTGCAGTTCGCGCCCGGACTGCCGAAAACCCGCTCCGGCAAGATCATGCGCCGTATCCTGCGCAAGATCGCCGAGGACGATTTTTCCGCGCTCGGCGATACCTCGACACTGGCCGATCCGGCCGTGGTCGATGATCTGATCGCCAACCGCCAGAACAAGAAGGGCTGAGGGGATTTGATTGCTGCACTGGGCGCAGTCACGGAGCTCTGGCGTTACCCTGCAAGTTCGCTTGCCGGCGAACGCCAGGACGCCATTTCGGTCGGCCTTGAAACCATCGACGGCGACCGGCTGTTCGGCCTTGTCGATGTCTCGGACAATGAGATCGCGCGGCCCGACCGCGACGCCAAGTGGCACAAGGTGCCGCGCATCCGCACCCGGCTGAGCAAGGACCGCAAGCTGGAGATCGCCGTTCCCGACGGCGACTGGCTGGTAGCGCCGGGCGCTGAATGCGACAGCGCCGTCTCGACCTATCTCGGCTTCGCCGCCTCGATCCGGCCGTTCAGCCAGGACAACGCTCCCGGCTACACCGGCCCGCTGACCGCGGCGCGCTACCGCAAAGCGCCGATCCATCTCTTGACCACCGCATCGCTGGCCCGGCTCAAGGCGCTGCACCCCGAAGGCATTCCCGATCCGCGCCGCTTCCGCCCCAACATCGTTATCGACATGGCGGCGGTCGAAAGCTCGTTTCCCGAGACCGAATGGATTGGCCGCAAGCTTGCCATCGGCGACCTGCTGGTGACCGTCTCGGAGCCGTGCCGCCGCTGCGGCTTCACCATCATCAGCCAGGACGGCTTCGACCACGATCCCGGCATCCTGCGCAATCTGGTCCGCCACAACGCCCATAATCTCGGCGTCTATTGCACTGTGGACAGGCCTGCCCGCGTCGAGATCGGCGCGCCGATGCGGTTCGTGTAGGCCTCTACCGCGAGGCAGCGAATCGCAGACCTTGGAAAGCGTGGGGTTCGGCCCCGAATCCTATCTCTACCGATACAGATCCGCCCGTGTCGGCGGCAGCCCGCTCGGGCCGCGTGCGCGTTTGGTGACGACGGTCTGAAAAATCTGCGCCGAGGCGCGCTCGAAGGTGATCGAGCAGCCGGTGAGATAAAGCAGCCACAGCCGTGCCTTGGCCTCGCCGACTTCGGCGACCGCCTCGTCGAAGCGAGCCTGTAGCCGCTCGGCCCACAGCCGGCAGGTGCGCGCATAGTGCTCGCGCAGATTCTCGACGTCGTAGACCAGGAAGCCATGCGCCTCCAGATTGCCCAGCGTCATGCCGATCGTGTCGAGTTCGCCGCCTGGGAAAATGTATTTGAGCAGCGCCTTGAACTCCGGCCCCTTGCGCAAGGTTTTCTTCAAGTCGCCCTTGCTTCGCCTGGTGATGGCGTGGTGCAGATAGATGCCGCCGGGCTTCAGCAAGCGATGGATGGTCTTGAAATAGGTGGCGTGGTTGGCGAGGCCGAGATGCTCGAACATGCCGATCGACGATATCTTGTCGAAGGAGCCTTTGAGTTCCGCATAGGATTTGATCTCGATGGTGATGCGGTCCTGCAGCCCTTCGGCGCGGATGCGCTCGCGGGCGAGATCGGTCTGCGCCTGCGACAGCGACACGCCATGGCCGACGACGCCGTAATTTTTGGCCGCATGGATCAGCATGGCGCCCCAGCCGCAGCCGATGTCGAGCAGCTTTTCGCCCGATTTCAGCCTGAGCTTGCGGCAGATATGGTCGAGCTTGTCGGCCTGCGCCTGGTCGATGCCATCGGCGAAATCCTTAAAGTAGCCGCAGCTGTAGACCATGCGCTCGTCGAGGAAGAGCCGGTAAAAGGCATTCGAAATGTCGTAGTGATGCTGGATCGCCTCCTGGCTCGACCCGCTGACATAGGGGTTGCGACCCGACAGATCGGTGCGTGCACTCATCTGCTTGCGTGACAGGAGCACCGCCGGCAGGTCGCGCAGGATCGCCAGCTTCGGCAGCGACTTGAGCTTGGTCCTGAGCTTGCCTTGCGACGGCAGTGCATAAAAATCGAAAATCGTCCCGTCTTCGATGTCTATCGTCTTGGAAATCCACATCTCGATCAGCGTCGACAGTGATGGCCGCTTCACCACCTGCCAGACGATGTCCTGGTCGTTGATGGTGAGCACGGGCCCGGTGGCGGGACCGATCCGCTCGCCGGTCCACAGCTTAACCGCAAAACCCGGCTTCAGCGTTTCGATCACCGTTCGCACGATGCGCGCGGCCTTCTCGGCTGCCTCCATGGCCATCCTCCCGAGTCCTGACAATCCACCTTGCATGGATTTTGCCCGCCCGCGCGGCTCTTCGCAACCCGGCGCAAAAGGCGGCTCGCCAGCTATTTCAAATCGGCATCTTGTTTTTTGCTGCAACGCACCCCATCATCTGTACGTGTTCAACAAATCGAAAGGAGGTGATCCGATGTCGAGTGATTTCGTTTTCCAGAACGTGGCCTCAGCGGATTGCACTTTCGGGAAGCAGTCTTCCCGTTAAGGCGCGATAAGCGCGGCGGGTGACCTCGGTCGCCGCCATTGGCCGCGCCACGGACGGAAACACGGAAGGCCGCCGGCTTCGTCAAGAAGCGGCGGCCTTTTCCATTTCCGGATTGTGTGTCGAAGCGGATCAGAATCCGGTCACGCCAGCGTCCGCGCGCTCACCGTCTTGTCGACGCCGTGATAGGGCGGGTTGAACAGATTGCCTTCCTGCTCGTAGGTCCAGACCTTGAACAGCGAAAGTTGGTGCGGGCCGAAGCTGTGCAGCAGCGGGACATCCGTGGCATCACGACCGCGCGCGATGACGACGCGGCCTATCCTCGGACGATTATGACGCGGGTCGAACGTGTACCATTTGCCGTCGAGGAACACTTCCATCCAGGCCGAAAAATCCATCGGCGCCGGGTCGGCCGGTACGCCGATGTCGCCGAGATAACCGTTCACATAGCGGGCCGGGATGTTCATGCAGCGGCAGAGCGTGATCGCCAGATGGGCGAAGTCGCGGCATACACCAACCTGCTCCTCATGCGCTTGGGCTGCGGTGCGCGTCGACCGCGCATAGCCATAGCCGAAGGACAGCCGGTTGTGGACATAGTCGACGATCGCCTGCACCCGCGCCCAGCCGGAGGGAACATGGCCGAAAAGCTGCCAGGCCAGACTGCTCAGATGATCGGTCTCGCAATAGCGGCTGCCGAGGAGGTAGCCGAGCACGTCGTCCGGCAGTTCCGCCACCGGCACTTCCCTGGCCAGCGTGTTGACCGCGTCAGGCTCCCCGCTGTCCTCGACGGCTGCGTCATAGAGAATGCGGAAACTGCCGGCGGGTGCGGTGAAGCGGCGGCAGGTATTGCCGAACAGATCGTGATAGACCTTACTCGGCACTGAAGGCGACGTCAGCACGCGCGTCTGCCGTTTGATGTCGGCCTGACGATCCCTGTGGATATCAAGCAGCGAGATGACCGGCGTGGCGCCGACGCATTCAATGGCGATTTCGTAGCCGAGCCGGATCAGCACAATGATTGCCCCTTCGATCCCGTGGAAAACAGTATGCTCAAAACGCCAGAGGCGGGACCATGGTTCCCTGGAACTATCGAAAAGGCTCTCCCGCGGCTTCCCAGGCAGGCGTGGCGACGTTACGGTCGCACGACATGTTTCGACCCTCCCGAAACGATCCCTAACCCCCTTGGAAAACCTGATGTTTGCAGGCAGAAAATTCGCCGCGTTCCTGTTCGATATGGATGGCACGGTGCTCAATTCGATCGCCTCGGCCGAGCGCGTCTGGGCGGCGTGGGCGCTTAAGCACGGTCTCGACGTCGAAGCCTTCCTGCCGACGATCCATGGCGTGCGGGCGGTCGAGACCATCACCAGGCTGGCGCTTCCCGGCCTCGACCCTGTTCATGAGGCGTTTGTGCTGTTGCAGGCCGAGTCGGACGATGTCGAAGGCGTGCTGCCGATCGCCGGCGCCGTGCCGTTCCTCAACGCTTTGCCGCCAGAGCGCTGGGCGATCGTCACCTCGGCGCCGCGCCCGTTGGCGCTGCTGCGCATGCGGGCCGCCGGCATCCCGGTTCCCGCCTTGGTGGTCGCGGCCGAGGATGTGTCGCACGGCAAGCCGGCGCCCGACTGTTTCCTGCTGGCGGCAAAACGGCTCGGCGTCGATATCGGCGACTGTCTGGTCTTCGAGGACGCACCGGCCGGTATCGCGGCGGCGGAAGCAGCGGGCGCGTCGGTGATGGTGATCAGCGCCACTCACCAGCATCCAATGACGACTCAGCACAACTCGATTGGCGGCTACGAAACCGTCTCCATCGCCATCGATGACAGCGGCTGGATGACGCTGGGGGCACGGCGCAGCGCGGCCTGAGGAACTGGAGGACTGGAGGACTGGAGGACTGGAGGACTGGAGGACTGGAGGACTGGAGGACTGCTATGCGCCTTTTTCTTCAACGCTTCAGTTCACCAGTTCCCCAGTTCTTCCGTTCCTGAACCCCTAGAAATCGCTAGCCAGTCCCTTCACTTCCCAGTCGCCGTAGCGGCCGGGTTCCTTGCCGCCGCGGCCGCCGATTTCTTTCGGCAGCGCAGCTTCCTTCTGGCGATACGCTTCACGGCGCGCCTCGGCTTCAGCCAGCGCCCGGCTGGCCGCCGGCGTCAGGTCCTTCTCCCGGTCGGCATCGGCTTTGCTGGGTTGGTCGGTCATGCGATAGTCCGGGCGGATTGAAACGAAGGGCGGCGTTTCCCATCATATAGCCATGAGTTCGCCCCGATCGACCTTTTTTTGCCACGGCCGCACAGGGAGCAGATGATGAGCACGCTACGCACCACCATGCTTCTGGCCGCGATGACGGCGCTGTTCATGGGCGTCGGCTTTCTGATCGGCGGCACCGGCGGCATGATGATCGCCTTCCTGGTCGCCGCGGGCACCAATCTGTTCAGCTACTGGAATGCCGACAAGATGGTGCTGTCGATGAACCGCGCCGTCGAGGTCAACGCGAAGAACGCGCCCGAATTCCACGCCATCGTCGAGGCGTTGGCCAAGCAGGCCGGCCTGCCGATGCCCAAGACCTATCTGATCGACAATCCGCAGCCGAACGCCTTCGCCACCGGCCGCAATCCCGAGAACGCCGCGGTCGCGGCCTCGACCGGGCTGCTGGAGCGCCTGTCGCATGAGGAGGTGGCGGCAGTCATGGCGCATGAGCTGGCCCACATCCAGCATCGAGACACGCTGACCATGACCATTGTCGCGACACTCGCCGGCGCCATCTCGATGCTCGGCAATTTCGCCTTCTTCTTCGGCGGCAGCCGCGACAACAACAACCCGTTCGGCTTTGTCGGCGTGCTGGTGGCGATGCTGGTCGCGCCCTTCGCCGCCATGATCGTGCAGATGGCGGTCAGCCGCACCCGCGAATACGAGGCCGACCGGCGCGGCGCCGAAATCGTTGGAAATCCGCTTTGGCTGGCATCAGCGCTTGACAAGATCGCCCGCGGCGCCGAACGCATCCGCAACCCGGATGCCGAACGCAATCCCGCGACCGCGCATCTCTTCATCATTAATCCTCTTCACGGCGAGCGAATGGACAGCCTGTTTTCGACCCACCCGAACACCGACAACCGCATCGCCGCGCTGCAGGCGATGGCGCGCGACATGGCAGGCCGCCAGCCGGCGCCGCGCCAGGCGCCGACGCCAGAGCCGATCGAAGAATTGCCGGCCGATGCCGAGCAAGGTCCGTGGGGTAAGGCAGCACGCCCCACGCAGCCGACCAAACCGGCCAAGCCGAAAGCCAATCCGTGGGGCCGCAATCCGACCGGACCCAAAGGTCCGTGGTCGTGAGCGGCGCCAGATCCCGGCCCGCACATTCAGGCGATCGCGAAAACAGCTCGGACGAATTCGTCGCCGGCCTCGCCGCGCGCAAGGCCGCGGCGCGGCTGCTGGCCGCCGTTATCGACGCCAAAACGCCGCTCGACGGGCTGACGGACCACGAGAACGGCCATCCGCAATACAAGGTGCTCGACTTGCGCGACCGCGGCCTGGTGCGCGCCATACTGGTAACCGCGCTGCGCTACCGCATGACCATTGCCGGGCTCCTCGCCCGCCGCCTTGAAAAGCCGCTGCCGCCCAACGCCACAGCGCTGTCGCACATCCTGCATGTTGCGGCGGCGCAGATCCTGTTCCTCGACATCCCCGACAGCGCCGCCGTCGATTTGGCTGTTACCCACGCCAAGTCGGACCCACGCACGCAGCGCTTTTCCGGCCTCGTCAACGGCGTGCTGCGCACTTTGGTGCGGGCCAAGGAGACCGAACTGCCGGCAGCTCTTGCCGCCACCGACGAGGCGCCAAAATGGTTCTCCGACCGGCTGAAGGCCGCCTATGGCGCCGAGATGACCAGACAGATCCTGGCGGCGCATCGCGTTGAGGCGCCGGTCGATTTCACGGTCAAGGCCGATCCCGAACTGTGGGCCGAAAAGCTCGGCGGCATCGTGCTGCCGACCGGCACGGTGCGAGTGGAAAAGCTCAACGCCTCCGTCACCGAACTGCCGGGCTTCAGCGAAGGCGCATGGTGGGTCCAGGACGCCGCCGCCAGTTTTCCGGCGCGGCTGTTCGGCGATGTCAAAGGATTACGCGTCGCCGACCTCTGCGCCGCCCCCGGCGGCAAGACCGCCCAGTTGATCCTTGCCGGCGCCAAAGTCACCGCCGTGGACACCTCGAAGAACCGGCTGGCGCGGCTGACGCAGAACCTCGAACGGCTCGCGCTGTCCGCCGAGATCGTGCAGGCCGATCTGCTGAAATACCAGCCGGCGGAGCTTTTCGACGCCGTCCTGCTCGACGCGCCCTGCTCTTCCACAGGCACGGTTCGGCGCCACCCTGACGTGCCATGGACCAAGACGGCAGCCGACGTCGAAAAGCTAGCCGATCTGCAAGCAAAGCTGCTCGCCCGCGCCGTCACTTTGGTCAAACCGGGCGGTCGGATTGTTTTTTCCAACTGTTCGCTGGACCCGATCGAAGGCGAGGACCTGTATCGCGCCTTTCTGGCCGGCAACAAGACCGTCGCCGACGATCCGCTGCAGCCCGGCGAAATCGCTGGCATCGACGCCTTCCTGACCCCGCAAGGCACGCTGCGCACCACACCCGCCGATCTTGACCTTGGTTCGCCAGGGGTTTCCGGCCTGGACGGCTTCTTCGCCGCCCGCATGCGACGTGTCGCCTAGGATTTTGTCGGCAGAGCCGCAGCCCTTCGTGACTTCGTCATCCACGGGCGGAGCAAGGAGCGTAGCGACGCAGCGCAGACCCGAGGATGCCATGCCGCGACACATGAGCGCCGCTACGACGCAGAATTCTGCTCCGCTGCAACCCACGGCCAAGGTCACGGAATGGATCCCAGGGCCTCCGCGACGGAGCTTCGCTCCTGCTTCGCCCTGGGATGACGAAGTGCGAATGCCTCGACTAATCCCGAACGGCTGCGCCCCCTAAAGCATGTCGTCCAGGGACCAGTGCTTCCCCCACCTTGCATCGATCTCATCATCGACATTCTGGTAGCGGATATCGGTGGAGAGCCGGATACGCCCCTCCGCACTCTGGTTGGTCGTCGAGGCGTGGATCATGTAGGGCGAGTGGAGGACGACATCGCCGGCCTCGAAGTCCGCGATCAGCCAGCGTGTATCGAACCGCTCCGCCATGTCGGGCAGGTCCTTCGACACCCAGCCGCCCTCGCTCATGTTCCTGTTGTAGGCGCTGATGCGCTCCTGCGGGCTCAGCCCGGCATTGTCCCTGGCGAACCGGGCCTCCATGTCGAGGCCGATGGCGTGCGATCCCTCGAGATAGACCAGGCCGCCCATGTCGACGGGAACGTCGCCGATCGGGATCCAGGCCGTGACGATGCGGCTGGTGCCGCCGCGAAGATAGACGAGATCGTAATGCGCCGGCGTCGCCACGGTGGTGCCCGGTTGGGTGAAGCGCATGATCTTACGCTTGTGCAAATAGGACAGCCCGCCGACGAACGCATCCATCAGCCGGGCCATCCGGGGCTGTGCGCAGAACCCTTCATAGGCGGTGGAGCGAACCAGCGCCATCAACCGGCGATCGGCGAGCTGACGGTCGAACGTGCCGGCCGCCAGGCCAAGCGCGGGATCGGACCCGGGCTGCAGCAAGCCGGTGTCGGCCAGATACGAAAACACCCAGCCGCGAAAATCTATGACGTCGCGGCGCGGCAGGATACCTTTCAGCCAGACATAGCCTTGCTCGGCAAGGAGGCCTCGAATGGCATCGATGCCGATCCCGGCGTCGGTTGGCACGAGATGACCCAACCGGTTCGGCGCCATCGATAATGTCTTGCCGTTGGCGTTCAGATCGATTGACGCAACAGGACTCCGTCGTTGCATGCCACCTGTTGAGCTTGACATTTCAGCCACCTGCGATTTTCCATCCTTAGCTGGAAATGCCATACTGTTTGCACACTCGCCCATGGACGTAACGAAGCCATGGACTTTTCGCTCATGAACGATCTCTCTTACGCACTCTACAGATCCGCACCGGCCGCGGCCGGCGGCCTGTCGGTTACAGGGATTGGTCGGCATCGCGTCACGCAGGCGATCCAAGCGCGCAAATTGCCGGAATTCGCCGTGGTGCTGATTGAGAACGGTCAAGGCTGGCTTGAAACCAGGACTGCCGGCATGCAGACGATCCAAGCGCCGGCCCTGTTCTGGCTGCTTCCCGGGAGGATGCATTCCTACGGGCCGGACGCATCGGGCTGGCTCGAACGCTGGGCGCTCTTCGACGGCGCCTTGATACGCGATTTCACCCGGCTGCGGCTGATCGCCGAGGACGCCCCTGTCGTCCCCTTGCGCGACCTCGGCAAAATGCAGCGGCTGTTCGACAGGCTGCATGGTGAGCTGTCGCTCGATACGATGCTGAGCCAGGCAGAAGCCGCCGCCACGATGCATCGCATCGTCGTGCGTGCTGCCCGCCAGGCAATGGATTGGAACAACCGTCAACGAAACCCCAGCCTCCAGGATGCCGCCGACATGCAGCCCATCGTCGACGAATTGCGCCGCTGCGCGTGCGACTCGGTGGATCTCGATGCCTTCGCCGCGAAATTCTCGATGTCGCCGGCAACCTTGCGGCGCAGATTTGCGCGGGCAGCCGGCATGTCGCCCAAGGCCTTCCAACTGCGCACGAGGCTCGACCGCGCCAAACAGATGCTGGCCGCCTCCGATTCGCCCATCGAGTCCATTGCGGCCGCCGTCGGCATCCACGACGCCTTCTATTTCTCCCGTCTGTTTCGCGACCGGGAAAACTGTTCGCCCAGCGAATTTCGGTCTCGCCACAACCGCAATTGAGTGCCGGATTGCCGGGCTTAAACCCGCGAAGCGCTTGACTTTTTTCGGGGCGGGTCGGTGGCCGGCAGCGTGAGGCGCTTCACGTCGGCGGAATTCGACTTCGCACAAGTTCTTGAATCATATAAGCTTGTGCTGGGGTACCGGAACATGATGCCGAAAAGTGTGACGCGGTTTTCGGGCGACAGCATGCTCTATCTCCAGGCGACGAGGAGGGGTTTTGGCACTGGCTGCCGGCAGCACGACACGTCTGTGGACGCTTGTCGCTAAGGAGTTTTGGCGCAAGACGCGCCGGCGCCTTCGCGCGGGGCCAGTCTATCGCTGGCGCTATTCCGGGCGCACGCCCGAACGCGTCCTGATTGCACCGCCCGACCTCAGGCTCGCCGATCCGCAGATCGCGCTCGAGATTTATTATGGCCGCTATCCGCTGTCGGGACATCTGGTCGAGACCGGCGGCAAATCGCCATTCCAGATCGATGTCGCCAATCGCGGCTGGGTGAAGACGCTGCACGGCTTTCGCTGGCTGCGCCATATGCGCGCCGCCGGCACCGAGCTGGCCGCCGCCAATGCACGCGCGCTTGTCTCCGACTGGATCGTCATGCATGGCAACCAGATTTCCGGCATAGCCTGGGAGCCCGGCACCACCGCCAAGCGAGTCATTGCCTGGTTGCAACACTCCTCGGTTGTCCTACAAGGGGCCGAATTTCCGTTCTATCGCGCCTTCCTGAAATCGCTCGCCGTGCAGATCCGCTATCTCCGCTCGATGGCGCGCGAGATGCCGGACGGCAAGGACAGGCTGCGCGCTCGTATCGCGCTTGCCTTCGCCGCGCTGTCGCTGCCGGCGCCGGCCTCGGCACTGCGCGGCGCCACCCGCAACCTGGCGGAAGAACTCGACCGCCAGATCCTTCCCGATGGCGGCCATATTTCGCGCAACCCGATGGCGGTGCTCGAATTGCTCGCCGATCTCCTGCCGCTGCGTCAAACCTATGCCAACCAGGCCGAAACGCCACCGGCCGCCCTGATGGGCGCCATCGACCGCATGCTGCCGGCGCTGCGCTTCTTCCGCCATCAGGACGGCAGCCTCGCCCGCTTCAACGGCATGGGCGCCACCATCCACGACCGTATAGCCACCATCTTGCGCCACGACGACACCGCCGGCGCGCCGCTGCTGCACGCGCCGCATTCCGGCTATGAGCGCCTGTCGATGGGCGGCGTGACGGTGATTGCCGATACCGGCCCGTCGCCGGCCGTCGATGTGTCCAACGCCGCGCATGCCGGGTGCCTGGCCTTCGAACTCTCGTCCGGTCGCCAGCATTATATCGTCAATGCCGGCATCGACACCTATGGCGCCGCCGAGTTCCGGCCGCTGGCCCGTGCCACCGCGGCGCATTCGACCGCCACCATCAACGACACCTCGTCAGCGCGGTTTTCCCATTCGCTGCGCGTCAACGACCTGCTCGGCTCACCCTTGCTCGGCGGCCCGCAGCATGTGCCTTGCAAGCGCATCGACCAGAAGGGCACGCAAGGCTTCATCGCCCGCCATGACGGCTATATGCAGCGCTTTGGCTTCCTGCATGAGCGCGAGCTGAAACTGTCGAGCGAGGGCAATGTGCTCGCCGGCAGGGATCGCTTCCTCCGCCCGGGCGGTGCGGCGATCCGCAACAATGGCCGCGACTTCGTCGTGGTGCGCTTCCACATCCACCCTGATATCAACCTTTTGCAGGACGAGCATGACCGCCTGGTGCTGACCGCCGACCAGGCCGACACCTGGGTGTTCACCTGCACCGAAGTGGTGCCGGAGGTCGAGGAATCGATCTATTTCGCCGGCCTTGGCGGCCCGCGCCGCAGCCGCCAGATCGTGCTCGCCTTCAAGGCCTCGGAGATCGCCGAGGTGCATTGGCAGCTCACGCGCACCGGCATCGCCGGCTATCCCGAGAACAGCTGAGCGTCGTTGCCGGCGCCGGCTTGATCGAGCTTCCGGCTTGATTTCCTGACCTCATGTGCTACGGCCCGGCAACGCTCTCCAATCAGCCCTGAAAGGCCGCCAGCCCATGGCCGTCGCCGCCAAGAACATTCCGGCACCCGACCTCGTTCCGGTCCGCCGCGCCCTGCTTTCCGTCTTCGACAAGACCGGCCTGACCGACTTCGCCAAAGGGCTGGTCGCGGCCGGCGTCGAGCTGGTCTCGACCGGAGGTACGGCAAAGGCGATCGCCGAGGCGGGGCTGGCGGTGCGTGACGTCTCGGAACTGACAGGCTTTCCCGAGATCATGGACGGCCGCGTCAAGACGCTGCACCCGTCGGTGCATGGCGCACTGCTCGGCGTGCGCGACGATCCCGAACACGCCAAGGCGATGCACGATCACCGCATCGAGCCGATCGATCTGCTCGTCTGCAATCTCTACCCGTTCGAGGAGGTCCGCCGTTCCGGCGCCGACTATGCCGCTGTTGTCGAGAACATCGACATTGGCGGCCCGGCGATGATCCGCGCTTCGGCCAAGAATCACGCCTATGTCGCCATCGTCACCGATCCCGGCGACTACGCCTCGGTGCTGAACGCGCTGGAGATGAACATCGGCTCGCTGTCGCTGGATTTCCGCCAGAAGCTGGCGGCCAAGGCCTTTGCCCGCACCGCCAGCTACGATGCGGCGATCTCCGGCTGGTTCGCCGAAACGCTTGAGATCGAGCACCCGACCTGGCGCGCCTTCGGCGGCAGGCTGGAAAGCGTCATGCGCTATGGCGAGAACCCGCATCAGAGCGCCGGCTTCTACGTCAATGGCGACAAGCGGCCGGGGGTCGCCACGGCTCGCCAGTTGCAGGGCAAGCAGCTGTCCTACAACAACATCAACGACACCGATGCCGCCTTCGAGCTGGTCGGCGAGTTCGATCCCAACCGCTGCGCCGCCGTTGCCATCATCAAGCACGCCAACCCATGCGGCGTCGCCGAGGACGCTTCGCTGGCTGCTGCCTATGCGAGAGCGCTGGCCTGCGACCCAGTTTCGGCCTTTGGCGGTATTGTTGCCATGAACCGCATCCTCGATGCGGAAGCGGCGCAGGAGATCGTAAAAACCTTCACCGAGGTGATCATCGCGCCGAACGCGTCGGAGGACGCTGTCCGCATCATCGCCGCCAAAAAGAATTTGCGCCTGCTGGTCACCGGCGGTCTCCCCGATCCGCACGCCGGCGGCATCACTGTGAAATCCGTCGCCGGCGGCATGCTCGTCCAGGGCCGCGACAACGCGGTGGTCGACGGTCTCGAACTGAAGGTGGTGACCAGGCGCGCACCGACGGCGGCCGAGATGGCCGACCTCAAATTCGCTTTCCGCATCGCCAAGCACGTCAAGTCGAACGCCATCGTTTACGCCAAGGACGGCGCCACGGTCGGCATCGGCGCCGGCCAGATGAGCCGCGTCGATTCCTCGCGCATCGCCGCACGCAAGGCGCTCGACGCGGCGGAAGCGGCCGGTCTCGCCGAGCCGCTGACCCAAGGCTCGGTGGTCGCCTCCGACGCTTTCTTCCCTTTCGCCGATGGGCTGATCTCAGCCATCGAAGCCGGCGCCACTGCCGTGATCCAGCCCGGTGGCTCGATGCGCGACGAAGACGTCATCGCCGCCGCCGATGAACATGGCATCGCCATGGTGTTTACGGGCGTGAGGCATTTTAGGCATTAGGCGCCGCCTTCCCTTCTCCCTTGTGGGAGAAGGTGGATCGGCGCGAAGCGCAGGGGAGAAGGAAAAGTGCGGCGCTATTCCACCGGCTGATCCGCCGGGTACGGCGTCCAGATCAATATCGCGATCCCAACGCCCAGGAACAGCACGATGGCCGCCATGCCGAGCCGCGCCGAGCCGCTGGCGAGCGTGATCGACGCCACCATGAACGGCGCCAGGAAACTCGTCGCCCTTCCGGCCAGCGCATAGATGCCGAAATAGCGGCCGGATTCGGCCGCGGTCACGCTGCGCGCCATGTAGGAGCGTGACGACGCCTGCACCGGTCCGAACGCCAGCCCGATCAACAGGCCATAGAAAATGTAGGCCTTTTCCGCCGCCGTGCCGAACAGGCCGCCACTATCGGCTCCCGGCATCATCCAGGCGCCGAACAGCGTGTAGCCTGGCCCGGTCGAAACGATGCCGATGGTGGCGATGCTGAGCAGGACGAGCGAAATCATCACGATGGTCTTGGAGCCAAGCGCGGTGTCCAGCCATGCGGCAACCAGGCAGCCGACGATGGCGACGACGTTGAGAATAATGCCGAACATGCCGATCTCGGTGATCGACCAATGGAACATCGCTGCCGCAAAGGTGCCGCCCAAAGCGAGCAGCGCATTGACGCCGTCCTGATAAATCATGCGGGCGACAAGGAAGCGGAAGATGCCTTTCCGCCGGCGCACTTCAGTCAGCGTCGACTTCAGTTCCGACAGCCCCTCGCGCACCGCCGGCCCGATCGGAATGCCTTTGATGGCGTCTGGCGTGAAGAAGAACATCGGCAGGATGAACAGGAAATACCAGCCGGCCGACAGCGGCCCGGTGGCGCGCGCGTCCTCGCCGAGCTTCGGGTCGAGCCCAAAGAGCGGGTCGATCCCGATGATCGTCTTGCCGGTCTCCAGCGAACCTGCAAGACAGGCGACAACAAAGATCAGCGCGATCATGCCGCCGAGATAACCAAGTCCCCAGGCAATGTTGGAGACGTGGCCGATCTCGCTCTTCGGCACCAGGCGCGGCATCATCGAATCGTTGAACACGGTCGAGAATTCCGCCGCGACCGAAGCGAGAGAAAAGAACAGCACCACCAGGAAAAGGTTCGAGCCGGGAGCGGCGAACCATAGCAGGCAAAGGCTGATGATCTTGATCGAGGCGAAGAACGCAATCCACGGCTTGCGCGGCCCGGTCTGGTCGGCAATCGAGCCGAGGATGGGCGACAAAACGGCAATGACCAGGCCCGCAACAGCGATGCCGTAGCCCCAGGCCGCCTGGCCCGAAACCGGATCGTTGGCCATGCGCGAGACGAAATAAGGGCCGAAGATGAAGGTGGTGACGACGGTGAAGAACGGCTGCGCCGCCCAGTCGAAGAACATCCACCCCCAGATGCCACGCCCGGATGCCCGCTGCGCTGTTTCTACTGCCGCCATGATGATTCCCCCGGCACCGCCCGTGTCGGGTGCCATGTCTGCATGTTTCGAATGCTCATGCAAACCGCCAAAGATTCGCGCTGCCCCTCACCTGGATGTCGCCGCTGTCTACCTGCATAGAGACGCGAAGAAAGGCGCCGCGCCCCTACCTCCCCCTTGTGGGGAGGTCGGACCGAAGGTCGGGGTGGGGGTCGGTGCCGCACCCCCACCCCGCTGCTTCGCAGCGACCCTCCCCACAAGGGGGAGGGTAAAGTCCCGAGCCTCACATCCCCGTCAGATCGCTCATCAGCCCCGAAGCCACCGACAGCCTGGACACGGTGATATCCCCGCCTTCGGTCAGCGCCTGCAGCCGCTCGCGGATGCGCGCCACGCGCTCGCCGCCGGCTTCCAGCCAGGCCGCCACAGGATCCGCCGTCCCGGCATGGCCGGCGAGAGCGGCCACCGCAATGCCGCGCCGCGCCGCGCCGATCGTGTCGGTGGCGCGCGACAGCGCCAGCTGGTCGTAATAGTCCGACGGCGTGATTGAACGCACCGCCTCTTCGACGCGCGGAATGCGGAAGGCATCGCTGACGGCGAAGAACGCCTTGGCCGAGGCGACGACGTCGGCATTGGCCGTCCGCGCCGTCAGTGCGATGTCGGGGATCAGTCCCGCCACATCGGCCATTGCCAGCTGCCCGGCGAGCTTTTCCGGGGCGCCGGCCTTGAAGAGGCTGTGCCGCTGCTCCTCGACCCGCTCGCGCGAGAAGGCCGGTAGCAGCGAGAGCAGCTTCGGCTCCAGCGCCATGCGCGCCTCTTGCAGTTCGGCAATGCGCTGGCCGAGCGCTGCGGTGCCGGCATCGTTCTTCAGATACCAGCCGCTGGTCACGAAGATAAGCCGGCTGACGGACTGGTAGAGATCGAGCTGCGCCTGGCCGTCGATGTGGCTGTCCAGCGCATCGATCTCCCGATAGAGCGCCGGCAACGCGAAGCCGTCGCGCACCACGGCGAAGGTGCGCACCACGTCGGCCGCGCTGCGCCCCGTGGCTTCCTGCAGCCGGTTGACGAATGACGGTCCGCCGCGATTGACGAGATCGTTGGCGACGACGCGGGCGATGATTTCGCGGCGCAGCCGGTGGCCATGGATCTCGGCCGCATATTTCTTCGCCATCCGGTCAGGGAAATAGCCCATCAGATCGCGGTCGAAATGCGCGTCGTCAGGCACGTCGCTGGCGACGATGTCGGAAAACAGCACGATCTTGGCATAGGCGAGCAGCACGCCAAGCTCCGCCCGGGTCAGGGGCTCGCCACGCGCCTCGCGCTCGGCAAGGGCGGCCGGCGACGGCAGCGTCTCGACAGCGCGGTCGAGCAGGCCCCGAGCCTCCAGGGCCGCCATGAACCGGCTCTGGTGCGCGATGTCGGCAAGGCCGCGCTTGCGGGCGATGGAGAGCGCGAGCGTCTGTTCGTAATTGTTGGACAGCACGAGGCCGGCGACCTCGTCGGTCATCTCGGCCAGCAGCTTGTTGCGCGCCGGCCGGGTCAGCGACCCCTTGCGCATGGCGGACGCCAGCGCGATCTTGATGTTGACCTCGACGTCGGAGCAGTTGACGCCGCCCGAATTGTCGATGGCGTCGGAGTTGCAGCGGCCGCCATTCATGCCGAATTCGATGCGGGCGCGCTGCGTGACGCCGAGATTGGCGCCCTCGCCGATCACTTTGGCCCGGACATCGAGCGCGGTGATGCGGATGGCGTCATTGGCGCGGTCGCCGACTTCGGCATTGGTTTCGCCCGAGGCCCGTAAATACGTGCCGATGCCGCCGAACCACAACAGATCGACATTCGCCTTGAGGATGGCGGTCATGATCTCGGCCGGTGTCGCCGTGGTCTTGGCGAGACCAATCGCCGCCGCCGCTGCCGCAGGCAGCGTGATCGACTTCTGGCTGCGCGAGACGATGACGCCGCCTTCCGACAGCTTGGTCTTGTCATAGTCCTGCCAGGACGAACGCGGCAGCGCGAACATGCGCTCGCGCTCGGCCATCGACTCCACCCTGTCTGGATCGGGATCAATGAAGATGTCGCGATGGTCGAAGGCGGCGATCAGCCTGGTCTGCGGCGACAAGAGCATGCCGTTGCCGAACACGTCGCCCGACATGTCGCCGACGCCGACGACGGTGAAGGGGGTGGTCTGGATATCGCGGTTGATCTCGCGGAAATGCCGCTTGACCGCTTCCCAGGCGCCCTTGGCGGTGATGCCCATCTTCTTGTGGTCGTAACCGGCCGAGCCGCCGCTGGCGAAGGCATCGTCGAGCCAGAAACCGTGTTTCTCCGAAATGGCATTGGCGGTGTCGGAGAAGGTTGCCGTGCCCTTGTCGGCGGCGACGACAAAGTAGGGGTCGTCAGGATCGCGCCTGACGACACCGGCTGGGGGTATGACGCCATCGAGGCCGATATTGTCGGTGATCGACAGCAAGCTGGAAACGAAATTCTTGTAGGCCGAGGTGCCGGCCTCGAAGATGGCGTCGCGGCCGGCGCTCATCGGCAGCTTCTTCGGATAGAAGCCGCCCTTGGCGCCGACCGGCACGATGACGGCGTTCTTGACCTGTTGCGCCTTCACCAGGCCGAGCACCTCGGTGCGGTAATCCTGGGCGCGGTCCGACCAGCGCAGGCCGCCGCGCGCAACCGGGCCGAAGCGCAGATGCACGCCTTCGACCTCGGAACCGTAGACGAAGATCTCGCGCCACGGCCGCGGCGCCGGCAATCCTTCGACCGCTTGCGAGTCCAGCTTGATCGCCAGTGACTGGCCCCGCGCCTTCGTTCCCGCAACGAAATGATTGGTGCGCAACGAGGCTTCGATCAGGTTGAGATAGCGGCGGATGATGGTGTCGTCATCAATGTTAGGGACTTCCTCCAGCGCGTCCTTGATCTTGGCCTTGAGGTGCTTGGCGGCGATGACGCCTTCCGTCTCGGCGGTCGGGCCGAGACGAGCGACGAACAGTGCATGCAGGCCGCGCGCAATGTCGGGATAGCGGTTGAGCGCGGCCGCGATGAAATCCTGGCTCTGCGGGATACCGGCTTGCTGCAGGTAGCGGCCATAGGCGCGCAGAATGCTGACTTCGCCCGACCACAGGCCGGCGGTCTGGGCAAGCCCGTTATAGCTGTCATTGTCGATGTCGCCGCGCCAGACCGACAGGAACGCGTCCTCGAACAGCGCGCCGCCATCGCTGAGGTCGATCGGCTTGCCGTAGCTGTTCTCCAGTTCCATGTCGTGGACGAAGACGGTGTCGCCGCCGTCCTCGCCAACTTCGAAGGTGCGCTCGCTGATGACGCGGAAGCCGATGTTTTCCAGCACCGGCACGCGACGCGACAGCGCTACCGGGCTGCCGTGGTGGTAGATCTTCAGCGCTGCCTGATGCGGTTTCTGCTCGGCATGGCGGTAATAGTCGATGGCGATCGGGTTGGCGGTGCTGATGCCGGCGATGCGCCCCGCATCCTTCAGCGCGACGGCCGCGCTGAAGGAATCGCGATAGCTCTCAGGCAGACGCGCGGCGATCGCCTTCAGCGATGGATCGCCGCCGACGGCTTCCGCAGCTTCGGCCAGCGCGTCGTCCCAGGTTCGCACGATGTCGCGGATCGCCGCTTCGATCACCGCCTGCTCGACCTTCGGCGTCTTGCCGCCGGAGCGGCCGATGATGAAATGCACACGCGCCAGCCCGCCCTCGGGGAAAGCCGGATAGTAAGCCGACAAACGGCCTTCGAAGACGGTCTTGAGATAGGTGCCGATCTTCTCGCGCACGACGCTGTCATAGCGGTCGCGCGGCACGAAGACGAGGATCGAGACGAAGCGGTCGAACTGGTCGGCGCGCACCAGCGCCCGCACCCGCGGCCGCTCGACCAGGCCGAGAATGGCCGCGGCGTGCTTCTTCAGGATCGGCACCGGCACCTGGAACAGTTCGTCGCGCGGATAGCTCTCCAGAACGTTGATCAGTGCCTTGCCGGAATGGTCGTGCCGGTCGAAGCCGGACTTGGCGATGATGGTCTCGGCCTTTGACCTCAGATACGGGATTTTCATCACCGAGCGCGTGTAGGCGGTCGAGGTGAACAGGCCAACCATGCGCAACTCGCCGGCAAGCGTGCCCTTGGCGGTGTAGGTTTTGACGCCGATATAATCGAGATAAATGCGGCGGTGCACCAGCGACTTGGCGTTGGCCTTGGTGACGATCAGCGGCTCCGGCCCATGCAGGAAGGCGCGGATTTCGGGCGTCGTCGTCACCGCCTCGGTGCCGCGCCGGAGCACCAGCACATCCGGGTCGGCGAGGATGCCGAGACCGGGTTTGTCGGCGCGCTCCAGATTGCCGCTCTCCGCGCCGCCGGAATATTTGAACTCGCGCATGCCAAGGAAAGTGAAATTGTCGTCGCGCAGCCATTCAAGGAAGGCGATGGCCTCGGCAACGCTCTTCTTGTCGAGCGGCACGGCGGAATAGCGGAATTCGGAAATCGCCTGGTCGAGACGGGCGAGCATCGGCTTCCAGTCGCTGACGGCGGCGCGCACCTGGTTGAGCATCTTGCGCAGGCGGTCGGCCAGCGCGTCGGCCTGCTCCGCCGTCAGGCGCGGAATATGGACATGGACGACGCTCAGGCGGTCGTGATTGCCATCGTCCTTGAGGGCGCTGCCGTCGCCGAGGATCTCGTCGACGCCGGCCTTGCCGTGACGCACGACGATGACCGGATGGGTGACCAAAGTCGGTTCGCCGGCAGTTTCTGTGATCTCGCCGAGGATCGAATCGAACAGGAACGGCATGTTGTCGTTGACGACGGTGATGATCGTCATCGGGCGGCCCTCGCGGGAGACGCCCGACCCGGCATCGACGGCGACGACACTTTGGCCCTTCTTGTGGGCGGCGACCGCACGTCCTGCCAGGTCGGCGGCGCGCTCCAGGTCGGCGGCGTCATAGGCGGCAATGTCTTCGGCCGGCGCGCGGGCCAGCAGATAGTCGGCGAGCCTGGCCGGCTTCCCGTCGGGTTTCACCCCGGCGGTGGCTGTTTTCTTCGGCTTAGCTGCGGATTTCACGCTCGCCATGTTGTCCTCCCGTCACATGCTTTTACGACTATGGTAGCAGATGACCGCTGTTTGGCGACAAAGGTTTGACGGCTCGATAAGAATTACAGGAATTCGACGGTCAGGCGGCGGTGAACCAGGAGGGAGACCCCATGTCCGGCAAAATCAGCGCACTTGACCTCGGTATCGCGGAACTGAGCGAGGCGACAAAAGCCTATTTCGCCAAATGCGAGGAAAAGCTCGGCCTGGTTCCCAACGTGCTTCTTGCCTATGCCTTCGACGAGAAGAAGCTGCGCGCCTTTACCGACACCTACAATGATCTGATGCTGGGTGAATCCGGCCTGTCGAAGCTGGAACGGGAGATGATCGCGGTCGTCGTTTCCTCGATCAATCACTGCTATTATTGCCTGACCGCGCATGGCGCGGCGGTGCGCCAGCTCTCCTGCGATCCGGCTCTCGGCGAGATGATGGTGATGAACTTCCGCGCTGCCAATCTTTCACCGAAACAGACGGCGATGCTCGAATTCGCCGTCAAGCTGACGGAAGAGCCGGCAAAGATCGTCGAGGCGGACAGGGAAGCACTGCGCAACGCCGGCTTCACCAACCGCGACATCTGGGACATCGCCTCGACCGCCGCCTTCTTCAACATGTCGAACCGCGTGGCGGCGGCCATCGACATGCAGCCGAACGACGAATACCACGCCATGGCGAGGTGAAAGTTTCCTTCTCCTCGTAGGAGAGGTCAACGCGCCGCGATGGCCCCGGCAGCGCCGGCCATCGTCGTGGCGCTGATTCGGTTGGCGATCTTCATGGCGCGCCTGCTTTTGAGCAGCTTGCGCGCCTGTGAGGCCGCGACGACCCAGGCGAGATCGATGGCGATCAGAACCACCGCCATCGTCGCCGTCAGTTCGACCCAGCCGATGACACTCACCGAAGCGAGGTCGATGATCGTCGGCAGCAGCGCCAGATAGAACATCATGATCTTGGGATTGCCGAGCGTCACCCCCATGCCGGCAAAGAACAGTTTTGCCGGCGAATCCTCGCGCGGCATCTCGCCTTCTTTTGCGTCGACAGGTGCGGTCCACATCCTGAAGGCGAGGTAGGCGAGGTAAGCGACGCCGATCCATTTCACGACGACGAAGGCGAAATGGAAGGTCTGCGCCACGACCGCCAGCCCGAACACCGCCAGCGACAGCCAGATGGCCTCGCCGATCCACATGGCGAGCAGGAACGGAAACACGTCACGAAAGCCCTTCGAGATGACGCGGGCAACAAGGGCTGCGATCGACGGTCCGGGCGAACCGGCGGCGACGAACAAAGCGGCGGCGAAGATCAGGAGCGAGGTGAGGTGCATGACGGAGCCTTCGAGCGTTGGATGGCGAAGAATATCCGATCGGCGTCAATTTGGCACCCCTCTGCCTGATGGGCCAACGAACGCGACACATTTCGGAGATCGGCTTGCCCGTGCCAGCGGTTTGAGAAAGGATCGCGGCCGTGAAATCAATCGTCATCCACGCCGCAAAAGACCTGCGCATCGAAGAGACCGATTCGGGCGCGCCTGGCGCCGGACAGGTCGAAATATCGGTCGAGGCCGGCGGCATCTGCGGCTCGGACCTGCACTATTACAATCATGGCGGCTTCGGCGTGGTGCGCCTGCGCGAGCCGATGATCCTCGGACATGAGGTCGCCGGCACGGTGAAGGCGCTTGGCGCCGGCGTCTCCAGCCTCGTGGTCGGCGACCGCGTCGCTATTTCGCCCAGCCGGCCCTGCAATGCGTGCCGGTACTGCCTGCAGGGCGTGCAGAACCAATGCCTCAACATGCGATTCTACGGCAGCGCCATGCCGATGCCACATATACAGGGCGCCTTCCGCCAGCGCCTCGTCGCCGAGGCCTGGCAGTGCCACAAGATCGCCGACCATGTCTCCATCAACGAAGCCGCCTTTGCCGAGCCGCTCGCGGTAACGCTGCATGCCGTCAACCGCGCCGGCTCGCTGCTCGGCAAGCGGGTCTTGGTCACAGGCTGCGGGCCGATCGGTGCGCTCAGCATCCTTGCCGCACGTGTCCACGGCGCGCGTGAGATCGTCGTAACCGATGTCATGGACGCGGTTCTGGCCAAGGCCAACGAGATCGGCGCCGACCGCACCATCAATGTCGCCACAGATGCCGACAAGCTCGCTGGCTACAATGTCGAGAAGGGCAGTTTCGACGTCATGTTCGAATGTTCAGGCAATGAGCGCGCGGTGCGAGCCGGGCTCGATGTGCTGAAGCCGCGCGGGGTGCTCGTGCAACTTGGCCTTGGCGGCGACATGTCGCTGCCTCAGAATCTCATCGTCGCCAAGGAAATCGAGATGCGCGGCTCCTTCCGTTTCCACGACGAGTTCGCGCTGGCCGTCGATCTGATCAACAACCGTCGCGTCGACGTCAAGCCGCTGCTGACCGGCATCTATCCAATGGACGAGGCGGTTGCGGCTTTCGAGATCGCCGGCGACCGCAACAAATCGATGAAGGTACAGATCGCCTTCGCCTGAGCAGGGCGAGACACCGCCATGAACCTTGCCCGCTCGGCATCTTGCCGCTAGAAGAACCGTCCCGACATTCATTTCGAGCTTCATTTTGCCTCAGTAACCGCTGGTCTCGCCAACTCCCCTGATCACACTTGGCAGGGCGCCGCATTAAGCGGTGCCTGCTCCATTTCACGTGTTCCTCAGGCGGCGGTTCGAGACCGGTTTGGCACTGCTGAACCGTTGTCGCGCGCTTTGCCGCCCGTGACAGCTGATTTCCGACATAGCTAGCTCTCGCCACGCCGTGCCCGCATGGGCATCTCGCCATTGCCGACCTGAAGAACTTCCACCCTGGAAGGTCTTCCGGCTTGTCCCAACATCTCGCTATCCACTGGGCAATCGCGCCCGAAATCGCACCTCGACCCCTGGTCCACTGCAACCGCTGCGGCGCCGTGAAAGCCTATCGCTGCAGCGGCAAATTCCGCGTCAACGCCAATGGCAAACGCATTGATGTCTGGCTGATCTATCGCTGCATCGACTGCGACAATTCGTGGAATTGCGGCATTTTCGAACGCTGCAACCGCCGCGACATCGAACCCGCGCTGCTGGCAGCGCTCGAAAGCAACGATCCGGCCCTCGCCCGCCGCCATGCCTTCGATGTCGTGGCGTTGCGAAACCGGGTCGGCCACGTCGAGGAGTTTCCCGATGTCGCCGTTCAAAAGCGAAGGCAGGATGACACAGGCGGCGGCGCAACTGCGCTTGAAATCAGGCTTGGGCTGGAAATGCCGACATCGCTGCGGCTCGACCGTCTGCTCGCCGGCGAACTCGGCATCTCCCGATCAAGGCTTCAGGCGCTGGAGGAGAAACGATTGCTGGTTGTTGTTCCCGAAGGCGCCAGAGCTTTGCGCAAGCCGGCCCGCGACGGCACGGCGATTCGCATTGACCTGGCCGACGAGCCGGATCGTGAAGCCATCATTTCGGCTGCCGTGGGTGAATGACAAGAGGGGCGAAGCACCGGTGCTTCGCCCCTCTCGAATTTAGACAATCAGACGATTACGCCGCGCCCACAACCTTGGCCGACTTCTCGAAGCGCTTGCGCTCGTTCGGATCGAGATAGAGCTTGCGCAGGCGGATGGTCTTCGGCGTCACCTCGACCAGCTCGTCGTCCTGGATCCAGGCCAGCGCGCGCTCCAGCGTCATGCGGATCGGCGGCGTCAGCTTCACCGCCTCGTCCTTGCCCGCGGCGCGGATGTTGGTCAGCTTCTTGCCCTTCAGCACGTTCACTTCGAGGTCGTTGTCACGGCTATGGATGCCGATGATCATGCCCTGATAGACCTTGACGCCCGGGTCGATGACCATCGGGCCGCGGTCTTCCAGGTTCCACATGGCATAGGCCACTGCCTCGCCCTGTTCGTTGGAGATCAGCACGCCGTTGGTGCGGCCCGGCAGTTCGCCCTTGTAGGGCTGGTAAGCGTGGAACAGCCGGTTCATCACGGCGGTGCCGCGCGTGTCGGTCAACAGTTCCGACTGGTAGCCGATCAGTCCGCGCGTCGGCGCGTGGAAGACGATGCGCTGACGGTTGCCGCCCGAAGGCCGCAGCTCGACCATCTCGGCCTTGCGCTCCGACATCTTCTGCACGACGATGCCGGCGTGCTCCTCGTCGACGTCGATGACGACTTCCTCGACCGGCTCCAGCAATTCACCGTTCTCGCCCTTCTGCATGACGACGCGCGGACGCGACACGGCGATCTCAAAGCCTTCGCGGCGCATCGTCTCGATCAGCACGGCCAGCTGCAATTCGCCGCGGCCGGAAACGAAGAACGAATCCTTGTCGGGCGATTCCTCGATCTTGAGCGCGACATTGCCTTCGGCTTCTCGCAGCAGGCGGTCGCGGATGACGCGGCTGGTCACCTTGTCGCCTTCAGTGCCGGCGAGCGGCGAATCGTTGACCAGGAAAGACATGGTCACGGTTGGCGGATCGATCGGTTGCGCATGCAACGCCTCGGTCACCGCCAGGTCGCAGAACGTGTCGGCGACGGTGCCTTTGGACAGGCCGGCAATGGCGACGATGTCACCCGCCTGCGCCTCTTCGATCGGCTGGCGCTCGAGGCCACGGAACGCGAGAATCTTGGAGATGCGCCCGGTTTCGATCTGCGTGCCGTCATGGTGGAGCACCTTGACCGCCTGGTTGGACTTCAGCGTGCCGCTCTCGATACGGCCGGTAATGATGCGGCCGAGGAAGGGATTGGCTTCCAGGATGGTGCCGATCATGCGGAACGGGCCGGGATGAACGGTCGGCTCCGGCACATGCTTGATGACGAGGTCGAACAGCGGCGCCAGGCCCTGGTCCTTCGGGCCTTCCGGATTTTCCGAGACCCAGCCATCGCGGCCAGAACCGTAGAGGATCGGGAAGTCGAGCTGCTCGTCGGTGGCGTCAAGCGCTGCAAACAGGTCGAACACCTCGTTGACCACCTCGACGTGGCGGGCGTCCGGACGGTCGATCTTGTTGATGACGACGATCGGCTTCAGGCCGACCTTGAGCGCCTTGCCGACGACGAACTTGGTCTGCGGCATGGGGCCTTCGGCGGCGTCGACCAGCACGATCGCCGAATCCACCATCGACAGGATGCGCTCGACCTCACCTCCGAAATCGGCGTGGCCGGGGGTGTCTACGATGTTGATGCGGGTGTCCTTCCAGTCGACCGAGGTCGCCTTGGCCAGGATGGTGATGCCGCGTTCCTTTTCGAGGTCGTTGGAATCCATGGCGCGCTCGGCGACGCGCTGATTGTCGCGGAAGGAACCGGATTGCCGCAGCAATTGGTCGACGAGGGTGGTTTTTCCATGGTCGACGTGCGCGATGATCGCGATATTACGAATTTTCATTTTGTGGTCTCGGGAGCGTTGCAGGCAGCAGGCCAAAAGGCGCCGCCTCTTTCGGTTGGGCGGCTCATACAGGGTTTTTCGCAATTGCGAAAGAGGAGGCGCACCACCAAATACTCATCAAATCTTAAGCATCTCGGTGTGAGATGGTTTTGTTAACCAAGGCGGGAACCTTTCTGGGCCCGGGTAGTTCGAAATTCATGACCGACAAGCTCAACCGATTTTGGCCCCTCATCGCTTCGGTCGCATTCGCTGCCGTGCTGGCGGCCAATGCCGCTCAATCGGCCGCCACGGTGAAGGAAGCCAATCCGGCTTCGTCGTCCGACCGGACGGCCGAGCAGATGTTTGCCGACGCCCCTGATGGCGTCGACCCAATGGTCACTGGCCCGGTCAGCGCCTCTTTCAAGCAGAGGCAGCAGGTTGCAGGTTGCGACAGCGCGGTTTGGCCGAAGATTCCGACGGTTTGCTACCCGGACTGACGGCTGCCCATTCCAGGCGTAGCGATCCTTCGCACCGACCCAAAGGCTTACGCCGACCGCACCGGATCGAGCGTCACCAGCGGGAGATTAGTACCGCGCCCTACGCCGCTTGCGGCTCCGGATCGAAAGCCGGCCTGCTCGTATTGATCAGCAGCGACAGACACGCAGCCACGATCGCCGTCATGCCGGCGATCAGGAAGGCCAGTTCGTAATTGCCCTGCAATTCGCGCATGGTGCCGCCGAAGGCAGCGGCGGTGGCGGCGCCGACCTGGTGGCCGGCTACGATCCAGCCGAACACGATCGGGCCGCTGCGGTCACCGAACGCCTCGTTGGCGAGCCTGAGCGTCGGCGGCACGGTGGCGATCCAGTCGAGACCGTAGAGCACGGCGAAGATGATCAGGCTGGTCGCCGAGAAGCCGGAATAGGGCAGATAGATCAGCGCTAGGCCGCGAATGCCGTAGTAGACGCCGAGCAGCTTGCGCGGGTCGAAACGGTCGGTGAGCCAGCCCGAGAGCGTCGTCCCGATCAGGTCGAAAATGCCCATAAGCGACAGCAGGCCCGCGGCCTGTACCTCGGGGATGCCCATGTCGCCGCAGAAGGAGATCAGATGCGTGCCGACCAGCCCGTTGGTGGTGAAGCCGCAGATGAAGAAGGTGGCGAACAGATACCAGAAGACGCGGGTGCCGGCGGCGCGGCGCAGCGTGTTGAGCGTATGCGCCAGGAAATTGCCTTGCGATGCCGGCGATACCGGCGGCACGTCATCGGCCCCGGCGCCATAGCGCACCATGCCGATCGAAGCGGGACGCTCCGGAACCAACAGCCAGACCAGCGGCAGAAGACAGGCGGTGGCGATCGAGACGGCGGTAGCGACGGGCTGCCAGCCGCCCGACTGGGCGAGCGATGCCAGCAGCGGCAGGAACACCAACAGGCCGGTGGCGCTGGAGGCAGACATCAGCCCCATCACCAAGCCGCGATTGGTCTTGAACCAGCGGTTGACGATGGTGGCGCCGAGCACGGTGGCGACCGCGCCGGAGCCGATGCCGGAAAACACGCCCCAGGTGAGGAACAGGTGCCAGGGCTCGGTCATCAGTAGGCTGAGCGCGGTCGAGCCCGACATGATCACAAGCGAGGCAAGCAGCGTGCGGCGCAAGCCGATACGCTCCATCAATGCGGCGGCAAACGGCCCGGTCAGGCCGTAAAGGAAGATGCCGATCGCAGCGGCAATCGAAACCGTATCGCGCCCCCAGCCGAAGCTTTTATCCAACGGCAGCATCATCACCGAGGGTGCGGAACGAAGCCCGGCCGCGATCAACAAGCAGAGGAAGATGACGCCAACCACGACGAAAGCGTAGCGCTGGCCAAAGGGACGGGATTGAGCTATCATGTTACTGACCGGTACGTTGCAGGGTGAGGACATGTATACGTACCGATCGGTAACACGTCAATCGAGTCATACCATGCCAACGGACAAAAATATTGAACTGACCATCAAGGACGGTCATGCAGCCGCACCGCCCAAGGCTGCCAAGAAAATCCTCGACGTGGCCTACGACCTGTTCTACCGCCGCGGCATCCGGGCGATCGGCGTCGACGAGATCGTCAAGCGCGCCGGCGTCACCAAGCCCAGCCTCTACCGCAGCTTTCCCTCCAAGGACGAGCTCGCCGCTTCCTATCTCAGGCAATATGACCGTGAGTATTGGGAGCGTTTCGACGAAGCCGTGGCTGCCCATCCGGGCGACCCACGGGCACAGCTCAGGGCTTTCCTGACTCGCGTCGGCAAGCGCACGCAAAGGCCGGACTATCGCGGCTGCGGCATGACCAACGCGGCGGTGGAATATCCCGAACATGGCCATCCGGCGCGCGTCGTCAGCGAGGCCAACAAGCAGGAGTTGCGCCACCGCCTGCGCGCGATGGCCGCAGCGATGGGCGCTAAAGACCCTGACACGCTCGGCGACGGCCTGCTGCTGTTGATCGAAGGCGCCTATATCAGTGGCCAGCTCTTCGGCCTCGGAGGCCCGGCGGCAGCGGTCGCCCACAACGCCGACCTGCTGATCGAGGCGAGCTTGAAGAAATAACATTTCGAACGTTGGCGCCGCCCCTCACCTGCCGGCATCCTTTCCCGGAAATGGGGCGAGGAACGCTCTCATCACGATTTCGCCAATTGCCAGCGTTGCAAGGTTGTCGCCAGCGGCGCAGCCGGCCACTTTCTCCCGTTCAGGGGGAGAATTGCCCGGCAGGGCGATTTGGGCGGCGCCAACGTTGAGATTGGCACGCTAGGCCGGCCGCAGATTTGGCGATAGGCTGGGGCGAACTTCACGGGAGACGTCCGCATGCGAACCCTGCTGCTTGTTCCATTCGCCCTCGCCGCCCTATCCCAAACCGCCCATGCCGACGGCATATCAAGCGTCTACACCGACCTCGACTCGCAAAAGGACTGCGTCACCTATGCGCAGGCGCAGGAAGGCGACGGCGAATGGGCCGAACTCGCCTGCTCCGGCTATCGTGGCTATCCCGTGCTGATCGCCTATGACGACGCCCGTGAATCGCTGTTCTACGGATTTCCGCCCGGCGGCGACATGACCTCGGTCTGGGAGAGCTTTTCCGGCTTCAACTCGTCCGGCGCCAAGGTCGAGTGGCGCATCGAGACCAAGGGCGACGTTGCCGTTCCCTTTGCCGTCATCCACCGCCGCTCGATCAGCAATCCCGAGGACGAGAACAAGCCGACCGAAGTGCTGCTCGTCGCCAAGGTCGCCCAGATGGAAGCCCGCGACGGCTGCACCATCGGCCTCGTGCTGGCCACCGGCAACCCGCAGGCCAACGACCAGGCGCGCAAGCTGGCCGACGAAAAGGCGAAGAGTTTCGCCTGTGGCAAGGACAAGCACACCGTCATCGGCAACGTGCCGGCGTTTGGTCGGGTGGATAACTAGTCACGTGGGTGCAAGGCACCCCCTCTGCCCTGCCGGGCATCTCCCCCTCAAGGGGGGAGATTGGCAGCTTCGCTGGCGGCGCTTTTCTTTCGGCGCTGAAAATTGACGAAAGCCGTTGCGACTCCCCCCTTGAGGGGGAGATGGCCGGCAGGCCAGAGGGGGGTGCCTCGCGCTGGCGTTTGCCGCTTACTTGAACGAGACGCAGGCCTCTCTCGGCGCTACTTTGCCGCCTTCGCCCGTGCGATCGCGTCGACAATCATCTTCTTGGCGTATTTGGAATCGTGCCAGCCTTCGATCTTGACCCATTTGCCGGGCTCGAGATCCTTGTAGTGCTCGAAGAAGTGCTGGACCTGGTCGCGGGTGATCTCGGGCAGCTGCGTGTATTCGGTGACGTTTTCGTAGCGCAGCGTCAGCTTCGGCGACGGCACGGCAATGACCTTCTCGTCCTGGCCGGCATTGTCTTCCATCACCAGCACGCCGATCGGCCGCACATTGATGACGCAGCCCGGCACCAGCGCGCGGGTGTTGCAGACCAGAACGTCAATCGGGTCGCCGTCGCCCGAGAGCGTGTGCGGCACGAAACCGTAATTGCCGGGGTAGCGCATCGACGTATGCAGGAAACGGTCGACGAACAGCGTGCCGGCCTCCTTGTCCATCTCGTACTTGATCGGCTCGCCGCCGATCGGCACCTCGATGATGACGTTGATGTCCTCGGGCGGGTTCTTTCCGATGGCAATGGCTTCGATACGCATGGCTTAAATCCCTCTCTCGATGTCCACGATCGATAGCGGGCGGCGCGGCATGGTGCAATGCGGCGATTGGTACGGAGCGCTAATGGAAGCGCACGGTTTGTGATGATTTGTAACCGAGACCGGTCATTCCCAGACGAAGGCGACCTTCTTCAGCGCCCTCTGCTCGAAAACCTCGACGCCTTCGGCAACATCGCGGCCACCCGCGCCGGCATAGAAGGAAAGCGCATTCTGGTTGTCTTCCAGCGCCCACACCACCATTCCCTTCAGCCCGTGGTCGGCAAGCCGCGCCCGCGCCGCCTTGAACAGCCGGCTGCCGAGCCCGATGCCCTGATATTCCGGACGCAAATAAAGTTCGTAGATTTCACCCTGCTGCTTCAGCTCGCGGGCGCGGTTCTTGCCGATCGTGGCATAGCCGGCGATGGTGCCGCCGATCTCGACCACCAGAACGGTGGCAGCGCGGCGGATGGCGTTGGCCCACCAGTCGGCGCCGCGGCGGTTGATCATCGAGGTCAGCGAGCGATGCGGGATGATGCCGGAATAGGCGCCCTCCCAGGCCAGCTGGTGCACGTCGGCAATGGCGCCGGCGTCGCGCGGTTCGGCTTTCCTGATGTCGATGCTCAGCGTATTCATGATTTGTTAATCATAAACCCGCATCGGCCATTTGCAAGAGTCGAGGTCAGCCCGCCGACCGCTTTCTCACAGCCGATCGCGACACTGCTGACAATGGGCAAAGCCTGCCTGGAAAACGCACCCAGCCGGCGCGGTCAGGCGTCCGTCCGGGTAGCGCGTGCTGGCTTTTCAGATCTCGACGAGATGATCGTCCAGTTCATTGGCATCGCCCGACGTCACCGGGAAATGCTCGGCCAGCACCGCGCCGACCTGCCCGATCGCCTTGACGAAGCCGTCGGCGAGCCGGTCGTGACCGGCATGCTGCAGGAGATCGCGCAGCACGCCGTCCCAGACATGCTGGCCGACCTTGCTGTCGATGCCCGAATCGGCGACCACTTCGGCATAACGCTCGGCGATCGACACGAAGACCAACACGCCGGTGCGCGCCGTGGTGCGGTGGACATTGCGGGCGAGGAACTGCCTGAGCGCATTGTGATGTGCCGCCTGATAACGCTGCCGGCGCGGCACCAGATGGATGCGCAAGCCCGGCAGCGCCCACAAAAGCACCAACACCGAGGCCAGTGCCAGCAGTTGGACAATGACGAAATGCGGCAGCCGGATCGACAGCCACCAGGCTTCCAGCCCATAAGCGACGGCGAGGCTGGCAATCAGCATGCCTGATGTCGCCATGAAGGCGGCGGGAAAGAAATAGCCGTCGCTGGCATGCGCAACGACGCAGTAGATCTCGCCGTCGGTTTTGGCCTCGGCCGCGCGGATCGCGGTGGCGATGCGCTCATGGTCCTGTGGGCTGATCGGTCGTGTTGCCATCTTCTCTCACCAGCTCCCTGAAGACCCGCCACCGCCAGACGAACCGCCGCCGCCTGAAAACCCGCCGCCGCTGCTTGAGCCCGAAGACCAGCTGCTGCCCGAACTTCCCGATGACCATCCGCTGCCCGACGACGAACTTGTTGTCCAGCTGCTGGAGCCCGAGGACGATCCGCTCGGCCCCTGGCCGTAGCGAAAGGTCATGCCCAGCCATTTATACACGCCCGGCGACAGCTTGGTGCCGAAGATCGGCGGCAGGAAGGCCATCGCCAGGCCGCCGAAGAACATCGCCGCCCACAGGATCAGGAAGACCGCGACGACGGGATCGATGGGCGTGCTGCGGTCGGCCGGGTTGCGCTTGCCGCGCGCCTCCAGCTCTTCCGGGTTGCCTTCCAGCACCATGACCATGTCGTCGACGGCCTTGGAAATGCCGCCGGAGAAATCACCGGCGCGGAACGCCGGCACCATGTCGTTTTCGATGACCAGTTTGGTGTGCAAATCGGTCAGCGTGCCTTCCAGCCCGTAGCCGACCTCGATGCGCATCTTGTGGTCGTTCTTGGCCACCAGCAGAAGCACGCCGTTGTTTTCGCCGGCCTGGCCGAGTTTCCAAAAGCGGAACAGCCGGTTGGCGTAGGGTTCGATCTCCTCGCCGTCGAGGCTGTTGATCGTGGCGACGACGATCTGGTCGGAGCCTTTGGTCTCGAAATCCGCGAGCTTCTGCGTCAGTGCCGCCTTGGTCGCGGCGTCGATAATACCGGCATTGTCGACCACCCGCCCGGTGAGTGCCGGCAGGTCTGCCGCCAAAGCTACAAACAGCATGGTGAGCATCGTCAACAGCGCGATGCCGATCGTCGCGGCTGCGCGGCCAGGTCTTGGCGGATTGAAGACGCGTACTGTCATGCCGTCACCAGTTCCCCTCAACCACCATGACTGTCCTCAATCACCATGATCATGTCGTCGACCGCTTTGGAAATACCGCCGGAGAAATCCCCGGCGCGGAAGGCCGGCACCATGCCTTCAATGATCCGTGTGGCGTGCTGGTTGGTGAGCGTGGCTTCCAGCCCGTAGCCGACCTCGATGCGCATCTTGCGGTCGTTCACGGCCACCAGCAGAAGCACGCCATTGTTCTTGGCCTTCTGGCCGAGCTTCCAAGCGTTGAACAGCCGGGTGGCGTAAGGCTCGATCTCCTCGCCGTCGAGGCTGGGAACCGTCGCGACGACGATCTGGTCGGAGCCTTTGGTCTCGAAATCGGCCAGCTTCTGCGTCAGCGCCGCCTCGGTCGCAGCGTCGATGATGCCTGCATTGTCGACGACACGACCGGTGAGGGCGGGCAGTTCCGCCGCCAGCGCCGCGAAGCTGACGAGCAAGACCAGCAAGGCAGCGCCGGTCATCGTGGCGAAGCGGCCATGCCAGGGATTGGCGATGCGTGTTGTCATCTCGTCACCAGCTTCCCGAGGAGCCGCCGCCGCCGGACGAACCGCCGCCGCCGGAAAAGCCGCCACCACCGCTTGAACCCGACGACCAGCCGCCCCCGCCCGAAGACCAGCCGCCGCTGGACGACCGCTTGTGCGGCTCGAATGTCATGCCGAGCCAGCGATAGCGGCCGGGACCGAGTTTTTGGCCGAAGATCGGCGGCAGGATGGAGGCGGCCATGCTGCCGAAGAAGATGATTGCCCAGATGCTGATGAAGACGCCGAAGAACAGATTGTCGGTATTGATGGGCGGCTTCTGGTTGCGCTCGCCGCGCGCCTCCAATTCCTCCGGATTGCCTTCCAGCACCATCACCATGTCGTCGACGGCCTTGGAAATGCCCCCGGAGAAATCGCCGGCGCGGAACGCCGGCACCATGTCGTTTTCGATGATCAGCTTGGTGTGCAAATCGGTCAGCGTGCCTTCCAGCCCATAGCCGACCTCGATGCGCATCTTGCGGTCGTTCGGCGCCACCAGCAGCAGCACGCCGTTATTTTCCTTGGCCTGGCCGAGCTTCCAGAAGCGAAACAGCCGGTTGGCGTAAGGCTCGATCTCCTCGCCGTCGAGGCTGGGGATGGTGGCGACGACGATCTGGTCGGAGCCTCTGGTCTCGAAGTCGGCGAGTTTCTGGGTGAGCGCGGCTTTGGTTCCCGCGTCGATAATGCCGGCGTTATCGACGACGCGGCCGGTCAGCGCGGGGAGGTCGGCGGCGAAGGCGGTGAGGGGCAGGAAGACGGCCAGAAAGGCGAGAAGAACACCAAGGTTGGCGTTCCTTCGCGTCCCCCTCTGTCCTGCCGGACATCTCCCCCTCGAGGGGGGAGATTGGCAATCTCGCTGCCGACGCTCAGCCGGCAACGCTGATATTTGGCGCAAGGACAGAAGACAGCTGATCTCCCCCCTTGAGGGGGAGATGTCCGGCAGGACAGAGGGGGGTGTGAAGGAACGCAAGGCTGGCAAAGGCCAAGCAGACGTCATCACCCGCCCTGCTTCGTGCCGAAATCGACCTTCGGCGGCTGCATCTTGTCTTCTTCGACGGTGAAGTTGGCGAAGGGCTCGTTGCTGCGGAACCAGAAGGTTGCCCATAGCACCGACGGAAAGGTCCTCAGCGTCAGATTGTAATCCTTGACCGCCAGGATGTAGTCGCGCCGCGCCACGGCGATACGGTTCTCGGTGCCTTCGAGTTGCGCCTGCAGCGCCAGGAAATTCTGGTTGGCCTTGAGGTCGGGATAGGCCTCCGACACCGCGATCAGCCGCGACAGCGCGCTGGTCAGCCCTGATTGCGCATCCTGGAACTTCTTGAGCGCTTCGGGGTCCTTCAGCGTTTCCGGCGTCACCGTGATCTGCGTCGCCTTGGCGCGCGCTTCGACCACCGCATCGAGCGTGTCCTTTTCATGCGAGGCATAGCCCTTCACCGTCTCGACCAAATTGGGAATGAGGTCGGACCGACGCTGATACTGGTTCAGCACCTCGCTCCATGCCGCCTTGGCGTTTTCCTCCGCCGTCGGGATGGTGTTGAAGCCGCAGCCGGCGAGCAGAGGCAGCACGACGGCCATCATCAGCACGGCCGGCAGACTGCGGAAAGGGAAGGCAAGGCGCTGGGCAAACATGGTGAGGTCCCTCGACAGAAGTTGCATGTGAAGCATTAGCACAATCCGCGCTCAAGAAAATGTCTGCCGCTGGCGCGCATTCATGCGCCGGCGAGGCCCTGTGATTGATCGCGCGAACACGGTATGGTTGCCGGCAAACAGGACAGGACCATGGCGGAAGGCCGCGACGGTGACAGCGAATCGCGCCGCATTATCGAGCGCGTGGCGAACGAGGGCGGCCTTGGCAGCGCATCGCTGGTGTCACGGGCAGCGAAAGGCGCGCGCGATCATGTTACCGCAGCGGAGGCCGACCGATCCGATCCGATCGAGGTCTGGGGCACCCGCATCGGTCGCGCACTTGGGCTCATCGTCGCCCTCGGCCTTTTGATCTGGCTCGTGTACTACGTCTCCCGGGGCAGCTAGAGCATGATCCTGAAAAGTGGGAACCGGTTTTCTCGGACAAGCGGGAACCGTTTTGTCCGGAGATCATGCTCCAACCAAAGAGATAGATCAGGATGACGATTCAACGAGAAATTATCCGTATCTAGGATTTTCCATGAACAGCGAAAAAGCCGACGCGCCGCGCGCGGTCATCGTCATTTCCAGCCATGTCGCCCGCGGCTCGGTCGGTAACCGCGCCGCCGTGTTTGCGCTGGAGACGCTGGGCTTTCCGGTGTGGGCGGTACCGACGGTCATCCTGCCCTGGCATCCGGGCCATGGCCGCGCCACGCGCATCGTGCCGCCGCTCGACCAGTTCAAGGCGCTGATGGCCGATCTCGAGCGCGCGCCCTGGCTGGGCGAGGTGGGCGCGGTGCTGTCGGGCTATCTCGGCGAGGCCGGCCAGGCCGAGGCCGTCGCCTCGCTGGTTGCGGCAGTCAAGGCCAAGACGCCGGACGCGATCTATATATGCGATCCGGTGATGGGCGATTCCGGCGGGCTCTATGTGCCCGAGCCGACGGCCGCCGCCATGCGTGATCGACTGATGCCGATCGCCGACATCGCCACCCCCAACCGCTATGAGCTGGAGTGGATGGCCGGCGCGCCCTTGCCCGATCTGAAATCCGTGATCTCGGCCGCCCTCCATGCCGGACCGTCAACAATGCTGGTGACGTCGGCACAGTCGATGATGACCGGCGGCACCGGCAATCTGCTGCTTGACGGCACCCAGGCGCTGCTGGCCGAACACCGCCTCATCGACAAGCCGCCGAATGGCCTCGGCGACCTGACTGCGGCCGTCTACCTCGCCCGCATCCTGTCGGGGCAGCCGCCGATCAAGGCGCTGCAATCGACCACCGCCGCCGTCTACGAAATCCTGGCGCGAACCGCCAAGCGTGGCGGCGACGAGCTGCAGCTTGAAACCGATGCCCAGAGCCTGTCGCACCCGATGGCGATGGTGCAGCTGCGCCACCTCACGCATCCGGGGCGGGACCGCCGGGCGTGACCTCGACCGTGGTCGTCGGCGCCGACGGCTGCAAGGCCGGCTGGATCGCCGTCCGCCGCGATCTGGATGCCGCGCCGTCAGTCCGCGTCTTTCCCAGCTTTGCGGCCCTGCTCGACGCCTTGCCCGCCGATGCGACAGTGGCCGTCGACATGCCGATCGGCCTGCCGGACGTCTCGCAAAGAGGCGGGCGCGGGCCGGAGACCTTGGTACGGCCAATGCTCGGAGCACGGCAATTCAGCGTCTTCTCTATCCCGTCCCGCGCGGCCCTCTACGCCGACATCAGCGACTTCACCACGGTCGAGGCCTGGTATGAGGCGCATCGGCGCGCCAGCGAGGTGGCCAGGGCGACCTCCGATCCGCCACGCGGCGTCTCGATCCAGGCCTTCGGCATCTTTGCCAAGATACGCGAGATCGACGCGCTGCTGATCGCACGTCCGCAACTGCGCCGCCGCGTCTTCGAATCGCACCCCGAAGTGGCCTTCTGCCGGCTGAACGGCGAAAAACCGATGACGCTGCCGAAGAAGATCAAGGGCGCAGTCAATCCTGCCGGGATGGAAGAGCGCAAGGCACTGCTCTGCCGGCACGGCTATACCAGAGCCTTCCTTGACCAGCCGCCGCAACGCGGTGCTGCCGCCGACGATTTCCTCGACGCCGCAGCGATGATGCTGATTGCCGGACGCATTGCCGGCGGCGAGGCAAAGCCGTTTCCCGACCCGCCGCTTGCCGACCGTTTGGGCATTCCCCTGGCGATCTGGGCGTGAGGCAAGCGGCGAGCCATGCGTGCGGCATGGCGATTTGCGACGAAGCCATCTGCAATTCGGCATTGCCCGCGACGGGCATTTGCCGTTAGAGCCTTTCTAACTTGAAATGAGCTGCCGTCGCTAACCCCGAAAGGCTTCATCCCTAGCCCATGCCCCATCTCCCCGAACATCTTTGGACCGGCTACCGCAACTTCATGAATGGCCGCTATCTCACCGAGAGCGGACGCTATCGCGAGCTCGCCCGCGAAGGGCAGGCGCCCGAAACCATGATCGTTGCCTGCTGCGATTCCCGCTCTGCCCCCGAGGCGATCTTCGACGCCGGTCCGGGCGAACTGTTCGTCCTGCGCAATGTCGGCAATCTGGTGCCGCCCTATGCACCGGACGGCGAGTTCCACTCGACCTCGGCCGCGCTCGAATTCGCCGTGCAGAGCCTGAAGGTGAAAAACATCGTGGTGATGGGCCATGGCCGCTGCGGCGGCATCCGCGCCGCGCTCGACACCAATTCGGCGCCGCTGTCGCCCGGCGACTTCATCGGCAAATGGATGAGCCTGATCGCGCCGGCGGCCGAAACCGTTTCGTCCAGCACGTTCATGACGGCAACCGAACGGCAGACGGCGCTGGAGCGGATTTCCATCCGCTATTCGATCGCCAATCTCAGGACCTTCCCTTGCGTCTCCATCCTCGAAGGCAAGGGGCGGCTGTCGCTGCATGGCGCCTGGTTCGACATCTCGACCGGCGAGCTCTGGGTGATGAACAAGGACACCGGCGACTTCGAGCGGCCGGATTTGACGTAGACCCATGATCCCGAAAAGTGGGAACCGGATTTCGGATAAGGGCATGGTCAAATAAGAGGAGGCAAGAATGCGGGTTTGGCCTGCGATCGCTTTCGCCGTAGCGGCGCTGCTGATTTCGCTCGTCCCTGCCCGCTCCGATGACGGCGCCATTATCGACCGCTGGTATTCGGCGCTGCTGGTCGCCGATCGCACCGAATTGTCGGACCTGCTCGCCGACGATGTCCGCATCAAGCTCGACGATCTCGGCGTCGTGCAGTCGAAGCAGGAGTTCATCGCGTCGATCGACGAATGGAAGGGCGCGGTCGCCGGCGCCGAATCCGGCATCGCGTCGAAAAGAGCGAGGCCGGCGTCACCACTGTCATCGCCTGCTATGATTTCCCCAACAATGACATGCTGATGCAGGAGACGTTCGGCGTCACCGGCAACCGCATCACCGCCAGTTCGCAAGCGGCGATCGCGGAACATTGCGACGGCTTCTGACGCGGGCTGGAACGGCCGCGCTGTTGCGCCGCGCCAGTCATCGCCCTACATCGGTCAGCAAGCTCCGCCAATCATCGAAAGATCCCCCATGCCGTCCACGAAAACCGTCGATCTCGCCGCCCATCCGCTGACCAAATGGCAAGGGCCGCTCGGCCTGCCGGATTTTGCCAGCATCGGCGACGACGATTTCTCCTCGGTGTTCGACGCGGCGCTGAAGGCACATGAGGCCGAAATCGATGCGATCGCCGGCAACAAGGATGCGCCGACCATCGAGAATACGCTGGCAGCCCTCGAGCTCGCCGGTGAGCCGCTCGACCATGTCTCGTCGATCTTCTGGTGCCGGGCCGGCGCCCACACCAACGATGCGATCCAGGCGCTGGAGCGTGAGATCTCGCCGAAGATGTCGCGGCATTTCTCGGCGATCTCGATGAACGAGAAACTGTTTGCCCGCGTCGACGACCTCTACCAGCGCCGGGAGACGCTAAAACTCGACGTCGAGACGCTGCGGGTGCTGGAGAAGACCTGGAAAGGCTTTGTGCGATCGGGCGCAAAACTCGACGCCGACGGCAAGAAGCGGCTGGCCAACATCAGCGAGGAGCTGTCCTCGCTCGGCACGACCTTCGGCCAGAATGTGCTGGCCGACGAGCGCGACTGGGCGCTTTTCCTCGACGAGGCTGATCTTGCGGGCCTGCCGGACTTCGTGAAGAGTTCGATGGCCGAAGCCGCCGAGACGCGCGGCCAGAAAGGCCGCTACGCAGTCACCTTGTCGCGCTCTATCTATGAGCCGTTCACGACCTTCTCCGAACGCCGCGACCTGCGCGAGACCGCCTTCCGCGCTTTCACCATGCGCGGCCAGAACGGCGGCGCCAGCGACAACACCGCAGTGGTGCGCGACATGCTGAAATTGCGCGCCGAAAAGGCCAAGCTGCTCGGCTATGCCTCGTTCGCCGCGCTGAAACTCGACGACACCATGGCCAAGACGCCGAAGGCTGTGCACGACCTCCTCGACCCGGTCTGGGAGAAAGCGCTGGAGAAGGCCGCCGCCGACCAGAAGGAGCTGGAGCGGCTGGCGACCAAGGCAGGCAGCAACGAAAAATTCGCCGCCTGGGACTGGCGCTTCTACCAGGAGAAGTTGCGCGCCGAAAAATTCGCCTTCGACGAGGCGGAACTGAAACCCTATCTGCAGCTCGACCGGGTCATCAACGCCTGCTTCGACGTCGCCACAAAACTGTTCGGCATCACTTTCGAGGAGAAGAAGGGCATCGCCGCCTGGCATCCCGACGCGCGCGTCTTCGTGGTGAAGAACGCCGATGGCAGCGAGCGCGGCCTGTTCCTCGCCGACTATTTCGCCCGGTCCTCGAAGCGCTCCGGCGCGTGGATGAGCGCGCTGAAGTCGGGCTACAAGCTTGGCGATGGCTCCAAGCCGGTGATCTACAATATCATGAACTTCGCCAAGCCGCCGGCCGGGGAAGCGGCGCTGTTGTCGGTCGATGAGGCCAAGACCCTGTTCCACGAGTTCGGCCATGCTTTGCACGGCATGCTGACCGACGTCACCTGGCCGTCGGTGGCGGGCACCTCGGTTTCCCGCGATTTCGTCGAACTGCCTTCGCAGCTCTACGAGCACTGGCTGACGGTGCCCGCAGTGCTGGAAAAGCATGCGCTGCATGTTAAGACCGGCAAGCCGATGCCGAAGTCGCTGCTCGACAAGATGCTGGCCGCCCGCACGTTCGGCGCCGGTTTCGCCACGGTCGAGTTCACAGCGTCGGCGCTGATCGACATGGCGTATCACGCGCGGCCGGATGCGCCGGCGGAACCGCTGCGTTTCGAAGCCGAAACGCTGGAAAAGCTTGATATGCCCGACACCATCGCCATGCGTCATCGCACCCCGCATTTCGGCCATATCTTCTCCGGCGACGGTTATTCAGCCGGCTACTATTCCTACATGTGGTCGGAAGTGCTCGACGCCGACGCCTTCGCCGCCTTCGAGGAGACCGGCGATCCCTTCAACCCGGCGCTGGCGGAACGGCTTCGGAAGAATATCTATGCCGCCGGCGGGTCGAAGGATCCGGAGGAGCTGTACACGGCGTTCCGCGGCAAGATGCCTTCGCCGGAAGCGATGATGGTGAAGCGGGGATTGCTATAGCGCCAGCTTATCTCCCCCCTCGAGGGGGAGATGGCCGCAAAGCGGCCAGAGGGGGGTCGGTCCGACTGGGCTCGACCTCCTGCGGCAGATGAAGGTCGGCGCTTCACGCGAGGCGACCCCCCGTCAACTTGGGCAACATCTCCCCCTCAAGGAGATTAGACCTTCCAAGGATCCGCCACCCTTGGCCAAACCGGCCGCGTCAGCTTCTTGTAATCCGTCACCGCCGGATTGCTCGGATACGAGCTCGGCGCCGAGACATAGATGATCTCCGCCGCGATCGGTTCAAAGCCGGCGTAGAAATGGTTGGTCGACTTGATCAGCAATATGCCCTTGCTCATCGGATCGATACCGATGTTCGAGAAAATATCCGGCTCGAAGGTCTGCGTGCGGTTGGTGTTGAGGATGATGTCGATTTCCGTGCCCTCGACGCGCACCAGCGCCGTTGGCCCGAGCGTCACCCGGCTTGGCCCGAAGCTCTGCCAGCCCTCGCGGACAGCCTTCAACACCTTGACGCGCGCATCGATCGGTTCGCCGGCCAGCGGCCCGGCCTTGCCGCCGAAGCGCAGGTCGATGACGGCGCCTTCGCCTGCCGCCTGGCAAAATGTGACGGCGATCGGGTCCCAGATCGTCGCCACGCCAAAATTGTCAACGTCCTGTTCCAACATGGCGCGCAGCACAACGGTACCGTCGCCGGCGACGCCACCGCCGGGATTGTCCCAGATGTCGGCAATCACAACCGGCTTGCCGGGGTTTCCCTTGCGCACCGCCAGTGCCCGCGCGATGCCATCCTCGGTGTTCAGCATCGTCATCGCCGTCTTTTCGCGCATGGCGTAAAGCTCGCGCCCTAGCCACTCCGCCAGCGCATCACCCTTGGCCTTGTCATTGTCGGTCACGACCAGGATGCGCGTGCCCATTTCGGGCACGTCCGCGGCCATGAAGCCATGGATGACCGACACCGACAGCACGCCGTCCTTGCCGTGCAGCGCCTTGATGCGGTCGACGAAGGAGCGCATCGGCTCGCGGCTGGTCGGCAGCACCTGGATCATGCGGCAGTCGAAGGTCGAGATCACCGGCTTGATCTCGTCGCGCGCCGCCGCCAATCCAAGCTCGACGACATGTTCGCCGCGCTCATAGAAGTCGGTGTGCGGGAATTCGAGGAAATAGGCCATGACATTGCATGCCGCGACGCGCTTTGGGGTCAGATGACTGTGCGGGTCGAGCTCCACCGCGATCACCACGTCGGGCCCGACGATTGCGCGAACCCGTTCCAGCAGATCGCCTTCGCAATCGTCATAGCCTTGCGCCACCATGGCGCCGTGCAGGCCGAGGATGACGGCGTCGACCGGCAAGGCTGCCTTCAACTGGCCGAGAATCTCGTCGCGCAACGCCTCATAGGTCTGCCGCTGCACCAGCCCGCCCGGCTCCGCCCAAGTGGCGGTGCCTTCGATGACGGTCAGCCCTTCGGCAGCCGCACGCCGGCGCAGCGCGACCATCGTCGATGAGCACAAGGTCGGCGTGTCTGGATGCTTGCCCGGCCCGGCATAGAACGCCATCTCGAACGACGCCCGGTCGGTCGGCACCGGCGAGAAGGTGTTGGTTTCGGTCGCCAGCGAGGCGGTGAAGATGCGCATGAAAGCTCCGTTGTGAATGGCGCGGTTATTTGACCGCCCCGAGCGCCAGCCCGCGGACGAGATAGCGCTGCAGCCAGATGAACAGAATCGCCACCGGCAGCGTCGCCAGCAGCGTCGCCGCCATTACATGGTGCCATTCGATCGTGTAGCGGCCGGCGACCAGCGAGAACACCTGGATCGGCAGCGTGTAACTTTCCTGGCTGCGCAGCATTGTGAGCGCAACGACGAACTCATTCCATGCGTTGATGAAGGTGAAGATGGCGGTGACCGCGATTGCCGGCAGGCAAAGCGGCAGAAACACTTTTCGCAAGGTCAGCCAGCGGCCGGCGCCCTCCATCCACGCTGCTTCCTCGAGATCGCGCGGGATGGTGTCGAAATAACTCTGCAGCATCCACACGGTGAAGGCGACGTTGAAAGCCATGTAGATGACGCCGAGCGCCGTCGTCGATTCGATCAGGCCCCAGGCGGCCATCAGCCGGAACAGGCCAAGCACCAGCACGATCGGCGAGATCATCTGCGAGATCAGCAGGAACTGGCGGAAGGCGCCGTAGCCGGCAAAGCGAAACCGCGACATGGCGTAAGCAGCCGGCACCGAGATCAGGATGGCGCCGACGGTGGCGATAACAGAGACATAGAGCGAATTGGCCAGCGCCTCGCCAAAGCCGGTCGCCACCCACATGTCGGCAAAATTCGACCAGTGGAATTCGCTTGGCCACCAGGTCGGCGACAGCACCTCCTGCCGCGGCTTGACCGCGGTCAAAAACATCACCGCGAAGGGGAAGATGGTCACCACGAGCAGCGGCGAAAGCAGCAGCCAGGCAATGATCGTGCGCTTCAGCTTGGGCATCATGCGCGTTGCTCCCGCATGGCGAGGCGCACATAGATCATGGTGAAGATCAAAAGGATGGCGAACATCAGCAGCGACACCGCCGATGCTTCGCCAAGCTTGCCGATGCGGAAGGCCAGCTTGTACAGATGGGTGACCAGGATGTCGGTCGAGTTGGCCGGCCCGCCCTGCGTCATCACCCAGATGATCGGGAAGGAATTGAAGACGTAGATGGTGTTGAGGACGATGGCGATGTTGATGAACGGCTTCAGCAGCGGAAAGGTGATCTCGCGGAACTGCTGCAGCGGCGTCGCCCCCTCCAGGGCCGCCGCCTCGTAGAGGTCGTCGGGGATCGACGACAGGCCGCCGAGGAAGATGGTCGTGGTGAACGGTACCGTCACCAATATGCCGATCAGCACCTGCATCGGGAATGCCGTCTCGGCGCGCGCCAGCCACTGGATGTTCTCATGGATCAGGCCAAGCCCGATCAGCGCCGAGTTCAGCATCCCGCTTTCGCCGTTGAGCGCCCAGCGCCAGACCACCGCCGTCATCGTCAGCGACACCGCCCAGGGCAGCATGATGATGACTCGGGCAATGCCGCGGCCGTAGAAATCGGTATTGAGGATCATCGCCACGGGGACGGACAACAGCAGCGCGCCGCCGACCACCAGCACGGTCCACAGGCCGGTGCGCCAGAGTGCCGCCAGGAAATCGGGATCGGCGAGGAAGGCGGAATAATTGGCGAAATCGTTGAAGTCCCGCAGCTGCCCAAAACGGCTGACATCATGCGTCGATATCTGGATCAGGTCCCAGACCGGCCAGAAGATGACGACTGCGGCCAGAAACAGGCTGGGCAAGGTCAATAAATAGGGCAGGTAACGATTTTGCATCGGCCGGATTCGTACCGTGTTGGACATAAGTGGCGCTGGCGCGCCAGCTCGGATCAATCTCGCATATCGGTCTAAGGCAGCGCAGGGTTTGAATCTCCTGCGGACGTTTGCGCTGCCCCTCACCTGCCTGCCCATCCTCCGCAGCGGTTGCGGAAGGGAGCCCTTCCTCTCCCCCGTTGATCGGGGGAGAGGTGTGTATCGCAGCTCAACGCTGGGGGGGGAGACGGAATTGATGTAGACCCAAGGGGCCCAATGCGAGGGGTTTTTTTGACAAATTAACCGACAAATTTTAAGTTT